>NZ_JAAPBB010000570.1:0-305 GCF_019730395.1 Ochrobactrum sp. SFR4 | reverse complement strand
ATGGTTCGTCTGAAGCTGATATTGCCAAACAGGTCAGAAAACCTCAACACGGTGTGATGCCGGCATGGGAAGTTCGTCTCGGCGATACCACTGTTAAGCAGCTGGCAATCTATGTTCACTCCCTCGGTGGTGGTGAATAAGAAAAATCATTACCGGCCGGAGCCTGATGCACCGGCCGGAAATCAACCAAGCAGCCCGATTATTAAAATATCGGGCAGTTAATCAGAACGGTACTGCCAAAGTACAGTTTCCGCTCCGGCCGGTACCGCTCTGATTAATTATTAGCGCAGTTAATGATGAAGACG
>NZ_JAAPBB010000569.1:0-306 GCF_019730395.1 Ochrobactrum sp. SFR4 | reverse complement strand
ATTCCAGCGGTTTGTATTCTCACTCCCAGGAGCAAAAAGAAAAACCGCATTTCCTTTTTTGCGTCGATAGCCAGCAGTTAATTCAAACACTTCGCCTTTCAGGTCAGTTACGATCATTGAACCTTCATGCGTAAGGGCATTTGGAATGACATAGCTGATACCCTTACCAGAGCGAGTTGGTCCGATTATTAAATGATGCCGATCATCTTTGCGACGTAAGAGCCTAGACCCCATGCGTCCGAAATAATGACCTTTTTTTTGAAACCATTTGTTTTTTAGTAGTTTTGGGATGGTCTGAAACTCAGC
>NZ_JAAPBB010000568.1:0-306 GCF_019730395.1 Ochrobactrum sp. SFR4 | reverse complement strand
AAACGCGATGCCACAAAGCGCTGCGGATCAAGGCCTGCCATGCGTTCGGCAAACTGTCGCAACAATTCATCGCCGGCATGATGACCGTAAGTATCATTCACATGCTTGAAATGATTGAGATCGATGACAGCTAAGGCCACCAGATCATCCGGCTTATTACCGGTTGTCAGCGAGCGAACCAGCGTTTCAAAATAGAAGCGGTTCGGCAGTCCTGTCAGGCCATCATAGCGTGCCATATGCTGAATTTGTGCCTCGGCCTCAATGCGACCGGTCACATCGTCAAAAATCAGCACGGCCCCTTCTTCG
>NZ_JAAPBB010000567.1:0-306 GCF_019730395.1 Ochrobactrum sp. SFR4 | reverse complement strand
CGCCATCACCACACAATTCCTGTGCCGGGTGAGGAAGCTGCTACGTTGCTTCTGATGCCTGCATGGCAGGAAAAACACGGAGATGATGGCTTTATTGGTGTTAAGCTGGTTAATGTTTTTCCGGGCAATGCTAAAAAAGGATTGCCGGGGCTGACATCAAGCTATTTGTTATATGACAGCGGTACCGGTGCGCATCTCGCTACAATCGATGGTGGTACAATAACAAGCCGTCGCACAGTTGCAGTATCTGCTCTGGCGGCCTCTTTTCTTGCCCGGGAAGATGCGAATAAGCTTTTTGTTGTTGGC
>NZ_JAAPBB010000566.1:0-306 GCF_019730395.1 Ochrobactrum sp. SFR4 | reverse complement strand
GCGGGTCGTCGTTGATGTAGCGATGCAGCGCCCGCGCAACGTCGTGCCGGTCGAACACGCTCTTTTCGCCGGTGATGAGGGTTAGAACCTGCTCGGGCTTCTCTCGGATCAGCTCGGCATTGCGCCGGGCCGCTTCCTCGTCCAGCCGCGACCGCGACACGTCGAGGCCGCGCCGCTCCATCTGCGTGGCATGGACGCCCATATGCTCGGTCGGCGCGATCTCTAGCCCGCGCTCCATGTGCGAACGATGGTCAATGCGAATATCTAGCCCGGCCATCGCAAGGCGCTCGTTGGCGATCCCCTCCC
>NZ_JAAPBB010000565.1:0-306 GCF_019730395.1 Ochrobactrum sp. SFR4 | reverse complement strand
GAGGCGGAAGAAAACCTCCCGAAATAACTGGTGTCCCCCCACAACCCTACTGCGCCGGTGCTGCCGGCGCTTTCACGGTGATGGTGCATTGCTGATCTGAACCGGCCGTGCGCGCGGCCTCGGCGCATTGCCCGATCGCCTCGGCATTGTCGCGCACGAGCTGCGAGGAATCGGCCACGCCGCGCCAGCTTCGGGGATCGGCCACCCGCATCATGGTGACGCCGGCGTTCCATCGGTCCTGACCTATGACGGTCGCCGCAACATGGGTGTCGGCCGAGAAGGGCAGGAAACGCGGCAACAGCAAAA
>NZ_JAAPBB010000564.1:0-306 GCF_019730395.1 Ochrobactrum sp. SFR4 | reverse complement strand
GACGCTTTGTTTATGAAGCTGGTTGAGATACATTTCCAGCGAACAAATCATTCGTGGCCAGCGCCCCCCCCTCAAACCACCGTTTAAGAAACATGCTGATCGGATACGCTCGCATCTCCAAAGCCGATGGCTCCCAGTCCCTCGATCTGCAGCACGACGACCTGCGCGCCGCCGGCGTCGAACAGGACAATATCTATGAGGATCGAGCTTCCGGCGGCCGCGACGATCGGCCCGGACTGGCCGCCTGCCTGAAATCCCTGCGCGACGGCGATGTGCTGGTGGTCTGGAAGCTCGACCGCCTCGGGC
>NZ_JAAPBB010000563.1:0-306 GCF_019730395.1 Ochrobactrum sp. SFR4 | reverse complement strand
GAGGATTACGTCGTCGTTCATGACGTCGCCATAGTAACCTGGGAAGGTTACGAATGCGGATTCGTCAAGACCAACGCGCAGACCACCGAGCTGGATGTAGCCGTAACGCAGGGAACCGGAGCTCTTAGCAGTGTCGCCGTTTTCGTACTGGAAACGAACGCTGGAGAATGTCTTCAGTGTGCCGAGTTCAGTTTCGGAAGCAGTTGTCATGTTCAGGTTGAAACGTGACATGAAGTTGTATGTGTCGCGACGCTTGTTGGTCAGGTTGCCAAGCAGTTTAGCCTGATCACCTTTTACAGAAGCATC
>NZ_JAAPBB010000562.1:0-307 GCF_019730395.1 Ochrobactrum sp. SFR4 | reverse complement strand
CAGCTGCATAGAAGCTCTTTGGCTTGGTATAAATATCCTGCGGCGTTCCTTCCTGCACAATGGCTCCGTTACGCAACAGCAGGATATTGTCCGACGCGGCGAGCGCTTCGGATTGATCATGGGTAACAAGGACACCGCAGATTTCGAGATCGAGGATCAGCTTACGTATCCAGTAGCGTGCTTCTTCGCGGAGTTTCGCATCAAGGTTTGAAAGCGGTTCGTCCATCAGCAATACACGCGGCTCATAGACCAAAGCACGGCAAATAGCGACGCGCTGCTGCTGCCCGCCGGAAAGCTGATCCGGATA
>NZ_JAAPBB010000561.1:0-307 GCF_019730395.1 Ochrobactrum sp. SFR4 | reverse complement strand
CACGGTTAATCAGGAAGATATTATTATCGACCAGCTTTGCTTTGAGCATGCCTATTCTGCTTTGCGGGATCGTGTGCAGGCTGGAAAACTTGCAGGGTATGTTGAGGCCACATTGCTGGCTAATCCGGGCATTGCTGACCACGTCATTCTTCCGTTTGGCATGACAGTCCAATTGCCGGAATTCTCTATTCAAACCGAAACATCAATAAAGAGGCTTTGGGACTGATGAGCCGTACACACCCATTTATTGAAGTATCCGTGAACGGTAAATCCGTTAACAACCTGTTTTATGAACGCCTTGTTTCTG
>NZ_JAAPBB010000560.1:0-307 GCF_019730395.1 Ochrobactrum sp. SFR4 | reverse complement strand
AAGCCAGCGAATAAGAAAACCTTCCACCGTAATAAAAAACGGGCCGGACAGGACTGGAATAGCTGATTTATCAGCTTGTCCAATTTCTGCATTCCATTGAAATGAAAACATCGCCGGAGAGCATTCCGGCGATGTTTTTTATTGGCTTATTGATTTTAGCGGAAAAACTTACCTTGAATAAGCGGGTGGGCAACAATAGGTTCGGAACAGATATTTGCATGCAAAGCAGCCATAAAGGACAGTCATCATGGTGCAGTCAGGTGTTACAAATTCTGTGATCGAGGCGATCGGCAATACACCGCTTATC
>NZ_JAAPBB010000559.1:0-308 GCF_019730395.1 Ochrobactrum sp. SFR4 | reverse complement strand
CAGGTAGTGGAATGTCCAATTTTCTGAGGACCAGCCTGAAATCCCATCAACAATAGAGTAGTGTTCCTCTTTCTCCACGTCCTCACCAGCATCTGTTGTTACCTGAGTTTTTGACCTTAACCATTCTGACTGCTATTAGATGGAATCTCAGGGTTGTTTTGATTTGCATTTCCCTGATGACTAAGGAGTTTGAGCATTTCTTTAGGTACTTCTCAGCCATTCGATATTCCTCAGCTGTGAATTCTTTGTTTAGCCCTGTCCCCCATTTTTTAATAAGGTTATTTGGCTCTCTGGAGACTAACTTCTGG
>NZ_JAAPBB010000056.1:0-1140 GCF_019730395.1 Ochrobactrum sp. SFR4 | reverse complement strand
GCACACCTTCATGTCCGCTATCTGCATTGCAGCAACCGTCATATTCTGGCTGGATCAATGAGTCCTGAGCCTAAATCTGCAAACTTTATGCTTGAAACTTAAAAATGCACACTGATTACTAAATCCTAATAACTAACCGCATAAACTAAAAACTAAATACTGAGTGCTTCTAACTTTGAACTTAGTGCTTGGTAGATAATAACAATGAGGTCTTGAAATGCTTTCAATCGCACTGGTCGGCCAAAAAGGTGGCGTAGGAAAATCAACGATTGCGTCAATTCTTGTTAATGCAGCGCTTGCAAAATCAAGCGATACTAAAGTGATGCTGATTGAAACAGACGAGCAAAAGTCGTCTCTCAAATTTCATGAAAAAGTTGTTTCAAAATATCCAGACTTAGCGGCTCGCTTCGCATCCCATGAAGCCAAGACCGATGAACAACTAGAAGCCGCTTTCAACCGTGCTATTGAAATGGACTGTGATTATGTTCTGATTGATACGGCAGGCTTGCACCATGAGTTTGTCACATCCGTTATCTCAGTGGCCGACAAAATTATCATTCCATTTCGGCCAACGCTTAAAGAATATGAATCACAGCTTGTCACACTGGAATTATATAAAAAAGCAAAAGCAGCCTTTGAAGCTGACGGCGGTTCAATCGGGGCAGGGGCATTAGTCTTGAACGACTGGAGCGACAGCAAGCAACTAACGGCTAAGCAAAGAGAAGTCCTTACGATGATCTTCAATGAGCCGATGCTAGCAGACTTCTTCATTCCAAGCCGCAACAGCTTTGAAACATTGGATCAAGGGAACCTATACTTTAAGGAACTTGACGAGGCTATCAATCCATTGACGAAACGCCACATTCAAGTTGACTTAGAGCAAGCACTGGAAACACTGTCTAAAATTGAGGCCATGCAATGAAAAAGAAAAATGATACAGCACTACGTATGGCTGAGTTTAAACAAAACCTAGCCCGTAAAAGTGCAATCCCATTCAATAGCAGCACTCCGGCTAAGCCCATGGAACCGGTGAAGCCTGAAGCGCTTTCGCCGGTCGCGGTTCCAACCTGTCCGTCGTCGAATGATTTGAGACTAATTGTGCTTTTGAAGATTGGATTTTCCGGCTCGGTTTATGGGTTG
>NZ_JAAPBB010000558.1:0-308 GCF_019730395.1 Ochrobactrum sp. SFR4 | reverse complement strand
CACGATAGCGTTTATCCGGTGTCGCACCGGAAACCAGCAGAATAATTCCGCCCAGAAAAATAATACTGGCCGTCAGCGTCGGAATGAGCGGTTCAACCAGACGTTTGGCAATACGCGCTTGCTTGCCGAGCATCTGGCGCCGACGCATAATTTCCCAGAACAAAAGCCCTGCAGCGGCCGTAACCAGTGGCAAAACCGTATAGATCACACGATAAGCAAGCAATCCAGCAATCGCCTGCGGATTGCCGCCAAGGCCGAGACCGGCGATGATCGTTGCTTCAAAAGCCCCGATACCGCCCGGTGCATGG
>NZ_JAAPBB010000557.1:0-308 GCF_019730395.1 Ochrobactrum sp. SFR4 | reverse complement strand
AGGCTTCCATGTCCTCAATCGGACGGGTTGCCACGCCGGTTTCCATAGCGGCCTGAGCCACAGCCGGAGCAATGCGCAGGATCAGACGCGGATCAAACGGTGACGGGATCACATAATTAGCACCGAAGACCGGCGTTTCGCCCGGATAGGCGCGTGCAGCCACATCAGAAACTTCTTCACGGGCGAGAGCGGCAATTGCCTTCACCGCAGCCATTTTCATTTCTTCGTTGATCGCTGTTGCGCCAACATCCAAAGCGCCGCGGAAGATATACGGGAAGCAGAGAACATTGTTCACCTGGTTCGGATAG
>NZ_JAAPBB010000556.1:0-308 GCF_019730395.1 Ochrobactrum sp. SFR4 | reverse complement strand
AGCTGGCGAGCGCCCATGTTGAGACATGGCGCTCGATGCGCGAGACAACACGCCAATGCCAAGGTGTCGCCCGTCAGATCGTTGATGCCCTTGAGCAGCTTCGCCGCGACGGCCATCAAACGAAACGGTTCGAGGATCAGTTCAACCGTCTGGTGCCTCATTTTCATGAGCAGCGTTCGCAGCCTGAATATCTGGCTCAGCTCGTTGAGCTGTTAAACGATGTGCTGGCGCTCTACGCCCATTTGAGACCGATCAGGAATGTGCATATCCTGATAATAAAGAAACAAATATGTCCCCCACACAGGACA
>NZ_JAAPBB010000555.1:0-309 GCF_019730395.1 Ochrobactrum sp. SFR4 | reverse complement strand
CAGCACCGGCAGGAATAACGACCTTTTTAACACCCAGCTCCAGTCCAAGTGCAACCGCATGCAATGCGCCGCCGCCGCCAAAAGCAACCAGTGTAAATTCACGCGGATCATGCCCGCGATTCAGCGACACCAGTTTCAGCGCATTGACCATATTGTTATTTGCGATGCGCAAGATGCCTCGCGCAACATCATCATTGGAAATGCCTAGCTTGCTGCCAAGTTCGGATAATGCTTTTTCTGTTGCATCCATATCTGCAACAACTGAGCCGCCGCAGAAATAATCGCGGTTAATGCGGCCAAGCCATAGAT
>NZ_JAAPBB010000554.1:0-309 GCF_019730395.1 Ochrobactrum sp. SFR4 | reverse complement strand
GCATATAGCGCATCAGATCAACGGTAATTTCATAGTTGTCACCACCGCGCCACAGATTGGCGAAAGCAACAATTTCACAGTCATTGCGTAAGACTGCAAGATCAAACCGGCGGAGATAATCCTCATCGAAATAACCGAGTGAGAAACCTTTCTCACTGCCGGATTTAAAGTCGAGCCATGCATCAGAAATCTCCCGCAAACGCGGCAATAAAGGTGGCACATCGATTGCCGGAATGATTTCAAAGACAAGGCCGTCTTTCGTAACCTTGCGATCCGCATAGCGGAAAGGCTGACGGCTTGGCCCTTCCA
>NZ_JAAPBB010000552.1:0-309 GCF_019730395.1 Ochrobactrum sp. SFR4 | reverse complement strand
AGCGAAGTTGCAAAGCCGCAGAAACAATTGCGGCTTTCAAACTCGTTGATACTGTATTCGTGATATCAACGAAGGCTTTATCAACATCGGCAGCAGCCTGCACCACATCATCGGAGAGAACATGGCCAAGCTCCTCGCCCTCTTTAATGGTTTCCGTAAGCTTATCGCGCCCTTGTTCAATCAGGGACACAAACTGCTCACCACCCTGACCACCCATGATCTCATCAAAAATACGGATACCGGCGGCAGTGTCTTTCAGGCGGCGGGTACGGTCGATAATCTCCAGCATAAAATCTGCAGGATCTTTGA
>NZ_JAAPBB010000551.1:0-309 GCF_019730395.1 Ochrobactrum sp. SFR4 | reverse complement strand
ATCGCGGCGATGCGCGTATTCAGGTCGGTGAGATGCTGGCAGAACGTGCTGCTCAGCGCGCTGCGGAAAATAATGAAGAGTTTTCCGAGAGCCATCGTGAAAAAGAACTGAAGCGCTTCTCTCGTGCGCCGCTTGTTATTGGTGTGGTTTGCAGCCCGCGTGACACGCATCGTATTCCGGAATGGGAACAATTCCTGTCCTCCGGTGCTTGCGCTATGCAGCTTTGCAATGCTGCCAATGCGCTTGGCTATGGCAGCAACTGGATCACCAACTGGTATTCCGATGATGAAGATGGCAAGCGCCTGCTCG
>NZ_JAAPBB010000550.1:0-310 GCF_019730395.1 Ochrobactrum sp. SFR4 | reverse complement strand
AGCGAGCATGGTTGCGGCGAAGAGAACAGCGAAAGGGGCAGCTTTTTTTCTTGCGGGTCGGTCCGATGCGCTGACGATAACGCTCATTGGCTCATCTCCCGCGACCAGGAGATCGCATTGACATAGATGCCTAGTGGGTTGGACTTCAGCCGTTCGGCGTTACGCGGAGGCTGCACGACAATCGTGAGGATCGCGGTCCAACGCTGCGTGCTGGAGAGTTGGCCGTTCTCGTAGTGGCGTTCTGTCCAGGCCACGCGGAAGCTGTCGGGCGATGCCCGGATGACGCTCGATACCTCGACGGTGACTTGGT
>NZ_JAAPBB010000549.1:0-311 GCF_019730395.1 Ochrobactrum sp. SFR4 | reverse complement strand
AGGGTGAGAAGCTCGATCGTCAGGCGCTGAAAACTGCCCTGTTTGATGATTTCCTCACGCCATTTGCTGTTTGCCGTCCGCCGCGCCCGAGCGACACCAGCAACCTCACCGCAACCGTTGCCATGGTTATCATGGAAGCCGCATTGAATTTCATGGAAATTGCCCCTTTGCCGGCGCTCAACCGTACCTTCACCAGCTATACGCTGCGCAATGACACGCCGGTACCTGCGGATGCCGGAAAACCTGCGCAGGCTGTATCGATAAAAGGCTAAGGCCATGCTTCGATTTGCACTGACAAGAATAGTCATGGC
>NZ_JAAPBB010000548.1:0-311 GCF_019730395.1 Ochrobactrum sp. SFR4 | reverse complement strand
TTAACTCCCTATTGATTGGCAGTGGGGTTTTTTTTGTTTTTATTTTTTGTCTTTTTTTTTGTTTTGTTTTGTTTTGTTTTGTTTTCTTTTCTATTTTTCGGAGCTGGGGACCGAACCCAGGGCCTTGTGCTTCCTAGGTAAGCGCTCTACCACTGAGCTAAATCCCCAGCCCCGGTAGTGGGCTTTTTAGGAGAGAGGCAGGTAAGTGGCTTCACAAACTAGTTAGAGCAATGCCTTGCAGGACTGGAACAATGTGGCTTAGAATTCTGAAGGAAGTAGCTTATACCAGGAAGAAAGGACATGTGACTCAC
>NZ_JAAPBB010000547.1:0-311 GCF_019730395.1 Ochrobactrum sp. SFR4 | reverse complement strand
CTGATTCCGGTATTATCCGTCTGGATCGCCAGACCGGTGAATTTGCTTTGTGTAAAGAGCAGGCCGGTAAAGTTGAATGTGCGGAAACCAAACCGGCACAGCTGAGCAATGACGAGCGCACACTTCTGCTGGAAAAGCAGGTCGCCGATCTGACCGCCCGTATCGCCCAGCTTGAAAAAACAGGCGTTGCGAACAGCACATTGCCGAGTGAAGAAGAATTTGAAAAGGGATTGGGTTATATGGAGCGCTTCATGCGTTCTTTTATGGGCGTGGCCAAGAGCCTTGATGAGCCTGCCGCAACACCAAACCGC
>NZ_JAAPBB010000546.1:0-311 GCF_019730395.1 Ochrobactrum sp. SFR4 | reverse complement strand
CGGCATCCTGCTCCAGATGCACGCGCTCGATGCCAACTTCAACATCTTCAAACTGGCCTTTGGAATCAGGACCGACAGACACGATAACAGTGCCTTCACCCACGATTGGCTGTTTGAACTGGGAAATCTGATAGCCCTGCGGCAGATCCGGATAGAAATAGTTTTTACGGTCAAAAACCGATTTCAGATTGATCTGCGCTTTCAGTCCGAGACCGGTACGAATGGCCTGTGCCACGCATTCCGCATTGATCACCGGCAGCATGCCCGGCATGGCGGCATCAATCAGCGAAACATTGGCGTTCGGCTCCGCA
>NZ_JAAPBB010000545.1:0-311 GCF_019730395.1 Ochrobactrum sp. SFR4 | reverse complement strand
CTGGATGACTCCGTGTTTAAAACGTTCCCCGGCGGACTTGGAAATGTACTGAATGATGACGTGATCCTCCCTGGTGGCGGTCGTACCGGCCTCATCAGCTACACCTTTATCGGAGGGAATGGTCTGTCCGCAATTCTGTCTCTGGAGCAGGGCGGTAATGGTGATATTGATGATGTACCGGCTGGCTGGACAGGCAAACAATGGGGCGCGGTCATCAAAGATTACACGCCGCATGTCGTTGGTGGCCTGCGTTACGCACAGGGTTGGGGTTCTCTGACTGCCGTTGCCGCCTATGATGCCTATAACAAGGA
>NZ_JAAPBB010000544.1:0-311 GCF_019730395.1 Ochrobactrum sp. SFR4 | reverse complement strand
CAATAAGGAATGACACTCCGATATCCGCAACGGTAATGAGCGTGCTCTCCGGGCAGGCCTTACGACTTAGCAGTCTCAACAGCTCCATAACTGTTTTGCGTGGAATGATTATACCTGCATCGGGCATAGCCTCGCTGCCATCCGGAGCAGGTACTTCATATCGAGCTAAACGGTGGCCGTCGGTCGCAACGAATGTCAGTTCATTGCTACGTTCTGGGATGTGCATATAGACCCCGTTCAAGTAATAGCGTGTCTCCTCTGTGGAGATGGATGGCGCCACTTTTGACAAGGCTTTATGCAATTGCGCTGAG
>NZ_JAAPBB010000543.1:0-311 GCF_019730395.1 Ochrobactrum sp. SFR4 | reverse complement strand
AGCCGTCGAATTACACGCTTTATCTGGTGCAGCCGGAAGGCAAGGCCATTGCCTATCCGGTAGGGGTAGGCAAAGCCGGCCATAGCTTCAGCGGGCGCGCGACGATCGCGCGCAAGGCTGAATGGCCGACATGGACGCCGACTGCGAACATGATCGCGGCCGATCCTGTCGGCCGTGGTAGCCTTGCTGGCGGCGTTCAGGGTGGTGCTGCTAATCCGCTGGGAGCGCGCGCCCTGTATCTTTATCAGGGCGGGCGCGACACGCTTTACCGGATTCATGGCACGAATGATCCGGCTTCGATTGGAAAGTCC
>NZ_JAAPBB010000542.1:0-311 GCF_019730395.1 Ochrobactrum sp. SFR4 | reverse complement strand
TGCCACCTGATCAATCGGGCCGTCTTTATAAACCGCTGACAACACGCCGAGCGGTACACCAATGAGAATGGAGATCAGCAAAGCCACCGTGCCAAGTTCGAGTGTCGCCGGCAGAAAAGTACGGATGTCGGAGGCAACCGGACGATTGGTGCGCAAAGATGTGCCCAGATCGCCGTGCAAAAGATTGCCGATATAGATGGTGAATTGCTCGATGACCGGCCGGTCAAGCCCGAGACTACGCCGGACATTTTCCAGAGTTTCTGCGCTTGCGCGGTCGCCTGCGATCATTCGCGCCGGATCACCCGGAATAA
>NZ_JAAPBB010000005.1:0-327782 GCF_019730395.1 Ochrobactrum sp. SFR4 | reverse complement strand
GATAGAGCTATCA
This sequence comes from Ochrobactrum sp. SFR4, assembly GCF_019730395.1. Taxonomy (NCBI): domain Bacteria; kingdom Pseudomonadati; phylum Pseudomonadota; class Alphaproteobacteria; order Hyphomicrobiales; family Brucellaceae; genus Ochrobactrum; species Ochrobactrum sp. SFR4. Next base: position 327,769 of record NZ_JAAPBB010000005.1, on the reverse strand, counting down.
TGAGCCGAAAATCCTCTCTTCTCAATTAACACTGTTTTGTCTCAAGGGCGCTGATGTCGGACAGAAATAACCCCTCAAGTACTCCTGTAGACCTTAGCAAAGGGTCATTCATTAATTCTCTTAATTGTGAGTTCTCAAGTAATCTTGCTGAACCAACGTTTCCGTCATATGTCATTCTCACTATATTTATATTTACACCAGAGGCGATCGCCCCCATAAGAAATTGAGGGCTATGAGTAGAGACAAAAATAGCTTTATTTTCTTGTATAGCGGTAGTGGATATTTCTTTACCTAGCTTAAATGCTAGACTGGGGTGTAAAAATGCCTCTGGCTCATCAATTAGAATTGTTTTTTCGAACCCTGCATTTATCTGTATTAAAATACCTGTCAGCGCTTTAATCCCATCACTCATATCTGCGATAGGTTTTGCATTCGCCATGTAGGTTACTGTTTCATCATTCAAATTACGCTCGTCAACAGGTGGACTTTTTCCGAACCTAATTTGGATTAGTCCACCGTCAGTTATATCCAATGCGAAATGAAGATTTGTAGATTCAAGTAAAAATTTAGATATTCTCTGTCTTTTAGCCGATTCCAAAAGAATTTTTGTAAATGCAGACGTAGGTCTAGTTAAATTACCTCTATCTTGGGGTGCGATTAAATTAATACGAGATGCTCCATCAAGCATTAAATAATTATGTTTTGCGTACCACTGTGCAAAATTACTAAAATCATTAGAATCTGATTCATTTATCTTACCTGTAACAGAATAATATTTTTTCTCACTAACCCAAAAATCAGAATTCTTAGCTCTGCATAAAATGTGTTCAGGTACATGATGCTGTCCCAAAGACGGAGTTGCTTTAACATTATTAATAAATTCTTTTGCGTCACCATGTTTAACACTATCAAATATAATTTTATTGAGAATTACATTCGCCTCCGGATTTCCACCAGAACACAAAGAAGATATTTCTCGTAAAATTTGACTTTTACCAGAGTTATTTGGTCCTAAAAATACAGTAATTGATCGATTGCATTTCAATCTTAAAGGATCTGAATTCTCACTAGCTCCAAATTTCAATAAAATTTCAGATATCAACTTTGACCTCACTGTATATTTACTAAATCTAAACTTCATTAAAATGATAATTATTGAAATAACGCCGTTATATCAAGTGATTTCATATTGCATATAAACACATCGAATTTCAAATCCTCATGCCACGAGCCATTAAAATAGACCCAAAATATCTGAACTGTCGAACTCAATCGTTTGCAGGAGATCCCCCCCCCCCCCCCCCCACGGCACCTTCCATTCCACACGTAGTTTAATCATGCTCAGGCAAGCTAATAGCACCTAAGGTTATATTGGGGGCTTATCTTTTTAGGATCCGTACACAAGGGTATAGCTTTGCGTACACTCAGGTCATGGATAATGTATGTGTACATAAGGGTTGATTTATTTATTCGTACACGATACTCATCGGACACAAGCTAATCGTACACCCTTACTGAGGTCGTCATGTCCACAATTCTCTATGCCCGTGTCTCCACGTCTGACCAAAACATAGATCACCAAAAGACCCAAGCAGAGGCCGCTGGCTTTGTCATTGACGAGGTTGTTGCCGATCACGGTGTTTCAGGGATCAGCACAAAGCTATCAGAGAGAACGGAAGGCAAGCGTCTTTATGACAAGCTACGCGCCGGTGATACTCTTGTGGTTCGATGGGTTGACCGTTTGGGTCGTAACTATGCCGATGTCACAGACACCATTCGCCACTTCATGAGGGAAGGCGTCGTGATCCGCACTGTAATCAATAACATGACCTTTGACGGCGCTACGAAAGACCCCATTCAGCAAGCCGTAAGAGACGCGCTGATTGGCTTCATGGCCGCAACCGCACAAGCCCAAGCGGAGGCAACTAAAGAAGCCCAGAAGGCTGGAATTGACGCAGCTAAGTCTGACACCGATAGATACAGGGGCAAGAAGCCCAGCTATGACCGTGAAAAGTACCAAACGGTTATTGATATGCTTTCGACTGAGGCCGGAGCTTCCGTCATATCTAAAGCAACAGGGCTGACAAGACAGACTATACTACGGATTAAGTCCGATCCTGCGGCGGCAGAAGCTGCTTTGGCCAAATGGAATATGTGAGGGATAAACAATGCTGAGAGAGATCATCACATGGGCTGCTTACGGTTATATTGGTTTTGCCGTTTTGGTGGCAGTTTGGGGAATATACAGTGCATTTAGCCTGAAATGACTTAGATTATATTCTGCTTGGACAACAGATATGACGGAATGAGAAAGCCCTGCTTCGGCGGGGCTTCATTGTGTTAATTTGCACTTTGCGTCTTACACAATGCGCCGATCTCCTCTTTTCATAGCCTCGGAGGATAGTGTGCATAAAAAATCTTTTCGTCACCGTAGGGAAACCATAGCTGACTGCGTTTGGCAATTTGCATTTGTAAACATTAGTAATTGTAGTTCCCATACAGAAACCATTGCACATAGAAGTAGTAACTACGTCGTAACCAACTGAATTTGTTGCATTTTATCTCTTGATTACCGCTGTATTTTATTCCTATTTCATAGGACATCAAGCAATCAAGAGGTAAAAAAATGGCACGACAAAGGGGCAATAAGTGGCAAGCAGACGTACGTTTGCAGGACGGAAGCCGCCTACGAAAATCCTTTGAAACACAGGAAGATGCTCTCAGCTGGGAGGCTCAGGTGTCAAATGCTTCAGCGATGGGAAAACCTATCCCCGCTCCGCGAAATATGCACCAATCTAACGGTACGCGTGATCTCACCAATCTCGGCAAACTGTTTGACCACACTTGCAGAACCGAATGGTCAAAGATGAAGGGTGCAAGAACGCTGATCCCGAACGGCAAGACCGTCTGCGACTTCTTCGGACGAAATAGGGATATTAACACCATTACGTCTGCGGATATTGCTGACTTCAAAATACATCTTGCAGACAACGGCCTTTCTACAGCTACGGTGAACCGTAAGGTGGCAGCACTATCGAAAATGTTTTCAGTGGCTCGTGATGCCGGAGCGATTGACGCCGTGCCAGTGATTAAGTGGAACGCAGAGGTGAAAACCCGCTTCCGCTATCTGGACGACCGCGAAGAACGCACTTTGTTGGCTTACTGGCTGGCTTGCGGCTATCAGGACTACCATGACCTCACAGCGCTGCTGATCGACACCGGAGCGCGGTGCTTCTCGGAAATGATACCGGTGCGCTGGGACGCCTTCAGTCCTCGGTTCACGGCAGTCACTTTTTGGGAAACCAAGACGAATAAGCCAAGGACTGTTCCGCTCACTAAGCGTTGCAGGGATATTCTGAATGAAATCCGGCGGCTTGATAAGGAAACCGCAGGGCCATTCACAAGTGTCCACTTGGGCGGAATGCGCAGTCGATGGGATGCCATGCGAACAGCCCTTGGGTTGCACGATGTAACCCCGCATACCCTCAGGCACACTTGCTGTACCCGCTTGGTGCTTGGCGGTGTCGACGTCAAGCGCGTCATGGAGTGGATGGGACACAGCGCCATCGTGACCACTATGCGATATATGCAGATCAAGCCGAATGCTTTGGAGGATGTCTTGCACATTCTCGAAGGAAAGCACTCAGCCCATACCACATACCCAATTTAAGACTTGGAGGCCACCACAGTGGACAGCCTTATCACGCTTGATAAAAACCGCTTCGACGTACATCTCATCGGTATTTCTGATGTTCTACGCGACGCAGCAAGAACCAGTAAAATATCGGCGGACGCATTCAACAATATGGCCGTAATAAATACTGCTATCGAACTACTTGCAGAAACCGCTCTCAATATTGCGCACGGTCAGCCACCACAGAGCTATGATATACGGGTGCGGGTCTGGCAAAGCATTGAAAAGCTGAGAGAATATCATCCGCAAGCACACGTCCATGCGTCCCTATCTGTTTTGCAGCCAGAAACAGCCACAGAGACTCACACAGAGACACCAACAGCCCCCGATGAGGAAACCTCTGCAAAACCTCAGCTGCGTCTCACAGCCCTGATTTGACTGTTTATGCAGATGCATTCCAAGCGGGACTTTCTCTTGGGTTGCGGATGGGAGGAGGGAGTTCTCAGGCGGCCCACCAAATCTGATTTGCTGCCCAAGCGACAATAAGGACGCCCCCTAGAAAGCCCCCTCCCGAAACATGTTATATAGGTTATATAGGGGATGCCCTGTGAGGTGCTGTTTGACAGTGATCTGTAACAGTCCTTGAACGATACTGAAGCTGTGAGCAAGCGGTATAATCCCTCCCTCAGTCCTTCCTTATATAACCCCACATAACAGCACTTCATAATCATTAGTACACGTCAGTCTCGTCGTGCAAAACACCTTGCATAACGGGATTGAGAACTCACAACCTTAATTCAGGATAGATCATGCAGAGCCATATCAACTTTACAGAAGTCACACATATAACAGCCCATACAGACGGCTCATGTGGAGGATGTCACGGCGGCTGGGGAGTCGTTATTAGCTACCACAAAGGTGATGAGCTATTGCACAGCAAGGATATCTCAGACGGTGAAGTTTGGAGTACAAATCAACGCATGGAGCTATCGGCTGCTATTGGCGCTCTGAAGGTGATCTATATTCATGACAATCTACCAGCTGCAACACCTGTTACGATTATCAGCGACAGTGAATACCTCGTGAAAGGAATGACAGAATGGCTGTGCAATTGGAAGCGGAACAATTGGTTCAACTCGGCAAAGAAGCCAGTGAAAAATCCTGATCTATGGCATGAGCTTGATAAATTAGCAGCAGGGAGAGACCTGACATGGCAATGGGTCAGAGGTCACAGTGGTACCGCATTAAATGAACGCGCTGATGCTCTTGCAGCAAATGCACGGAATAAGTTCAATGAGGATTTCATCAACGACAAGATTGCCATGTAGCCCAATAAATCGCGCCTTGTAAGAGACCACAATGGGGCGCGATTCGCACTAAAGCACAAGAATCCCTACGCATAACATTAGCTATAGCTAAAAATTGGTCGGAATGATTGGTCGGAATTGGGTTAAACCCTACGAACAAAACACTCGTAAGACCTTGTAATTATTCAACATTTTATATGGACAAGTTTAATGGTGGAGCCAAGCGGGATCGAACCGCTGACCTCTTGCATGCCATGCAAGCGCTCTCCCAGCTGAGCTATGGCCCCATTACCGATCATGTCTTTGAAACATGCCGACCTGAGTGTCGGTTCCGGTGGTGCGAAGCAGATTATTCTCTGTTCGTGACGGCTACATAAATTGCCTTTCACAGAAGATCAAGAGCAAAAATCAAACTCTTTCAAAGATATCCGTATTATTTATGAAACCCAGAGGAAAAGCGCATTACCCGCACAACAAGGCGGAAAACAAAATGCCCCGCACTGATGTCAGTACGGGGCAATTGTAATTCAACATCGGATAATCGCCGATTAGCTTTCGTCGTCGTCACCAACGCCGCCGCCGCCGCCGAGAAGACCGGACATATCATCATCGTCTTCGTCTTCGTCATCGGTAGTCAGGAACGGATCATCGTCATCGCCGAGATCCACATCATCATCATCCAGATCAGGAATGTCGTCGCCTTTTGCTTCATCATCCGCATCTTCCAGAGATACGAATTCAGGTGCATCCAGTGCTACATCCAGTTCTTCAGTTTCTGCCTCTTCTTCTTCCACGCGCGTATCCACGGTAGTTTGGAAATAAGACAGCGGGTAGGATTTACCTGTATAAGGAGAAACAATCGGGTCCTTATTCAGATCATAAAATTTCTTGCCCGTTTCCGGATCGATACGTTTTGTGCCAAGTTCAGATTTTGCCACGTCAAGCCTCATAAGTTGTGCCGGCTGCGGCATCCGCACATCTCCTGAAACAAGAGATAAAACCGGAAAGCCTTTTCGGTGTTTTTTGGTGCATAAACGGATTTCGATGCCTTTGTCAAAGCTAAAGACACATGTTTTGCTGAATCATGCTGCTTTGCGGTATTTCGTGGCGAAAATACGCCGGTTTTTCTGTACAATGCCGTCAAGGCTTCCGACCACATAAATTCCGCTCAGTTTGCAGGATGACCTGCGGTTAAACCTATGCTAGACCTTTGCCACCTCGATTGACCGCGCTGTCTGAAACGCGCTTAAAGCTTAAAAAACGGCAGCATAAACTGACTGTAATATTATGTCTCACTCTCAAGTTTCCAAACCCGCAACCTCCCGTCGCTCACGCGATCTGAAGGGCGATATCCGTATTCCGGGCGATAAATCGATTTCTCACCGTTCTTTTATGTTCGGCGGCCTTGCATCGGGTGAAACCCGTATTTCCGGCCTGCTGGAAGGCGAAGATATTCTGGCTACGGGCAAAGCCATGCAGGCCATGGGCGCACAAATCCGCAAGGAAGGCGATATCTGGATCATCAACGGCACCGGCAATGGCTGCCTGCTGGAATCAGAAACCCCGCTGGATTTCGGCAATGCCGGTACCGGTGTGCGCCTGACCATGGGTCTGGTCGGCTCCTATGATATGAAAACCTCATTCCTGGGTGACGCATCCCTCACCTCGCGCCCGATGGCACGCGTGCTCAATCCGCTGCGTGAAATGGGCGTACAGGTTGAAGCTGCTGAAGGTGACCGCCTGCCTCTGACATTGCACGGCCCTCGCACCGCCAATCCGATCCGCTACCGCGTACCAATGGCCTCGGCTCAGGTAAAATCAGCTGTTCTGCTTGCGGGTCTCAATACGCCGGGTGTCACCACCGTGATCGAACCGGTCATGACCCGCGATCATACGGAAAAGATGCTGCAGGGCTTTGGTGCCGATCTGAGCGTTGAAACCGACAAAGACGGCGTCCGTCACATCCATATCACCGGACAGGGCAAGCTCACCGGCCAGACCATTGATGTGCCGGGCGATCCGTCCTCAACCGCTTTCCCGCTGGTGGCTGCGCTGATCACAGAAGGTTCGGATCTCATCATCCGCAATGTGCTTATGAACCCGACCCGCACAGGCCTGATCACTACTTTGCAGGAAATGGGTGCCCAGATCGATATTCTCGATCCGCGTCTTGCGGGTGGTGAAGATGTGGCTGACCTGCGCGTACGCTCATCGAAGCTTACAGGCATCACCGTTCCCGTTGACCGTGCACCTTCGATGATCGACGAATATCCGGCTCTGGCCATTGCCGCCGCTTTTGCGGAAGGTGAGACCATTATGGACGGTCTGGATGAGTTACGCGTTAAAGAATCAGATCGTCTTGCGGCCGTTGCCCGTGGCCTTGAGGCCAATGGTGTGGACTGCACAGAAGGCGAAATGTCGCTGACTGTGCGCGGCAATCCGTCCGGCAAGGGCTTTGGCGGCGGTACTGTTGCCACCCACCTCGATCACCGTATTGCCATGAGCTTCCTTGTGCTTGGTCTGGCCTCCCAAAAGCCGGTAACGGTTGATGATGCCACAATGATCGCAACCAGTTTCCCTGAATTCATGGATCTGATGCGTGGTTTGGGTGCTGATATCAGCATGGCCGGAGCCAAATAACAGCAATGCAGGATAAAGCTTTTATCATCGCCATTGACGGGCCTGCAGCTTCCGGAAAAGGGACGCTGGCCCGCAATCTTGCCACGCATTACGGTTTTCATCATCTGGATACCGGCCTCACCTATCGAGCGGTTGCTAAAGCCCTGATTGATCAGGGTTTACCGCTCGATGATGAGGCCATTGCTGCGCGCGCTGCACAGGAACTCGATCTCAAAGGGCTCGATCGCACTGTGCTGTCCGCCCATGATATCGGTGAGGCAGCCTCCAAAGTTGCTATCATGCCGGAAGTGCGCCGTGCTCTCGTGGAAGCCCAGCGCAAATTTGCAGAAAACCTGCCCGGCACGGTGCTGGACGGCCGCGATATCGGCACCGTTGTCTGCCCTGATGCGCCGGTAAAACTCTATATCACCGCTTCTGCGGAAGTGCGTGCAGAGCGCCGTTTTAATGAAATGCGTGCAAAAAACGCTGATGTGGATTATAATGAAGTTCTGGACGATCTGAAGCGCCGTGATGAGCGCGACATGAACCGCTCGGCTTCGCCTTTAAAACCCGCAAGCGATGCGCACTTGATCGATACCAGTAAAATGGATATAGAAGCGGCATTTCTAGAAGCTAAAAAGCTGATAGATGCTGCATTGCGCGCCTGACATTGGCCTGAATTTCAGAAAAATTGTCAAATTGTGCGTCTTTTATATAAAAATTGTCTGTTTTCAGGCCATGCGCCGGATTGTTCTTTTTAAGAACGGCTTGTCTTCAGACTTTCTCGAAACACCAACCCCCGGCGCCGTATCCCGTGAATTTCACGGATACATCAGGAGTCTACATGTCAGATTTTAACCCGACACGCGAAGATTTTGAAGCTCTGCTGGCTGAGTCCTTCGCCAATAATGACCTTGCAGAAGGTTATGTTGTTAAGGGCCGTATTGTTGCCATCGAAAAAGACATGGCAATCATTGATGCAGGTCTCAAAGTTGAAGGCCGCGTGCCGCTGAAGGAATTCGGCGCTAAGGGCAAAGACGGCTCGATGAAGCCGGGCGACGAAGTAGAAGTTTACGTTGAGCGTATTGAAAACGCGCTTGGCGAAGCTGTTCTGTCGCGCGAAAAAGCTCGCCGCGAAGAAAGCTGGGTTCGCCTCGAAGAGAAATTCGGCAAAGGTGAGCGTGTTGATGGCGTTATCTTCAATCAGGTTAAGGGTGGTTTCACCGTTGATCTCGATGGTGCCGTTGCGTTCCTGCCACGTTCACAGGTTGACATTCGTCCGATCCGCGACGTTACACCTCTGATGCACAACCCGCAGCCGTTTGAAATCCTGAAAATGGACAAGCGTCGCGGCAACATCGTTGTGTCCCGCCGTACCGTTCTGGAAGAATCCCGTGCGGAACAGCGTTCTGAAATCGTTCAGAACCTTGAAGAAGGTCAGGTTGTTGACGGCGTTGTCAAGAACATCACCGATTACGGTGCGTTCGTTGACCTCGGCGGCATCGACGGCCTGCTGCACGTTACCGACATGGCATGGCGCCGTGTAAACCATCCTTCCGAAATCCTGACTATCGGTCAGCAGGTTAAGGTTCAGATCATCCGCATCAACCAGGATACACATCGTATTTCCCTGGGCATGAAGCAGCTGGAAAATGATCCTTGGGATGGCATCGGTGCGAAATATCCGATCGGCAAAAAGATCACCGGTAACGTAACCAACATCACTGACTACGGTGCATTTGTTGAAATCGAACCAGGTATCGAAGGTCTGATCCACGTTTCCGAAATGTCCTGGACAAAGAAGAACGTACATCCGGGTAAAATCCTGTCGACCTCTCAGGAAGTCGAAGTTGTTGTGCTCGAAGTGGATCCGGTCAAGCGCCGCATTTCGCTCGGTCTCAAGCAGACCCTCGACAACCCATGGACAACCTTTGCTCAGAAATACCCAGCCAACAGCGTTGTTGAAGGCGAAGTCAAGAACAAGACCGAATTCGGCCTGTTCATTGGTCTCGACGGCGATGTAGACGGCATGGTTCACCTGTCGGATCTCGACTGGAACCGTCCGGGCGAACAGGTTATCGAAGAGTTCAACAAAGGTGACGTTGTTAAGGCAGTCGTTCTCGATGTAGACATCGAAAAAGAACGTATCTCCCTCGGCATCAAGCAGCTGACCGGCGACAGCGTTGGTGAAGCAGCTTCTTCCGGCGACCTGCGCAAAAACGCAGTTGTTTCCTGTGAAGTAACCGGCATCACCGATGGCGGCATCGAAGTTAAACTGGTTGATCACGACATCGAAAGCTTCATCAAGCGTTCGGATCTGTCCCGTGACCGTGACGAGCAGCGCCCAGAGCGTTTCTCCGTTGGCCAGAAAGTTGACGCACGCGTCATCTCCTTCGACAAGAAAACCCGCAAGCTGCAGGTTTCCATCAAGGCTCTCGAAATTGCTGAAGAAAAAGAAGCAGTTGCTCAGTACGGTTCCGCAGACAGCGGCGCATCGCTCGGCGACATTCTTGCTGCAGCAATGAAGAAGTCCGAAAACAACTAATATGGATTAAGCAGGACTTATCTTTGTGATCTGAGTCCTGTTTCATTCCAGAGTTGAAATCCCCCGCCGGAGCAATCCGGCGGGGGATTTTTTATTTAAATAATCAAAATACAAATCAACAATATAATTATAATAATAAATTTAAAATAATTTATAAATTAAATAAATCATTTCACATGTCTTTTAACTTGAGATAATATACTTATCGTAATGCAATATATATTTAATTTATACATTAATTTTAAAAAATAAACTTCAACGAAAGGAAACACCATGGCAAAAGGGACATTTTTAAACGTCTTGCCATATGTCTTCGAAGAAGAGGGAGGATATGTTAATCATCCGGCAGATCCGGGTGGCCACACCAATATGGGGATTACTCTGGCTACCTTATCAGCATGGATGGGAACAAAGGCATCTGCTGCCGATATCCGCAATCTCAGTCAGAAGACAGCAGCCGACATTTATAAGAAAAATTATTGGGACAAAATCGCCGGTGATGTGCTGCCCGCCGGTATCGACTATGCAGTATTTGATTTTGCCATTAATTCCGGCCCTGCCCGCGCCGCGAAAGCCCTGCAGAAAATCGCCGGAACCACACAGGACGGGATTATCGGCGATCAGACCCTCAGCGCACTCAATCTTCGTGACCCTGCTTCTGTCATTAATAATCTCTGTGACCTGCGACAGAACTGGCTGCAAACTCTCTCCGCCTTCAAAACCTTTGGCAAAGGCTGGACAGCCCGGATTAAACGCGTACGCAGCCGCTCCCTCGCGCTGGTTAAAGAGAATTCCGGCCAACCCAAGAAAACAAAACCAAACCAGCCGCGGGAAACGAAAATCTCGATTCCTCAAATCCTCAAAAAACCGGAAACACTGGCACCACTCAGCGGTGTGCTCACCGGCATCACCGCTATGGCCTCCGGCAATGGCCCTGTTCAGATTGCCGTTGCGGTTATTCTGGTCGTTCTGACAATTGCTGTTCTGTGGCATTTCCTCAACCGCAGAAAGAACTGAAAATATAAAGTGCATCCCGAAAAGCGGGAACCGGTTTTCGGGATGCACGAGCGAAGAAACAGAGCATTTCCAATGATTCAAGATAAACCGGAAATGCTCTATTGCCCGTCCGTTTAAAAGCGGGCGGGCAATATGCGTTTAAGCATTTGATACAAAAATCAGGCCACGCCCAGCAGAGCAATCAGTGACAGGCTGATTGCTCCCAAAGCCAGCAGGGAGAAGACAGCGGTCAGCGTGACGCGACCACCGGCCTTCATCACCGTACGCACATCCACACCAAGTCCGAGACCAGCCATTGCAATCACTGTCAGGGCTGTACTTGCCTCATGCAGCGGTGGCAGCACCGCTTGCGGGATCAGTGACAGGCTGCGCAGCGCCATCATGCCCAGAAAGCCGAGAATAAACCACGGCACCATCTGCGACAGTTTCGGGCGGGCACCGCCTGATTTCGCACCAATAACACCGATTGTCACAATAACCGGCCCCAGCATCAGCACACGTACAAGTTTGACCAATGTGCCGATCTGCACGCTCAGTGCAGCCACAGGGGCTGTTGCTGCCAAGACCTGCGGCACAGCATAGACGGTCAGGCCAGCCAGAATACCATATTGTGCAGCCGACATATTCAGCAGCGGCACCAGTAGCGGCAGGCAGAGTACCACCACAACGCCCAGAACCGCAGTAAAGGCAATTGACGAAGCCACATCATCACTGCTGGCACCGATAACCGGCGCTGTGGCCGCAATTGCTGAGTTACCGCAAATGGAGTTGCCGCAAGCCACCAGCACTGCCATACGATGCGACAGGCGCATTAACCGGCCGATAGAATAGCTGATACCAATCGACAGCATCACAACACCGGCAATACCACCGATCAAAGCTGGTCCTGCCTGCATCACCGCTTCCGCACTGATCGATGCGCCGAGCAGCACAATCGCAATTTCCAGAACCATTTTGGATGAAAACTGGATACCCGCATGATACCGGCCAGACAGGCTGAACAATGAACGTACCGCTGCACCGATCAGAATGGCCAGCACGATTGATTCCAGCCATGCCCGCCCGAAATAATGCGCCTCGATATATTCCAGAGCATAAGCTGCGATACTCACCAGCAAACAGAGAATAAGTCCGGGTAAAATACGGGAGAAATTAGAACGAATAGTGTGCGGCATGACTGCATTTCCGATAATTTTTCCAATTCTATCGCTTATTTCAACCATTCATTCCATTTGAAAATATGTTATATTTCATTCATTAAAATCGAATGATTGATCGCTATGACCCTTGAACAATTACGGATATTCTCAGAAGTCGCCCGCCAGCAGCATCTGACCCGTGCGGCAGAAACCCTGCATCTGACCCCTTCAGCGGTCAGTGCGGCGATCAAAACACTGGAAGAGCGCTATGCCACCCAATTGTTCAACCGGATCGGTCGAAGAATTGAGCTGAATGAGACGGGTCGCATCTTTTTGCATGAGGCTGAAGCTGTGCTTGCCCGTGCGCAGGCCGCAGAACTGACACTCAGCGAGATAACCGGTCTGCAACGGGGCAGTCTGCATATTTATGCCAGCCAGACGATTGCCAGCTACTGGCTGCCACCGGTTTTGGCGCGGTTTCACACCACCTATCCGATGATTGACCTGAAACTTTCTATCGGCAACAGCGAGCAGGTTGTTGAGGCGTTACGGGAGGGGCTGGCGGATACAGGTTTTATTGAAGGCGAAACGGACAATCCGTTTCTGCATAAAGAATCGGTGGCCACAGATCAGCTGATTACTGTTGTCCGCCCGCAGCATCCGTGGGCGGAACGTACGGCACTGCCAACCACAATCTTGCCGGAGAGTTTCTGGATTTTACGTGAGCAAGGCTCCGGTACGCGTGCGGCTTTTGAAACCTATTTACGCGATCAGGCTTTTGATCCCGCACACCTGCCGCTCGCACTGGAGTTACCGTCCAATGAGGCCATATGCTCGGCTCTGATCGCGGGGGATTATGCCACTGTGCTTTCTGCGCTCGCAGCCCGTCCGCATCTTGCAGCAGGCACATTGAAACAGGTGCCGTTTACTTTACCGCCGCGGCAATTCTGGCTTCTGAACCACCGTGAGCGCTACCAGAGCCACGCCTTTAAAGCGCTTTATGCGATGGTCAAAGAAACTAGATAACAATCAGCGAATGGCTTTAACCAGCGCCTTATCTGGAAAACAGGTAGCAGGCTGACCATTTTTCTCCTGCCAGATACCGATGGAGCGACGGGTTTTAAATCCGGCCAGTCCATCCGGCTTGCCGACATCATAGCCCTGCTTTTGCAGTCGCTTCTGCATGGTAGCGACATCGGAGCGATAAAGACCACCGACATCGCCCCAGCCTTGCTGAAAACCACCGGCACCATAACTCATCCGGTCAGAGACATGGCCGATGAACAGCGCATAGAGATCGCTCATATTATAGTTTTTCAACACGTAGAAATTCGGCGTGACAATAAATGCAGGCCCGTGACGACCGGCAGGCATCAGCAGAAAACCTTCCTGTCCCATCTCCTGCGCAGGGAAAGCTTTGCCATTAACGCGGGTGATACCAAGTGCCGTCCAGTCTTTGAAGCTCTTACCCTGATCCGGCCCCTCCAGTGAGCAGGAGACATTTTGCGGTACATTGACCTCAAAGCCCCAGTCGCGACCTTTCTGCCAGCCGAAATGCTGCAAATAGGCAGCAATAGACGCCAGTGTGTCCGGCACAGAATTCCAGATATCCCGACGCCCGTCACCGTCATAATCAACGGCATGTTTTAAATAGGAAGTCGGCATAAATTGCGGCTGTCCCAGCGCACCAGCCCAAGAGCTTTTCAGATGCGCACTATCCATATAGCCTTTTTGCACGATTTCGAGCGCGGCCAGCAATTCTGCGCGGAACATATCCTTACGTGTGGCCATGAAAGCCTTGGTCGCCAGCACTTCAAAACCGTTATAAGGGATTTTCACCGTGCCGAAAGCGGATTCACGTCCCCAGACAGCAACAACAATACCGGCAGGCACACCGAAGTCGCGTTCGATTTTCGTCAGCAGGCTCTTATGCGCATTGAGCTTCGCCTTGCCATTGCTGACAACGGAATCAACGGTGCCTTTGCGGAAATAATTGGCTGGGGAGCCGAATTCAGATTGTGTCTGCTGTTTGGGTGTTTGCGGCTTGGTGCCGGGCGGCACCAGATCCGGTAGCTTCCAGTTTAGCTGCACACCGGATAAAGACTGATTGAACATGCTGCGGCTGATGCCGCGCTGTTGCGCCTGCGGCCACAGATCATTCTCCAGCCATTGCTGAAAGGCAGCATTGGTTTTGGATTGGAGTGCAGCAGAATAAGTCTGCGCCTGCGCTGCCGGTACGCTGAGAGGCACTACCGCACCAAACAAGCTGAGCGCCACCAGAGCCTGACGGAGGAAAGTCTTCTGCATGGCTGCTCCTGTTTGTGAAATTACCTAGACCCTGAATAAAAAATTGGCTGGTCGCAAGCGAAAATGGTGATTTTCGAGTACCGGAGCGGAATGTACTTTAGGGTACATGAGCACCGGAGCACAGGAAATTGCCATTTGCAGCCAGACCAGACGGTTTTTAAAGGGAGGTTCTGGCGCGCAAAGCTGCAGCCAGTGTGCCCTCGTCCAGATAATCCAATTCACCACCAACCGGTACACCATGCGCAAGACGGGTGATCTTCACATCCATGCCGTCGAGCTGATCAGTAATATAATGCGCTGTGGTCTGCCCTTCGACCGTGGCATTGACCGCAAGAATAATCTCTTTGATCTCACCGCCGGTGACGCGCTCGATCAGACCTTTAATATTGAGATCATCCGGCCCCACACCATCCAGCGGTGACAGACGACCACCCAGCACATGATAGCGCACATTCATGGTGCCAGCGCGCTCAAGCGCCCAGAGATCGGATACGTCTTCAACAACGATCAGTGTGGAAGGATCACGACGCGGATCTTCGCAGACTGTGCACGGATCACTGGTATCCACATTTCCGCAACAGGAGCAGATACGCACCTTTTCTGCGGCTTCCTGCATGGCAGAGCCAAGCGGCACCAGCAATGCATCTTTCTTCTTGATCAGATGCAGCGCGGCGCGGCGTGCAGAACGGGGCCCGAGCCCCGGCACGCGGGCAAGAAGCTGGATCAGGCGTTCAATTTCAGGACCGGCGATTCGTTTTGACATAATGAAGACTTAAAACATACAGAGCTTATGACAATCTGATTTTATCAAATTGTCGCTCTGATCTTTTGCATGAACGCGTATCTGATCCGAAAACCGCTTCGCACTTTTCGGGATACGCTTAAAGCCCGAATAGAATCGAGCGTTAATTTATAATCACATGATGTATGGATAATCTGTCGCTTTAGAACGGCAGCTTCATGCCCGGAGGGATTGGCAGACCGGCGGTCAGCGCCTGTGTCTTTTCAGCCATCATCGCCTCCAGCTTGGCTTTTGCATCATTATGCGCAGCGATAATCAGGTCTTCCAGAATTTCGCCTTCGCCTTCTTTGAGCAGCGACAGATCAATTTTCAGACTAGTCAATGTGCCTTTGCCGAGCAATGTCAGGCTGACCAGACCACCACCGGAAGTAGCGCTGACTTCCATCTGCGCGATTTCTTCCTGCATAGCCTGCATTTTGGCCTGCATTTCTTTTGCTTTGCTCAGCATCCCCATCATGTCACGCATGTGGCAGAACTCCTCGAATTACTCTTTTTCAATAAATGGTTCACAGCCTCGGTCGTTTCAACCGCAGCTAAAATTAATCGTCATCATCCAAATCGCCGCTATCCACACCCGGATCCGGCATTTGCATCTCCAGATCCGCATCATCATCCGGCGTGGTGATACGCACGTCGATGATTTTTGCACCCGGAAATTTCGCAAGGATCGCCGCTACATCCGGATCAGCGCGGGCATCTGTTACCAGTTCCTCGCGCCGCGCGGTTTCAACTTCAGCCACAGTCTGGCCACCGCCGTCACGCGCAACCGAGACCATCCAGCGTTCGCCCGTCCAGTCAAGCAGACGCTGCGCCATATCCGTGGCCAGTGTTTTCGGCGCATGTTCGGTCAGCGCAATTTCCATACGGTTCTGGCCGATAGAAACCAGCCGTACGAAATTCTTGACCAGCACCTTGAACTGCAGATCGCGTTTATTGCCCGCCAGATTGACGATGTCATTCAGGTCGCGGATACGCACGGCCTGCGGAGCAGGCTCTGTTTTAGGCTGGACAACGGCTTGCGGCTGCATCACTGGCTGTGCAGTTGGCTCGGCCAATCGAAGAGCGGCACCACCATTATTCTGGCGTTGAACCATTTGACCGGAAACAGCATCGGTAGATGCATAAGCTGTTGCACCACCACCGGAACCATTACCACCGCCGCCGCCTTGCGGAGCAGATGGCGCAGAGCTTCCGCCAGTATGACCATTGGCAATGGCTTTCAGCGCTTCATCCAGTGTCGGCAGATCGGCAGAATGCGCCAAACGGATCAGCAGCATTTCTGCAGCCTGCACCGGACGGGATGAGGTCTCCACCTCATGAATACCTTTGAGCAACATCTGCCAGCAGCGCGACAAAGCGCGGATCGACAATGTTTTGGCAAATTCAGCACCACGCACACGCTCATCTTCCGACAGCGACATATCCTGCGCCACTTCCGGTGTGAAACGCAGACGTGTGACCAGATGGTTGAAATCCGCAAGATCGCTCAGCACAACCGAAGGATCAGCACCCACATCATATTGCGCGCGGAATTCTTTTAGCACACCCGCAACGTCACCGCGCATCAGCATTTCAAACAAGTCGATAATACGCGCACGGTCGGCAAGACCGAGCATTTCGCGCACCGTCTGACTGTCTACTGTGCCGTTGCCATGGGCAATCGCCTGATCGAGAATCGACAGGCTGTCGCGCGCAGAGCCTTCACCGGCACGGGCAATCATCGCCAGTGCTGTGTCGTCAGCCTGCACATTTTCAAAGCCGGTAATCTTGCGCAGCAGACTGGTCAATGTGCCGGATTCAATACGGCGCAGGTCAAAACGCTGACAGCGCGACAGAACGGTAATCGGAACTTTGCGGATTTCTGTGGTCGCGAAAATAAACTTCACATGCGGCGGCGGCTCTTCCAAGGTCTTCAACAGGCCGTTGAATGCCTGATTGGAGAGCATATGCACTTCGTCGATGATATAGACTTTGTAACGGGCAGAAACCGGACGGTAGCGCACCTGTTCAATAATCTCACGAATATCATCAATACCGGTATGTGAGGCAGCATCCATTTCGATCACATCGACATGGCGGCCTTCCATAATCGCCTGACAATGCTCACCCAATTCGGTCAGATGCACACTCGGCTGATCAATAGTATCGGTTTTATAATTCAGGCCGCGCGCCAGAATACGCGCCGTTGTGGTCTTACCCACCCCGCGCACACCGGTCAGCATCCATGCCTGCGCAATGCGTCCTGCTTCAAAAGCATTGGTCAGGGTGCGCACCATCGGCTCCTGACCATAAAGATCATCAAAATTCTGCGGGCGGTATTTACGGGCGAGAACGCGGTAGGCGTTGTCTGCCGGTTTATTATCCATGGATTTCGCGCGCTCCTTCAGATCCCGTCTTTAAAGCATTTCCAGCAAAAGTGGGAACCGGTTTTGCGTAGGATAATGCGTAAAACAATAATTAGAGCGGTTCCAACAGTTCATCACAACTGGAACTGCTCTAAGCTCCACTGCTGTAGCACAGATCATCAGCCGATTGAAAACAGAAAGCGGTCTCACGGAAAACTTAGCTTTTCCGTGCACAACAATCTGGATTTCAGGGGAGAAAAAGGTGGGAGGCTGGCACGATGACCCGTGCCGAGCTCGTTAGGGCTGCTTCCTTCCGGACCTGACCCGGTTGGCGAGTGGTCCGTCCACCACCAACCTCCCGCGCTCCATATCGGAAATTTGAACACAAAATGCAAGGCTCAAATCAGCTGAGATAAAAAAATATAGATTATTTTCATGCATTTTATGTTTGAATAGTTCCAGACTAGAGCGCCATGTGCCAGACTTGGCGCACAAAGGTCGCTCTAACACATTAAAATTAGAACATAATTCCTTAAACTGATCCAAATTTAAGAAGTTATGTTCTAGTCAAAACCAGCTTTCAAAACTGCCGGACAAGAACAATATTTCTCAAAAAGGCACCGCATCATGCCAGATTTCGCCCTCGATCAACGCCTGCAAAATGACAGTTTTCCTATCGGCCCGCTTGGCCTGTGCCAGCTTTTACTGATGAATGACAAGCGTTGGCCATGGCTGATCCTTGTGCCGCAGCGCGCAGATATGTCTGAGATTCACGAGCTAACGCCGCTCGATCAAACCATGCTCAGCTTTGAGACTTCGATGGTTGCTGAAGCCATGAAATCCGCGACCGGCTGCGAGAAAATTAACAGCGGTGCGCTCGGCAATATTGTCCGTCAACTGCATATTCACATTATTGCACGCAACAGCGGTGATGCGGCATGGCCGGGTCCGGTCTGGGGGCATGGCACGCGCGAGCCTTATACGGACGAAGAAGCCAGCAAGCTGATCAGTGATTTACGCGCCCGTCTTTCTGCCTGAGTTTATCACATGACAGATAACAGCCATGGTCTTGGCTTTGCCGGCAGGACACTTGCCCCGCAGGCAGAGAAACGGGACGAAACAAGTTTAGCCAAAGCGTTGGCTGATCCCGGTGCGCAATTTCTGCTTTTTGCCGGCAACAAAATTATTTTGAAACAAGGCGCACCGGAACACCGTGCCTTGTTCAGCCATGCGGAGCGTCGCGCCCTGCAAAATGGCTCGGATTTATCTGCCGGCGACAATCTGATTTTGCTGGGTGATGCAGAGGGCATTGCCTATTTTGCACTCGACACCGGTCTGGACGCGGAGGCACTTCCTGCGCCTTACGAAGCTTCGGAATATCGCGCGCTCTATACGCATCATCTTTTGCCACCTGCGCTGAGTGGTATGGTAGCGCAAGGGGCTGCGCTACTTGCATGGCATAAAACCCATCGCTTTTGCGGGCGTTGCGGCAACCGGACAGAAATGCGGATCGGCGGTTTCAAACGGGTGTGTATCTCCTGCAATGCCGAGCATTTTCCACGCACTGATCCGGTGGTGATTATGCTGGTCACCCGCAAAACCGACAGCGGCGACACGTGTCTGCTTGCGCGAAGCCCGCATTTTGCTCCGCTGACCTATTCCTGCCTTGCCGGTTTTGTGGAGCCGGGTGAGACGATTGAAAATGCTGTCCGGCGTGAAGTGCGCGAAGAATCAGGGCTACCCGTCGGACAGGTCACCTATCACGCCAGCCAGCCATGGCCGTTTCCCTATTCCCTGATGATCGGTTGTTTCGCACAGAGCCTGTCTGATGAGATAAATCTTGACCATGACGAACTGGAAGACGGGCGCTGGTTTACCCGTGAGGAGGCAAGAGCCATGTTGGATAATGTCCATAAGCAAGACCTACGCACACCGCCTGCCGGTGCAATCGCCAGCGCGCTGATACGCCATTGGGTAGAGTGTTCAGACAAATAAAAAAGCGCCGGATCACTCCGGCGCTTTTTCAAACTGTTAAAATTTGGCTTACTCAGCTGCTAGCAATTGCTTACTTTTATTCCTTTGCAAGCAAACGCTTGCGGTTATTCATTTGCAAGCAAACGCTTGCGGTTATTCTGCTGCTAGCAGTTGCTTGCGGTTTTCACTGCCCGGATAAACACCGACAATACGTACTTCCTTGGTGAAGAAGGCCAGCTCTTCCAATGCCAGCTGCACGGAACGGTCATCCGGATGACCTTCAATATCCGCATAGAACTGCGTGGCCATGAAAGTACCGCCAATCTGGTAGCTTTCCAGCTTGGTCATGTTGATGCCATTGGTCGCAAAACCGCCCATCGCCTTATAAAGCGCCGCCGGAACGTTGCGCACGCGGAATACAAAAGTCGTCACCATCAGCTCATCCGGTGACTTGCGCGGTGCCCATTGTTCCTGCTTGGACAGCACAACAAAGCGCGTAATATTGTTTTCCGCGTCTTCGACATTGTTCTGCAAAATCTCAAGACCATAGAGCTCAGCAGCCAGCAATGGTGCTAAGGCCGCTTTGCTCTTATCGCCCAGATCAGCCACCTGACGGGCAGCGCCTGCGGTATCACCGGCAATCACCGGTTTCCAGCCATTGCCGCGAATGATTTTCCGGCATTGCCCCAGCGCATGAATATGGCTGTGAACGCTCTTAATGTCTTCCTTTTTGGTACCAGGAAGCACCATCAGCTGAAAATGGATCGGCAGGAAATATTCGCCGATAATATGCAGGCGCGATTCAGGCAAAAGATGATGAATATCCGCGACACGACCGGCCAGCGTATTTTCAATCGGAATCATTGCCAGATCGGCTTCACCATTTTCAACGGCATTAAATGCATCTTCAAAAGTCGCACATGGCAGCGGCTCCATCGTCGGAAACATATTGCGGCAGGCCGTATCGGAATTTGCTCCCGGTTCACCCTGAAACGATATTTTATTGGTCTTCGCTGCCATTTTGGTGCCTTTGACTATTTATAAAATGCTTTTCTGTTTTCCCTGAATTTCAGCGGGACAGAAACTGACGCGCCTTTTCCAGATCTTCCGGTGTATCCACACCGAGCGGGAAGGATTGAACCACTTCCACATCGATTCGCATACCCGCTTCCAGAGCCCGCAGCTGTTCCAGTTTTTCGCGCAATTCCAGAACCGAAGGCCCGAGCGCGACAAATTTTTCCAGTGCCGCACGGCGATAGGCGTAAAGACCGATATGATGGTAAAGCGGACCATCACCATAAGGTGCTGTAGCGCGGGTAAAATAAAGTGCGCGCAGTTTATTGGCACCGGCCAGAGGCGAGCCGACAATTTTCACCACATTCGGATTGGTCTTTTCTTGGATATCGCTGATCTCAACACCAAGAGTGGCGATATCCGCAGGCCCGTCAATCAGCGGCTGCAAAGCGGTTTTAATCAGTGCCGGATCGATCACTGGCAGGTCACCCTGCACATTGATAACCGCATCAAATTCTTTATTCGGATCAATAAGTTGCAAAGCCTCATAAATTCTGTCCGATCCGGATTCATGATCGCTGCGTGTCATCACCGCCTCAAGACCATGCGCCTCGACAGCCGCTTTAATCTCTGCACTATCCGTTGCAACAACCACACGTCCCAGACCGGATGCAGCTGCGCGCTCGGCCACATGCACGATCATCGGCTTTCCGGCAATGTCAGCCAACGGCTTACCCGGAAGACGGGTTGAAGCCATGCGGGCGGGTATCAGGATCAGTGATTTAAACGGCTTAGACATCGCTATTCATCCGAAAGTGTCAAAAAGTCACGGGTACTGCAGTTCTTATAGGTGTTGCCAGCGCCAAGTAAAAGACCTAGTTTCCGGCGAAAGTCAGCAATGGAGGGCAACCCTCCCCTAAGACGTATCAATAATTACCGCCAAGCTAAAGGCGTTGGGGAAGAGGAGCGCTAGCGGCCACATGGAATCGTCTCAGTCCAACAAGTTTATCATGGCCTTTCTGGCCACAGTTTTTGTTGTAATGACTATTGGTATTTCATCCGATGCGATTTTCTCGACCTCGCATCCTGAAAAAGCCGGTTATGAAATTGCAGCTGCAGAAAGCGGCGCACCGGCAGCCGGTGGCAAGGAAGCAGCCGTTGCTGTTCCGATTGCAACTTTGCTGGCATCAGCTGATCCTGCACGCGGTGCAACAGTGTTCAAACGCTGTGCAGCCTGTCATACGAGTGAAAAAGGCGGCGCAAATAAAGTCGGTCCGCATCTCTGGGATGTTGTGAACCGTCCGATGGCGACCGTTGAAGGTTTCAGCTATTCCGCAGCCATGAAAGAATTTTCACAGGGCGGCAAAGAAGTCTGGGATTATGAGCATCTCAATAAGTTCCTGACCTCGCCAAAAGGCTATATCAAAGGCACAGCTATGGGCTTTGCCGGCGACAAAAAAGACAATGAACGCGCTGATCTGATTGCTTATCTGCGCTCGCTGTCTGATAATCCTGCGCCGCTGCCTGCACCGGAAGCTGCCGCTCCCGCTGAAGCACCAAAACCAGCAGAAGAAAAGCCTGCTGAAGCTCCGGCTGCACCGGCAACAGAAACTCCGGCACCTGCCGCACCGGAAGCACCGGCAACGCAGCCCGCCAACTGATCTTAAGATCAATTGAATATTATCAAGCCGGGCTTAATGCCCGGCTTTTATTTTGAAGGAAAATGTCTCATGTCTGATGAACCAATTGTACGCGACAGCAACGGCACCCAGTTGCAGGACGGTGACTCTGTCACCCTCATCAAAGACCTCAAAGTCAAAGGCACATCTGAAACTATCAAGCGTGGCACCTTGGTGAAAAATGTCCGCCTCAACGGTCGTGACGGTGAAGTTGAATGCAACACCAAACAGGTCAAAGGCCTGGTTCTGAAAACCGAATTCGTCAAAAAAGCCTGATTATTACAAAGATTTAATCCGCCACTTCCGATTTTTGCTCTGCTTCTGCCGGCTTTCCCTTTTAATTCATACAGGGATCATTAAAGTGGAAGCTTATTCTTGTGAGCAAACTATCGGGTGGCGGAATGAAAACAGCATTGCGGATTATGCTTCTTGCAGGTTTGGGGCTGTATAGCAGCCTCGCTTCCGCTCAGGATTTGCCATGGCGCCATGCCAACAGCCTGACAGGTGAGCCTAAATATGCCGCAGGCTTTAAACATTACGATTACGTCAATCCTGATGCGCCTAAAGGCGGCACACTCAATCAGGTTGCTGTCGGCTCATTTGATACGCTGAACCCCTATGTGGTGCAGGGTGTTGCGGCTGCCGGTCTCGCCAATTTCGGCGGCGGAATGCTCTATGACACGCTGATGGATCAGTCGATGGATCAGAGCTCTACATCCTACGGAATGGTTGCCGAAGCCATGCAATATCCGGATGATTTTTCCTGGGTAAAATTCCGCATCAATCCGAAAGCCGCATGGCATGACAAGACCCCGATTACTGTGGAAGATGTGATCTGGTCATTCGAGACGCTGAAAAAACAATCCCCGCTCTATAACCGCTATTATGCTGATGTCGTCAAAGCCGAAAAAACCGGCGACACTGAAGTCACCTTCACCTTTGACAAAAGTGGTAACCGCGAATTGCCAAGTATTATGGGTGATCTCGTCGTGTTGCCGAAACATTGGTGGCAAGGCAAAGATAAAAACGGCAAACAGCGTGATATCAGCCGCCCGACACTTGAAATTCCGCTCGGCTCCGGCGCTTATAAAATCGCTTCCGTTAATCCGGGCAAATCCATTATCTGGCAGCGCGCAGAGGATTACTGGGGCAAAGACCAGCCGACCCATATCGGACGTAATAATTTCGATCAAGTCAAATACGAATATTTTCTGAATAATGACGCGACATGGGAAGCCTTCAAAAAAGGCGGCATCTATGATTTCCGGCTGGAAAACATGGCGCAGCGCTGGAAAGAACAATATAATTTTCCGGCTGTGGAGCGTGGGGATGTCATCAAAGCCAGTTTCCCGTTTCATGCGGCAGGGCGTATGCAGGGCGCATTCCTCAACACCAGAAAAGCAAAGTTTCAGGATATTCGTGTCCGTGAAGCACTCAACTGGGTGTTTGATTTTGAAAGCATGAACCGCCTGTTGTTTTTCAACCAGTATAAGCGGATTGAAAGCTATTTTGCCGGTATTGATCTGGCCTCATCCGGTCTGCCTTCCCCTGAGGAGCTGAAAATTCTGGAAACCGTGCGTGGAGAAATTCCGGATGCTGTTTTCACCAAGCCGTATAAGCTACCGGTCTTCGATACACCGCAGGCCATGCGTACCAATCTGCGCCATGCCATTGATCTGTTTGCACAGGTCGGCTGGGTGGTGAAAGACGGCAAGCTCACTAATGACAAAGGCGAAGTCTTTACCCTCGAATTCCTGACCAACAATCCGAACGAAGAGCGCGTCGTTAATCCGTACATCAATAATCTGCGCCGTGTTGGCATCAATGCGTCGTTGCGCGTTGTTGATGATGCGCAATATCAGGCGCGGCTAAGTGACTTCGATTACGATATCATCACCACAGTTGTGGCGCAGAGCCAGTCTCCCGGCAATGAACAGCGGGAAATGTGGAGTACCAAGTCTGCCGATCTGAAAGGCAGCAAAAACTATGCCGGTATTAAAAATCCAGCCATCGACAAGCTGATCGACCACGTTGTCTATGCCAAAGACCACGATGAGCTGGTCGCGGCCACCCGTGCTCTCGACCGTGTGCTGCTGTGGAACTATTACACTGTACCGCAATGGTATTCCGATACGATCAATGTTGCCTATTGGAACAAGTTCGGCCTGCCGGATAAACAGCCGGATTATGCAGGGATTGACCCTTTCTCCTGGTGGATAAAACAAAAACCATAAAATGGCTCACTCTGGTTTGGTCTTGTATTTTGACTCGCATTTTTTGAGTTTGATGCCCAACCGGATCTTAACCACAAGGCAGGAGGCGTATTATGGCAGAGGGTATGATAAACAGGCGCAAACTGATGATACTCGGCGGAGCAGCAACATTCAGCGCTGCTCTGCCCTTACGTGCCAAAGCGCAAGACGGTGCGAAGACTGCGGTTCACGGACTAGCCGTATTTGACGATCTGAAATATCCGGCCGGTTTCAGCCATTTTGATTATATCAATCCGCAGGCACCCAAAGGCGGAAGCTTTAATTTCTCTGTCAATGAATGGACGCTTAATCAGGCACCCGACACCTTCAACACGCTCAACACTTTTTCAGCGCTGGGTGATGCCCCGCCACGAATGGAATCCTGCTTTGACAGTCTGATGACCCGTTCGCTGGACGAAGCGGATGCAGTTTACGGGTTGCTCGCAGAAAGTGTGACTGTCAGTGATGACGGTACAAGCTATATTTTCAAACTGCGCGAACAGGCGCGTTTTCACGACAATACACCGGTGACCGCGCATGACGCGGCTTTCAGCTATAATCTGCTCAAAGAAAAAGGACATCCTGCTCTGCGGCTACTGCTCGCCAAAATGGAAAGTGCAGTTGCGGACGATGATTATCATCTGCGCCTGACACTCAAAGGAGAAAATGCCGGACAAAACCGTCGACTCATCATCAGCATGGCTACCTTACCTGTACTCTCAAAAGCCTATTACACCGAACATAAATTCGATGGAAACAGCTTGAATATCCCGCTCAGTTCCGGAGCCTATAAAGTTGGTGCGCTCTCAGCCGGACAATATATCGAATATCAGCGTAATGAAGATTACTGGGCTAAAGACCTCAATGTGAATATCGGATGCAATAATTTTGACCGTATCCGCATTGAGTTTTTCCGTGATCGGCAGCCCGCTTTCGAAGCTTTTAAAAAGGGTATTCTCGACTGGCGCGCGGAAAGCGTTGCGAAATCATGGGCCAATGATTACGATTTCACTGCGGTGCAGAGTGGCAAAATTATCCGCAACCGTTTTCCTGCATGGAAAATTCCGTCAATGCAAAGCTGGGCGCTTAATCAGCGCCGCGAGCGTTTTCGCGATCCGCGGGTACGGGAAGCAATCGGGCTGTGCTTTGATTTCGAGTGGAGCAACCGTAACCTGTTCAGTGATCTGTATCAGCGGCAGCAATCCAGTTTCAGCAATTCCGCCTTTGAGGCACAAGGCAAAGCATCCCCTGAGGAGCAGGCTGTTATCACTCGCCATGCGGGTTTGATGGATAATGCCGCCCGCACAGCACTGCTCGATGATCCTGTCACTATGCCGGTCACAGACGGCAGTGGCCGCAACCGTGAACAACTGCGCCGTGCGGCGGAACTGATGAAAGCGGCCGGATATCAGCGTAAAGGCCAATGGCTGATTGATCAAAGTGGTCAGGTTTTTACGCTGGAAATTCTCAACAATTCTGACGGTTTTAACCGTGTCTATAATCCGATGATCAAAAATCTTCAGGCGATAGGGATTAATGCGGAAGTGCGTATGGCTGAAGCCGCGACCTATCAGAAGCGCTTGCTTGATTTTGACTATGACATGATCGGCTTTGCTTCCAGTTCGTCCGCAACACCGGACAGAGCCGCCCTCGCGATCATGTATGGTTCTGAAAGTGTCAGCCTGCCGGGATCGCAGAACTATACCGGCACAAGCAGCCCTTTAATTGACGCATTACTGGATGATGTGGCACAGGCTGACAATCGCGATAATATGACTGCAATTATCCGCGTACTCGACCGGTTGCTTCGCTATCGACGCGACTGGATTCCCTGCTGGTCAGCAGGCGGCAAGCTGATCGCCTATTGGGACAAATTCGGCATGACAGATTCCCCACCTTATGGCGGTTATCCGGAATTTTACTGGTGGTATGATCACGAGAAAGCCGCGCAGCTTGGTAAAACATAATTCAGCACTTTGCATTAAACTGTCAAAAGACAATAAAAAACAAACAGGATTATACAACTGATGGGCGCTTATATTCTCCGACGCCTGCTGCTCATGATTCCAACCATTTTCGGCATCATGGCCATTTCTTTTGCCGTCATTCAGTTTGCCCCCGGCGGCCCCGTAGAGCGTGTGATTGCGCAATTGCAGGGACAGGGCGGCGATGCCATGGACAGGCTCTCAGGCGGAGGCGCTGATGCAGGCGCAATATCAATGGACAGCGGTGGCTCCTCGAAATATCGTGGCGCACAGGGGCTTGATCCTGAATTTATCGCCAGCCTCGAAAAGCAGTTCGGTTTTGACAAACCGCCGCTGGAACGTTTCGGCCTGATGCTGTGGAACTATGCCCGTTTCGACTTCGGACACTCCTATTTCCGCGATATTGAAGTGCTTGATCTGATTAAGGAAAAGCTACCGGTTTCGATTTCACTCGGCCTGTGGCTCACCCTGATTTCCTATATGATTTCTATTCCGCTCGGGATTCTCAAAGCCGTGCGCGACGGTTCACGTTTTGACGTCTGGACCAGCGCGGTGATTATTGTCGGCTATGCTATTCCGAGTTTTCTTTTCGCTATCATGCTGATCGTGCTGTTTGCAGGCGGCTCATTCTTCGACTGGTTTCCGCTGCGCGGCCTGACTTCGCCGGACTTTGATCAAATGAGCCTGTGGGGCAAAATCACAGACTATATATGGCATATGGCGCTGCCGGTGCTGGCGCTGGTGCTGTCTGCTTTTGCGACCACCACCCTGCTTACCAAAAACTCGTTTCTGGAAGAAATCCGCAAACAATATGTCACCACAGCACGCGCCAAGGGCCTGACAGAACGGCAGGTGCTTTACGGCCATGTGTTCCGTAATGCGATGCTGATTGTGATTGCCGGTTTCCCCGGTGCGTTTATCACCGCCTTCTTCACTGGCTCGCTGTTGATTGAAACCATCTTCTCGCTCGACGGTCTCGGCCTGCTTGGCTATCAGTCCGTTCTCAATCGTGATTATCCTGTGGTCTTTGCCAATCTGTTTATCTTCTCGCTGATCGGCCTGCTGGTCGGCCTGCTCTCCGACCTCACTTATACGTGGATTGATCCGCGTATTGATTTTGACCGGAGGGATGTGTGATGAGCGATATCACAGCAACCGCTCCTGCGCGCGTGAAACGCCCGTTTCTGTCGCCGCTTAACCAGCGACGCTGGCGCAATTTCAAGGCCAACCGGCGCGGCTGGTGGTCACTGTGGATTTTTCTGTTTCTGTTTGTAACCTCGCTCTTTGCTGAATTTATCGCCAATGACAAACCGATACTGGTTTCCTACAAGAGCGAAATTCTTATGCCGGTGCTGGTTGATTATCCGGAAGAGAAATTCGGCGGTTTCTATGCGGTCACCGACTATCGCGACCCCGTGATACAAGACGAGATTAACCAAAACGGCTGGGCAATCTGGCCGCCGGTTCGTTATTCCTACCGCACCGTGAATAATGAAATTCCGGAAGCCGCACCGTCCAAACCATTCTGGCTGATGTCGAAGGAACAGCGCTGCGCGCGCTATGCGGAAGGCGTCAATGATCCGAACTGCACCATCGGCAATATGAATTGGCTCGGCACTGACGATCAGGCACGCGATGTGTTTGCCCGTGCGCTCTACGGGTTCCGTATTTCCGTGCTGTTCGGCCTCATCCTTACCGCCTTTTCCGGTGTAATCGGTGTGACCGCCGGTGCGGTACAGGGCTATTTCGGCGGCTGGGTTGATCTGATTTTCCAGCGCTTCATCGAAATCTGGTCGTCGATACCGGTGCTCTATCTGCTTCTGATCATCGCTGCCATTCTGCCGCCCGGCTTCTGGGTGCTGCTGTTTATAATGCTGCTGTTCTCATGGGTTGCCTTTGTCGGCGTTGTTCGTGCCGAATTCCTGCGCGCCCGTAACTTTGAATATGTGAATGCGGCACGCTCGCTGGGCGTCAATAACCGCACCATCATGTGGCGGCATCTGCTGCCCAACGCGATGGTCGCAACCCTGACCTTCCTGCCATTCATTCTCAACGGCTCAATCACCACACTGACCTCACTCGACTTCCTCGGTTTTGGTCTGCCGCCAGGCTCGGCGTCGCTTGGTGAAATGCTGGCACAGGGTAAGAATAATCTTCAGGCACCATGGCTTGGTATAACCGGCTTTGTGGTTATCTCGCTGATGCTGTCGCTGCTGATCTTTGTCGGTGAAGCAGTGCGTGATGCCTTTGATCCGCGAAAGGCTTTTAAATGAGTTCCCATGAAAAAGCCGAAGTGCTGTTGAGTGTCCGCGATCTGTCGATTGCCTTTCATCAGGATGGTCAGGACAGGATTGCTGTCGATCATATCTCCTTCGACATACACAAAGGCGAAACCGTCGCTCTGGTGGGGGAATCCGGCTCGGGTAAATCCATCTCCGCTTTGTCGGTGCTGAAACTGCTGCCCTACCCCTCCGCCAGTCATCCGTCCGGTCAGATCCTCTTTGAGGGTGCAGACATGCTGACCATGCCGGAAAACAAACTGCGCGGTGTTCGCGGCAATGACATTGCCATGATCTTTCAGGAGCCAATGACCTCGCTCAACCCGTTGCATGTGGTTGAACGTCAGATTAGTGAGATCTTGCGTCTGCATCAGGGCATGGGCGAAAAACAGGCGCGCGCACGGACACTGGAACTGCTCCATGAAGTTGGTATCCGTGAACCGGAAAAACGCCTGCAATCCTATCCGCATCAGCTCTCCGGCGGGCAGCGCCAGCGTGTGATGATCGCCATGGCTCTTGCTAACAAGCCGAAACTGCTGATTGCTGATGAGCCGACGACCGCGCTTGATGTGACAGTGCAGGCACAAATTCTGCAATTGCTAGCCGAGTTAAAGCAGTCACAGGATATGTCGATGCTGTTCATCACCCATGATCTGGGTGTGGTGCGTAAGATTGCCGACCGCGTTTGCGTCATGCATCACGGTAAAATCGTGGAAAGCGGCAAGACAGAAGATATTTTCACCAATCCGCAGCATGACTATACCAAGCATTTGCTGAGCGCTGAGCCGAAAGGCGCACCATTGCCTGCGCAGAATGATGCACCGCTGGTGATGAGCGGTGAGGATATCAAAGTCTGGTTTCCGATCAAAAAAGGCTTTCTGCGCAAAACCGTCGATTATGTGAAGGCCGTTGACGGTATCAATGTGGAACTGCGCGCAGGGCAAACACTGGGTGTGGTTGGTGAATCCGGCTCCGGCAAAACCACGCTTGGTTTAGCACTGTCGCGGATGATTTCGTCCAAAGGCGAAATCCGCTTTGGCGAAAAAAATATCGACCGGTTTTCCTTCAAGGATATGCGTCCGCTGCGTCGTGAAATGCAGATTGTGTTTCAGGATCCGTTCGGTTCGCTCAGCCCGCGCATGTCGGTTGCAGAGATTATCGCCGAGGGATTGCAGGTGCATGAGCCTAAACTCTCGGCTGACGAGCGCGATGATAAAGTCGTTGCCGCTTTGCATGAGGTTAATCTCGATCCGGAAAGCCGCTTCCGTTATCCGCACGAGTTTTCCGGCGGTCAGCGCCAGCGCATTGCCATCGCCCGTGCCATGGTGCTCAATCCGCGTTTTGTGATGCTGGATGAGCCGACTTCAGCTTTGGATATGAGTGTGCAGGCACAGGTTGTCGAATTGCTGCGTAATTTGCAGAAAAAACATGAATTAAGCTATCTTTTCATCAGTCACGACTTGCGCGTGGTCAAAGCCCTTGCCAATCATGTGCTTGTGATGCGCAATGGCAAAGCAGTGGAATATGGTCCGGCGGAGGAAATCTTCGGAGCGCCGAAAACCGATTACACCCGCGCATTGATGGCAGCAGCCTTCCGTTTGGAGACGGCTGAAAAGGGAGTGGTAAATCAATGAGTGCAGCAGTAAAAAATACGGGTAAAATCTATTTTGCAGCGACCGGCTGGGATCCGGAAATCTGGATCAAAGCCTTTGCCAAAGCTGCGCCGGAGCGTGAAATCGTTACTGAGGTCAAAGCCGGTGAAGAAGCATCCATTGATTATGCGCTGGTGTGGAAACAGAAACGCGGCTCGCTTGCTAATCTGCCCAATCTGAAAGTCATCTTCTCGCTCGGTGCCGGTGTGGATCATGTGTTCCATGATGATCAGGTGCCGGATCTGCCGATCGTGCGTACCGTTTCGCCTGATCTGACCATGCGCATGACCGAATATGTAGTCTGGCAGGTGCTGGATCATCATCGTCTCGGCCCTCAATATCGCGCGCAGCAGCTCAAGAAAATCTGGCGTGAAGACCGCCGTCAGCCTGCGGCCAATGAAGTCAATGTCGGGATCATGGGCTTAGGCGTTTTAGGACGTGATGCTGCCGACAAGCTGAAACATCTTGGTTTCAATGTCAGTGGCTGGAGCCGCCGCCCGCAGGATGTTGCCGGTGTGACCACCTATCACGGTAAAGACGGATTGTCCGAATTCCTCAAACAGGTTGATATTCTCGTCTGCCTGCTGCCGCTGACACCGGACACAAAAGGTATTCTGTCGATGTCTGTGTTTGGCCGCATGAAGGACGACGGTCCGCTCGGCGCGCCCATTCTGATCAATGCAGGGCGTGGCGGTTTGCAGAATGAAGCCGATATTCAGGCAGCGCTTGAACGCGGCCTGCTTTCTGCTGCCTCGCTTGATGTGTTTGAAACCGAGCCGCTGCCTGAAAACAGCCCGCTCTGGGGTAATCCGAAAATCACGATCACCCCTCATGCCGCAGCCAGTTCCTCGGCCAATGCTCTGGTGCCGGAGATTATTCGCATGATCCGCGATTATGAGCGCGATGGCACGCTGATCAATCTCGTTGACCGTGAGAAACAATATTAAGAACATAAAAAGAGCCGGAAATTCCGGCTCTTTTTTATAAGATACAAATAGTCCCCTGCTCATTAATCCGCAATCGCTGCTGATCCAGCAGGGAATACGTCCCGCGATCCAACTGACAGGCTGGCGGGATTGTCAGTCCCATTTCTTCAGCAACAATCAGGCCCAGCAACAAAATCGCATCCGGCTCATGCAGGATAATCGCTGCCGGTGCACGGTTGCTGTGTACCAGTTCCAGAAGCACAGCAGCTGCCGATGAGGACCCGACAGTTGCAGGCAGGCATAACACTTTGCCGGAGACGGACTGGCCATATTGCGGATGGCGCACATTGGCGATCAGGCCGGTTTGCGGATCAACCCCGCCCCAGAAGCTGATCGGAGCCGTTAAAGCAAAACCAGCCGCCTCCACCGCTGCGCCTGCGACCAGTATTTTTGCCTGAAATCTGTCTTGCAAGAGTTGCGCCACCATCACCATACCTCCTCAGCGAACCGGACGCGACCTGTGACAGCGCTTTCAACACATTCCTGCAAAGAACCATAGACAACACCGTAACCGGTATTGCCCGGCGCATAATGGGCAAATTTTCCGGAATTGGTCATCAGCACAGCATTGTCTTTCTCCGGCAGAATCGGTGTGACGACCACACAAGTGTCAGCCACCACAATCACGCCCGCCTGTTCCAGTCTTTGCCGGCGCTGATTCTTATCCAGCTCACGCAGCACATGCCGCCCCGTACAGGCATAAAGCGGGACAGCAAGATGCCGGTCTGAAATTGCCGTTTCAAGAAGATCAAACTCGTCGAGCGATAAATGCGGACTGCCGATTGCCACCGCATCGATTCTGTCCGTCTCTATCGTGGACAGAGCTTTGCGCGCTTCCCGCACCATTTGCGGTGTCACGCGGATAGTTTCCAGAGGTTCATTCCCCTGCAGTGCCGATTCGGCATCCGGTGCCTCTGGCGTGCGCCCTGCAATATGAAAAAGACCGACAGCGCCGGATGAGGCAGAGGCCGCACCAAAAGCCTTCAGATCATCCTCTGTCAGCAACTCCGGTGCAACGCCTGTCACCACACCGATAGAATCACCAATCAGG
Source organism: Ochrobactrum sp. SFR4 (assembly GCF_019730395.1). NCBI lineage: Bacteria > Pseudomonadati > Pseudomonadota > Alphaproteobacteria > Hyphomicrobiales > Brucellaceae > Ochrobactrum > Ochrobactrum sp. SFR4. The sequence goes on along the minus strand of NZ_JAAPBB010000005.1, from coordinate 295,182 downwards.
CGTCCGTAAAGATTACCCAGCACCGGCCATGCCACCGCCTGACTCAAAAGTGCAGAATCAAGAGCGCTCAGATCAACCATAATTGTCGCACGGCGATTCTCCGGCCGGTGCAATCCGTAATCCGGTGCGCGACCGGCAATGGCACAGGCAATGTCCAGATAATCACCGTAGCGATTCGTACGCGCGCCCAGAACCGAATTGCAAAACACCACGGCATTCGATTCGCCCCATGCCACATCCGTGCCGGTTTGCGGCCGGTGCCCTGCCTGATAGGGTGCACAGGTCCATGACGGCTCGCAACCAAGTTTGATATAGGCCTGCATCATGCGCTTTGCCATTACCGCCTCATGCGGCGGCAAACGGTTGCCGGAACAACCGGTCAGATCCAGCGAGCCGACATTCAGCGTCGAGCGCACGCGCACCTTAGCCTGCCCTTCCACCAATTTTTCCGCAAAATAGGTACCGCTGTCACCATGATAGAGCGCACCGTCAATATGTGCGGAAGCGATGGGGATCAGCCTCGATGCGCCCATCAGCTCGGCCGTTCTGGCAACAATGCGCATGGCCATTGCCGCGCCAGAACCATCCCGCCCGTTGATAATGGCACGCTCCTCCGTGCTCAGTGCCAGCACCATAGGTTCCTCCCGAATATGATTAAAGCAGACCTTTACGCATTGTCAGCGATGTCACGCGGGTAAAGCCCGGATGCATGGTTTCAGCAATGATTTCAAAGCCCAGTTTTTTGAATAGTTTCTGATTGTCGGTCAGTTCGATACGTACTTGCAGGTCAATATGCGACATGCCGCGCTCACGTCCCAGTTTTTCAGCCTGCTCAACCAGACAACGTGCAATGCCAAGCCCGTGAAACGGAGAGGCGACAGCCAGTTTGCCTAAATAAAGATGATCGCCTTTATCTGCCAGAAACACACATCCGGCCAGCTGCCCATCACTGAGCACCCCATAGGCAGTCTCTGTGTCTGCTTTGCCGCGCAGAATCGCTGCATTCAGCAGTCCGGCAGAACTCGGCGGATCAATCACCCCGTCCATTGTGGCAAAGGCATCCTGAATGAGCAGTAACAGAGCATCAAACCCGTCATAATCAGGTGTAATTGTAAAAACCTGATATGTCCGGCTCTGCGTGCTCATTGGTCTGCGCCCCTCCGCCGTTTATAGCGCATGGTCTCAAACCGTGCCGACAGAGAATCATAAAGCAGCAAGCGCCCCAGCAAAGGCTCTCCTATGCCGGTAATCAGCTTAATCACTTCCATCGCCTGCAGAGAGCCGAGAATCGCCGGTAAGGCACCGATCACACCTGCTTCCGCGCAGGAGGGCATCAACCCGTCAGGCGGTGGTTCAGGAAAAAGATCTCGGTAATGCGGCAGAGGATTGCCCTCAGAATCACTCTCATAAGGTTTCAGCACTGTCAGCGAACCGTCAAACCGCCCCATGGCTGCGGTGACCAGAGCTTTTTCCAGCAATGCTGCATGATCCGCCACCAGATAGCGGGTGCTGAAATTATCCGAGCCATCAACGATAATATCATAGGCTGAAAACAGCTCCGTCACATTCTCCGGTGTGAGCCGTAATGTATGGCAGGCAATTTCAATATGCGGATTGATACGGTGTATCGTAGCCGCAGCGCTGTCGGTTTTATTTTCGCCTATACTGTCGGTATGGTGCACCACCTGACGCTGCAAATTCGACAATGTGACCATATCATCATCGACAATGCCGAGATGGCCGACACCGGCAGCGGCCAGATAAAGGAGCGCCGGACTGCCAAGCCCGCCTGCACCAATCACCAGAACGCGCGCATTTTTAAGCTTCTGCTGCCCTGCTCCGCCGATTTCCGGCAGGATAATATGGCGCGCATAACGCTCGATTTCTAATCCGCTGAAAGGTTCTGACTGTGTGTTCATAGAGAAAGTTTAGAGCGTATCCTGAAAAGTGTGAAGCGGTTTTCGGATAAGATACGCGTAAAATAAAAAGAGCTGCAGAAACCCTAGCGGTTCAAATATCATAAGGTGACAGGTTGGCAGCACTGACATTGAAAAATTGCGCTTCGCCCTTGAGGTCACGAAATAGCGCACGATCCGTGCCGGTCATAAAAGCCTGCGCACCCAGATCGTCAATAATATCAAACAAGGCGGCACGTCTACCCTCATCGAGATGAGCGGCAATTTCATCGAGCAGCAGCACCGGCGTCATATTGGCAAGATTGGCCGTCAGCCTTGCATGAGCAAGCACCAGACCGATCAGCAGCGCCTTCTGCTCGCCTGTAGAGCATAGAGCCGCCTGCATGCCTTTAGGCCGGTGATGCACCACCATATCGGTGCGGTGCGGCCCATCCAGCGTGCGCCCTGCCGCGCGGTCACGGCCCCTCATATCGCGCAGCGTACGGCGAAAATTCTCTTCCAGATCCAGCGCTGCCTCCAGACGAATACGTCCTTCCAGCTCGCCTTCCAGAAAACAGTCCACTTTCGGGAACGGACTGTCATCCGGTGTCTGTTCAATCATGGCAGCTATCAGCGCCATCAGTTCCGCACGTGCAGCGGCGATGGCTGTGCCAAGCTCGGCCATCTGCGCTTCAATCGCATCCAGCCATTGTGCGTCACTATTATAATCCGAGATCAGCCGGTTGCGACTGCGCATGGCTTTTTCATAATCCAGCACGCGCTTGCCGTGGCTGACATCAATCGCCAGCACCATACGGTCGAGAAAACGGCGGCGATCTCCGGCGGAGCCTGTAAACAGCCCGTCCATCGCCGGAATGAGCCAGATAATACGGGAATAATCGAGCAGCTGATCGGCACCGGCAGGCGCCCCGTTGATACGAACTTTTCGCCCTGTCTCACCATTGGTACCGGCCACGCCTGTGCCGATTTCAGCTTCACCATAGCTTGCCGATTCCAGCAACGCATGAATGGCAAAACCATCGGGCGCACCGCTTCGGCTGACATCAGCATAGGCAGCACGACGCATGCCGCGCCCCGGCGACAGAAAGGAAACCGCTTCCAGAAGATTGGTTTTACCTGCACCATTTTCGCCGGTCAGCACCACATGGCCGCCACTCAACGGCAGCGACAGGCTGTCATAATTGCGAAAATGCGCAAGCCGCAGACGACGGAAACTCACCCGTTCGCTGCGACCTGAAATTTGTGCATCAATGTTTGTATTCGTACTCACCCGTGCACTTATACACGCATCGGCATCAGAACATAGATCAGATGTTCGTCGCCTTCATCGCGCACCAGCATTGGTGAACCGGCATCAGCCAGCATGAATACGGCTTCCTTGCCGGAAAGCTGCGATGTGATATCGAGCAGATATTTCGAGTTAAAGCCGATTTCCATCGGTTCACTGTCATAACCTGCCGGCACTTCATCGGTTGCGGAACCGGAATCAGGATTGTTCACGGTCAGGGTCAAAAGGCCATCGGAAATGCTGAGCTTAACCGCACGGCCTTTCTCGTTGGAAATGGTCGAAACACGGTCAACAGAAGCAGCAAAGCTCTGGCGGTCAATCACCAGCTTGCGATCATTGCCGGCCGGAATCACGCGCTTATATTCTGGGAAAGTGCCGTCAATCAGTTTCGAGGTCAGAACGACTGTGCCGACAGTGAAGCGGATTTTCACATCCGAGACTTCAATCGTCACCTGCATATCCGGCACATCAACAAGCTTCTGCAATTCCGCAACAGTTTTACGCGGAATGATGATCGCAGGCATGCCTTCAGCACCGCTTGGCGCTTCCATCGCTGCACGTGCCAGACGGTGACCATCGGTGGCCACTGCACGCAGTTCCAAACGGCCGTCATCTTCACCGGCATAGAGGTGAATACCATTGAGGTAATAGCGGGTTTCTTCCGTTGAGATCGCAAAATTGGTGCGGTCGATCAGACGTTTCAGCGCGCTCGCATCCATACGGAATGTATGGGTGAAGCTGCCCGCTGTCAGTTCAGGAAAATCGGACTGCGGCAGGCACTGCAGACGAAAGGACGAGCGACCGGAAACAACCGACATTGCTGTGCCGTCTTCATTATTGGCCAGCATCACTTCAGCACCGTCCGGCAATTTGCGCACGATGTCATAAAGCAGATGCGCCGGAACTGTTGTAGCTCCTGCCGTGTCAATTGCCGCTTCGGTCGATTCGGTCACTTCCAGATCAAGGTCAGTGGCCTTGAGCTTCAGCACGCCGTCTTCTCCCTGCAACAGCACATTGGAGAGAATCGGAATCGTATTCCGGCGTTCAACCACGCGATGCACATGGTTGAGAGATTTCAGAAGATTTGAACGTTCAATAGTTACGCGCATGATGTACAGAACTCGCTAACATCTGTCCGGCAACAAACAGAGCTGCACCGGAGATCACGGCGCGACAGGCGCCTCTTGGACGGCTAAACTGCCAGAATTTCAGGGGGCTTTGCAAGTCCGCAGAACAGCACAACAGCGATTTCTTCTGCATAAAGACTGATGAATGCGCTCTTTGCCCCGATATTCCGCCTATGAACTGTATCGCGACCAGAGCCGCGATACAGAATCATCGGTATCTGTGACAGCTTATGCGGATTGTTCGTTGATCAGGCGCTTCAGCAATTCCAGCTCCTGCGCCAGTTTAAGATCAGCACCGACCAGATCTTCGATCTTGCGGACAGCATGCAGAACTGTGGTGTGATCACGCCCGCCAAAGCGGCGGCCGATTTCCGGCAGAGAACGGGGTGTCAGCATTTTTGCCAGATACATCGCTACCTGACGCGGCTTCACGATAGTACGGGTACGGCGGTTGGACAGCAGATCCTGCTTCGACACATTGTAATGACGGGCAACAATGCGCTGAATTTCTTCAATGCGGATACGCTTCGGTTCACCGGCGCGGGTCAGATGACCAAGCAGCTCATCAACGCGGTCAATTGAAAGGTTCGGCTCAAAGGACTGACGGAACAACAGCTGGTTAAATGCGCCTTCCAGTTCACGGCCGGAGCCGGTGACTGTGCGTGCCACATGGGCAAGGATATCGTCTGCAATTTCAATATTGCGTTCTTCTGCCTGCGCTGCGGTCAGACGACGCTTCAGCATTTCCACACGCATTTCATAATCCGGTGCCGCCATTTCAAGCGCCACGCCGCCCTGCAAGCGGGAGCGCACGCGCACATCCAGCGATTCCAGCTCGGAAGGGGCGCGGTCTGCGGCCACAACAACCTGCTTGGCACTGTCGAGCAGCGTATTAATCAGGTGGCAGAATTCGTGCTGGATCGACTTACCCTGCAGGAACTGCATATCGTCAATAATCAGAAGATCGATATCACGCAGCTGTTCCTTGAAGGACAGCGCATTATTGTCACGGATTGCAGTTGCAAAGCGCCACATGAAATATTCAGCCGTCAGATAGACAACACGCGGCTTGTCCTGACGCTGCAAAGCACTGGCAGCAATGGCCTGCAAAAGGTGGGTCTTACCAAGACCAACAGAGGCGTGAATGAAAAGCGGATTGAAACGCACAGCGCTGGAGCCGGCTTCAGCAATAGTACGGGCAGCAGCAAGCGCCACACGGTTGGAAGCACCGTCAACAAAGCTGTCAAAAGTATAACGCGGATCAAGCGGAGAACCGAGTACGGAACCGGCCGCGGCGCTCTGAGCGGCCACTTCTGCCTGGCTGGCGCGTTTTTCAGCCGAGAAACTCTGACCGACCGGGAAAACCGGCTTTTCGCGCTGCGGAGCAGTAAGCTGCGGAACTTCCGCAATAACATCCGCAACCGGCGCAACAGGACGGGCTGTGCGGCTCATACCGCGCACCACAACTTCAACTTTCAGAATCTGCGGGTTTTCTTCCTGCCAGAGCATGGTCAGCATTTCAGCATAATGATTGTTGATCCATGAGCGCAAAAATGCGGTCGGCACGGAAAAACGCACAACGCTCTTGGAGACTTCATCCAGCTTCAGACGACCAAACCACGAAGAGAATATTTCACTGCCGACGCGTGCTTTCAGCTTGCTCAGCAGTCGTTCAAAGGCCTCATCCGGAGAAGCGGTTGTCAAAGTCATATTCTCTTTCTCACTCATAAAATCCGGCGCCGCATCAAACTGACCCTGCAGGCTTTGACTGATCGGCGGGACTGGCTGACCGGCTTCGCTTACCACGTCCAGTTTAGCCTCATTCTTTGCAATCATTTTCGCCTCACAATAGTGTTCAGTTTTTTGGTTGCGGCAGATCATTCCATCATACCGGATGCATCCTGTTCAGATGCTCGTTACTCAGCGGTTTGGCCGGGACGGTCTCTCAGCTTCCGCTCTGATTTTTTTGTTCGTTATAAAATTCTGTTCGCTTCAGTTTTGCCGGTTTTTTACAGCATGCTCTTTTCCGGTCCGTTTCTGATGGTCCGGTGAGCATCCTGCAAGCAACGACTCATATTCCGGTCACTCCATGCTGATTGCCCGTATTGAACCATTCAACAACCTCTGTTTCCATCTGCAGCTGCGCAAAGCTTTTTTTAGGTTAATGACCGGTAAATGATGTCATTCCCATCATTTCAGAACGGCCTTTCACTTTCCGGCAACCGCAGGTCAGATCCTCGTTCAGGATATTTCCCCCGCAGTGCCGATCATTCGCAGGCACACAGATACTCTTTCGCAGAACGGGAAATTCTGCGTCAGATCACTTTGCACGCCATGAAATTATAACCGGACGCCGACAGCTTTTAGGCTAATGGTCCAGAGCACTGATCGGCTAACATTAGCGATATCTTTGGCCTTAGGGCAAGACCGCCGTTAAGAGTTTTTTAATCATTTGATCTGTCTTTCGGTACGCATAACTATTCTGATACAGGGTCTGAAATTAATAAGACCTTTGGATTCAACATCTTTTTATCGGAGCAATTATTAACCCTTCCGGAATCTCCGGAGCGAAAAAAAATAATAATAATTCACTTGACTCAAGCTCCTCTGAGGCAATCCCCAGACTCAGTTCAGAACTGTGCATAAAGACGGGTTCTGCGTTTAAAATTTATTGCAAATATAAAAATATAGAAAAAGAGATTCTCCCAATATTTTAGAGATTCCTTTTAATATTGCTCCCGATTCTGATCTTCTGAATATTCAGGAGAAACATAAAATTCAGACACAAAAAAACCGGCACTGAGGCCGGTTTTTTTAAACTAAAGGACAACCTGATATCAGGCAGTCATACCTTTAAGACGTGCAGCCAGACGCGATACTTTACGCGAAGCAGTGTTCTTATGAACAACGCCTTTAGAAGCGGCGCGCATCAGTTCAGGCTCAGCAATCTTGAAAGCAGCCTGCGCAGCAGCCTTGTCACCGAGTGCTACAGCATCTTCGAACTTACGTACGAAAGTGCGTACGCGGGAACGACGGGATTTGTTGACCTCGGTGCGGGCTTCGATTTTACGAACCGCTTTCTTGGCCGAAGGTGTATTGGCCATAAATGCCTCTCTTTTTCTGTCAGCTTTCCAGCGGGCTTTTCAGCATCGATATCACATCGAAGGGGCAGGCCACCGGGCAAAAATCTATCCGGACAGCCCGAAAGCCGTCTCACTGTTGCGCGCTTATAGATCAGCTTGTCGGCGCCGTCAATCTGGTTTCTCTCTCCACAAGGGCCTGAAACCCGTAAAAGATGGTTTCCCGAACGTTTTCTGACAGGCGATGCTCCGGTTTTATGGCCGGAGCGCCCGCATAATGCGACTCAGCGATTGGAGAAAGACGGACTACGCTTATCGACAAAGGCCGACATGCCTTCTTTCTGGTCTTCCGTAGCGAAAAGGGCATGGAAAGAACGGCGTTCATATTTCAGCCCTTCATGCAGTGTCGTTTCAAAAGCACGATTGACCGATTCTTTTGCCATCATCACTGAGAGTCGTGAAAAGGCAGCAATCCGTTCCGCCGCTTTCAGAGCCTCATCCAGCAGCACTTCCGGCGCTACAACACGCGAGACCAGCCCGCAACGCTCGGCTTCTGCAGCATCCATCATCCGGCCGGTCAAAACCATGTCCATCGCTTTAGCTTTGCCTACATAACGCGCCAGACGCTGAGTACCGCCCATCCCCGGAATAATGCCGAGTGTAATTTCCGGCTGACCGAATTTAGCATTATCCGCCGCAATGATGAAATCGCACATCATTGCCAGCTCACAACCGCCGCCCAGCGTATAGCCGCTCACCGCAGCAATTACCGGTTTACGGATAGCGTTTATCCCTTCCCAGCCGCTTAAAAAATCCTGCCCGTAAGCATCGGCAAAAGTCAGGTTCTGCATTTCCTTAATATCGGCACCGGCAGCAAAAGTCTTTTCAGAACCGGTCAGCACAATCGCACCGATTGCATCATCCCGGTCGAATGCCTGCAACGCATCTGTCAGTTCGGTAATCAGTTGTGTATTCAGTGCATTCAGCGCCTGCGGGCGGTTGAGCCGGATCAGACCGGTTTTGCCACGTGTTTCTGCAAGAATCGTTTCATAGGCCATCAAGATACTCCCTCAGGGCAGTGATTATTTATGAACGGGAAAAGAATCAGGCGCTGCAAGCAGCGCAAAAGAAAGTTGAACGCCCGTTCTGCACAATGCGCTGTATCGTTGCGCCACAGCGCCGGCATGGTTCGTCCTCACGGTCATAAACCGCAAAACTATGCTGGAAATAACCCAAGGTGCCATCAGCCTGACGATGGTCACGCAGACTGGAACCACCTGCTACGATTGCTTCGGCAATCACCTCACGAACAGATGTGGCCAGCGATTCTGCAAGTTGCGGATCCTGTGCGACATCTCCGGCAGCCCGCAAGGGTGAAAGACCTGAGCGCCACAAAGCTTCACAGACATAAATATTGCCAAGACCGGCAATCAGCCGCTGGTCCAGCAGTGCTGCCTTCAATGTAATTTTCTTGTTTCGGAATAGATCTGCAAGAACCGCACCTGACAGGCTGTTACCTGTCGGCTCGATGCCCAGGTCTTTCAGTGACGGATGTGTTTCCAGTTCTCCGGCACCGCATAGCAACAAAAATCCGAAACGGCGCGGATCATTATAGATCACCTGACGCTGGCCGTGTGCCTCTGTCTGCAAGTGAAAAACCACATGGTCATGGGCTGTATTCTTGGAGCGCGGATAATGAAAATCATCCTCCGTCCGGTTTCCGGATGAAAAACGCAGATCAGGTTCAATCCTGTACGAGCCGGACATACCCAGATGACTGATCAAACTGGCACCGTCTTCAAATTCAATCAGCAGATATTTTGCCCGCCGCCCCAGCGAGATGATTTTTTGCCCCTGCAGACGCTCACTCAGTTTCTCAGGAAAAGGAAAGCGCAGATCTGGGCGGTTTAAAACCAGTCCTTCAACAGTTGCACCTTCCATAACCGGCTGCAAACCACGGCGGACCGTTTCCACCTCCGGTAATTCAGGCATATCTTTCTCCGCTGCGTCCTGATTGTCCATGGCCGGTATCAGTTGTCAGAAAATCTTCACCGGCAAGATCATTTTTCAGCCCCAGATATGCTGCTACAGATTTGCCGATATCCGCAAAACTGTTACGCATGCCGATTGTGCCGCTCCCCGCACCGGCAATCAATACGGGCACGCATTCGCGGGTATGATCGCTGCCCTGCCAACCCGGATCACAGCCATGATCTGCAGTCAAAATCAACAAATCTCCCTCGCCCATTTTACCAAGAAGTTCCGGCAGGCGCTGATCAAATGCCTCCAGTGCTGCTGCATAACCGGCAATATCGCGCCTGTGGCCATAGAGCATATCGAAATCCACCAGATTGGTGAAAATCAAATCACCGTCACCGGCTTCGTCCATTGCATTCAATGTGGCATCAACCAGCGCCTGATTGCCATGGGCTTTGCGCAATTGTGTAACACCCGATCCCGCAAAAATATCACTGATTTTGCCAACCGCATAAACATCATGTCCTGATGCCTCAACAATATTCAGCAGTGTGGGCTGCGGCGGCGGTACAGCAAAATCGCGCCGGTTGCCGGTGCGTTCAAAACTCTCCGGCGTTTCACCGGTAAATGGACGAGCAATAACACGGCCGATATTCAGCGGATCTACCAGCAGGCGCAAAGCCGCGCACAGATCATAAAGTCGCTGCAAGCCGAAATATGTTTCATGCGCAGCCACCTGCAACACGGAATCTGACGATGTATAAAAAATCGGCTTATTCGTTCGGATATGCTCCTCACCATATTGCGCAATAATTTCAGTGCCTGAGGCATGACAATTGCCCAATATTCCGCTTAAGCCCTCCTGTCGGATAATTGTATCCGTCAGATCCTCAGGAAAGGCCGGAATGCTATGCGGGAAATACCCCCAGTCAAAAGGCACCGGCAAGCCTGCAATTTCCCAGTGACCGGAAGGCGTATCCTTACCTTTTGAGACTTCACTCGCAGTGCCCCACAGGCCATGCAGCGGCAAGGCAGAATTAAAAACGGCAGGAAAATGACTATCCGCAAGCTGCGCCGCCTGCCCCAATCCAAGTGCCAGCATATGCGGAATATGTAATGGTATCTGTTTGTCCGTGCGAAAACGGACAATTGTTTCCAGCGTATTGGCTCCCTGATCGCCAAAAGCAGCCGCATCCGGTGCGCCGCCTATGCCGAAAGAATCGAGGACAATAAGGATAACCCGTCGCATGAGAATAGCGCCTTCAGACTGCTTCACCGAGTATTTCATGAAAGGCATATCATGAAAACCACCTTAAGCGTCAAGCAAGGAAATCATCGGCACTGAGCGCAGGGAATAACATCTGAATAACGCGGACTGATAAAATAGGTCTCCTCCATGTCCATTTTCGGGAGAAGAAAAGAAAGCAGAGGAGTGTAGGTATATTGCGTCTCGACACGAATATAATTCATCGGTTCCTGACGCAGTTTCTCCGGAAGGTAAACCCGCCTTTCCGCCTGTTCCTTTGCATTGCCTTTCTCAACAAACCTGGATGTTTTCCGTGACCAGTCAAGCCTGACAATAAATGTATTACTATTATTTACTCTCTCAACTTTAAGAAACGAAATCCTGATTTGTGGCGCAGCTACGGACGGCACCATAATTGTTGAGCCGATAGTAAAAATATCATCAAGTTGTGCCGGCAACACACTGATCTGCCGACTCACCAGATCTCCGACAACACTGGAAACCCGGTTCACCTTACGGTTTGCATCCACACCGCGTGAAACATCAGCCACGCCTGCATAGATTATAATCAGAACCGGCAGAAGCAGCGCAAATTCCACTGCAGATACACCGCGTTCGTCTTTGCTAAACTTTCTTAAGAGCGCAAATTTATGCGTACCGAATTTTCGCAAACTGCCAGCTAAAGCCAAACGTGCTCCGTTTATTTTATGATGAAGCCCAATCATGAAAACGGTTCATTCTGCCAGGTTACAGTTGTAAACAGAGGAAGCACTCTGTCTTTATTTTCTACATTCGGATTAAAATAATAGAAAATATTGGTCAGAACCGGCCAGCGATATAATACATTAATCTGATTAATCGTTGATGGTCCGCCCAGATTAATCCGGGAAGGGCGTCCAAGCATTCCGTTACTTGTCACAAGGTTTTTAACAGGCACTTCTGAAAAAGTACTGTAATTATCCAAATTGATATAAAGATTGTTGCAATCAACGACAGGCATGAACCTTATCTTCTTACAAATACGATCCTTCACCATTTCGGGTGTTGTGTTTTCTTTTGTATCCTGCCCCGTGTAAAATCGCCGGCTCACATCTTCTGTCGCATGAGCAAGCATTTGCTGCACTGTAAAGCTCAGCCCCAGTTCAATAATAGCAAAAATTAAAAACAAAAACGGAAAGACGACCAGCGCAAACTCAATGACCGTAACACCCCTTTCGTCCCGGCCGAACGAGCGAAATGACTTTACAAGATGTCGTGCAGAGTTTTTCTCAGACCGGTCACTCATGATTTTATTAAATTTTCCTGCATATGCCAGAAAACTAAACATCCGTAACATCATCAGGATCTGGGCGGAGCCGCGACTTTAGGCTCACAAATCGGCGTACAGGACAATACAATCATATTGGAGCCCCGGAAAACACGCGTCGTCGCCAGATCATTTTGCCCGACCATGACCTTCTCATCCAGTAATGTATCGCCATTCTGATCCATCACAACCAGATTGGTGACACCATTATTGCGTCCGGTGAGAATAATGGTTTTGGCATCCTGCATAACGGCATCAGCAATAGCATCATTACCAATAATGACAGATTTAACAGGCTTATCCAGACGCAGAATATGCGCTTGATCCGTCTGAACCTGTATTGCCTGAATTTCTGTTGCTGCGGCCGGATGTGTCAGAACACCACCGCCCAGAAACGCTGCCAATATCAGTTTTCTCAGATCTGTCATTTTCTTATCAGCCATAAAATAAGCCCCGTAGCTCACCGCACTATGCGCAACAGGGATGAAAGAACAATTAATAGCTATATTTCACTATCCGGCAGATCTGTAAGCCAGCCATATATATTCAGTAAAATGTGTCGCATCCGGCAGTATTAACCTGAAGGTAAAGGGCTTTAAAGTATCTCTGGCGGCAACAGAATGAAACTCAAACAATGCTTTTGCAAAGTTCAGGCCGTTTATGCTCGCTTTTCTCATTGCTATGATTTTTTGCGGCACCATGATTTATGCTGCAATTTCTGATCTTCTGTTTATGAAGATACGCAATATTGCCTGCCTGTTTCTGGCCGCAGGCTTTCTTGTTCTCGCGCCGCTTTACGGGCTGCCGGCAAAAGATATCCTGCTGCACATCGCGGCGGGAGGTACAGCTCTCGCCGTCTGTTTTGCTTTCTTCTCCATTAATGCAATGGGCGGTGGTGATGCCAAGCTGATAAGTGCCACGGTTCTGTGGACCGGTTTTTCAGCCAGTCTTGCAGATTATTTGCTTATAAGCGCCCTTGCCGGCGGCATTTTGACTTTATGTATTCTTTTGCTGCGCAAACTTATCAACAGAAGCAAAATCAAAGATATAGCTTTTCTTTACCGGCTGAGTGACCCTCAAAAAGGCATCCCCTATGGCATAGCTTTGGCCATTGCCGGTTTGTGGATATATCCCGATCTTGCTTTGGTTCAGGCCTGAAGAACGGCAGAACATTTTTTCCGCCCACACAATCAGCATAATTGTTTTAATAAAATCAATAATAATATTTCGTTAACCATAATTATACGATTCCTGCTGCATTTAGAGTATGTGCCAAAATCACACGCTCAATGCGGGGATATCAAATGAACACTTCACGCCTGATCATTCTGGCTGTTGCCGTGCTTGCTGCCGGTGCCGCAGGCTATATTGCGCTGACCATGACAGATGCCCCGCCGCAAGTCATTGAAGTCAGCGCGCCGGCTCCGGCCATGCCTGTGAAAGATGTTCTGACCGTTTCTTCTAATCTGCCCGTAGGAGCATCATTATCCGGCCAGTTACAATGGCAGTCATGGCCGGAAAACTCTGTAACTACCGATTACATAACCCGCGATTCACAGCCGAATGCACTGGATGTCATGCAAAAATCCAGCCTGCGCCTTCCTGTTCTCGCCGGAGAACCTATCCGCAAAGTCAAGCTGATCGGCGAAGGTGAACAATTCATGTCCTCCTTGCTACCGCAAGGCATGCGTGCAATCGCGACCAATATTGCAGCGGAAAGTTCCGCGGGCGGTTTCATTCTGCCCGGTGATCGTGTCGACGTGATTATTACCCGTGCGACGCGGAATGCAGCCAATGCCACTATGCCGTTTTTAACGGAAACCATCTTGGAAAATGTGCGCGTGCTGGCCATCGATCAGACGATCAAAGAAGACGATGCAGGCAAAAAAGATATTATCGGCCGCACCGCAACACTGGAAGTCACCCACGAACAAGCTGAAATCATGGCCGTTGCCCAATCTGTGGCAGACCGGATCAGCCTGACATTACGATCCGTTCGCGATGCAAAACCGGAACCATCCAGCTCATCCGACTATCTTGTTGTTTCACCTTCTAAAAACGGGCCGGTCAAAATGATTAAATCTGGCAATCTTACTGAAGTCGGGATCAACTAATGACACGTCCATCTTTTTCCCATATGCACGGCCGCTCACAGTTGAAAACCCTGCTTCTCTCAGCTGCTTTGATTATGCCGGTTCTCTCCTCCTGTCCTGCACAAGCACAGGACGTTCAGATCTCCAGTGCGGGGCGCTCCCAGCCGGTCAATCTCGGACTAGGCAAATCGCTCGTCGTGGATCTGCCGCAGGATGCCTATGATATTCTGGTTGCAAATCCGGCAACAGCCGATGCTGTCACCCGCACAGCACGGCGTATTTATCTATTCGGTAAATCCGTCGGACAAACCAATATCATCGTCTTCGGCAAAGACGGAGAACAAATTGCCAGTCTTGATCTGAAGGTCGAACGTGATGTCAGCAGCCTGTCTTCTTCTTTGCGAAAATATATTCCGGGTTCCGACATTAAAATCGAACTCATCAATGACAATATTGTTCTGACCGGATCTGTACAGACCCCACAGGATGCAGCACAGGCTGCAAAGCTTGCCGAATTACTGGTTTCAGGTGGTGAGGCAACAACAGGTCAGTATAATGACACCTCCACCTCAGCTTCCGGCGACGGCAACAATATTACCATCACCAGCGGACTTGGTCAGGAACGCCGTCGTTCCAGCAAAATCATCAATCTGATTACCATTGCCGGTGAAGATCAGGTAACGCTTAAAGTCACTGTTGCTGAAGTCAGCCGCTCTGTGATGAAACAGCTCGGCGTGAATATGATGGGCAGCGCAAGCAGTAATGGTGTAACCTTTACCGGTGTGTCGGATCGTCTTTCCGGAGCAATTGGTCAGACACTTTCGAATACAGGTTTCGGGCTGCAAACCAAAAATTTCCGCGGCTATCTGCAGGCTATGGAAACAGCAGGCGCGATGAAAACGCTGGCTGAACCAACACTCACAGCTATTTCCGGTGAAAAAGCTGCGTTCAGAGTTGGTGGTGAATATAATGTTCTCAACAGCGTCACCACCGATGATAACGGTAAGCGTACAGCCGAGCTTGCCAAAATTGAATATGGTATCGGCCTTGAATTCATGCCGACCGTTCTGGGGCCAGGACGTATTTCGCTCAAAGTCCGCACATCCGTTTCAGAACCAACAACCGAAGGTTCAGGCTCACAAAACTCTGACGGTGTCGGTGCGAGCATTCTCTCTTTGCGCAAGCGTGTTGCCGATACAACTGTTGAGATGCCTTCCGGCGGTTCCATGATGATTGGTGGCTTGATCCGCGATGAGACCCGCCAATCCATTAACGGCACGCCCGGCCTGTCCAAGATTCCGGTACTCGGAGCTTTATTCCGCAGCCGTGATTTTCTGCGCAATGAATCCGAACTGGTCGTAATTGTTACACCTTATCTGGTACGCCCGACTGCCAGAACAGAACTGGCACGCCCTGATGATAATCTGGCTCCGCCAAGTGATGCAGCCGGCTTTGTATTGGGCAAGGTCAACCGTGTTTACGGCTCTGCAAAAACCAACCTGCCAAACGGCCGCTATAACGGCGTTGTCGGCTTCATCTACAAATAAGAGGGCAGGCATTATGAGAAAAATTACCGTTCCCTACTCCCGTTCAGTCCTCATTGGCAGCAGCCTGTTTGTGACCATGTTGCTGGCAGGATGTGCCAATACGCATCATGTGACAGTCGGTGCCACACCGGATGATTACCGCACCAATCACCCGATTACGATTCAGGAACGAGAGAGAACAGCTGATATTCCGGTCAGTCGTAATGACCGGAAACTCTCCATCACGCAGCGCAGTATTGTCCAGAATGCAGTAGACGGCTATCGCCGTCAGGGCTCAGGCATGGTTTTCATTCTCTTGCCGGAAGGCAGTGCTAATCAGTCAGCCGCCTACCGGATCAGTATGGACATTGCCAAAGTCCTGAGACAAGGCGGGGTTCTCGCCAGCAATATTGCAACCCAGAGCTATCAGGTAAACAATTCGCAAATCTCTGCGCCCGTCCGTATCAGCTATTATGCGATGACCGCAGGGACAGGTCCTTGCGGAAGATGGCCTGCTGATATGCTGAGCACAGCTGAAAATAAACATTATGCGAATTTCGGCTGTGCATCACAGGCCAATCTGGCCGCACAGGTGGCCAATCCGGCTGATTTCCTCGGACCTCGTGCCACATCGCCGCTTAAAGGCACGCGTAATGACCGCATTATCAGCGGAGAAGAAGGCTATGAGAATATGTCGCCGACCGCAACAGGAGTTTGGCAAGATCCTCGCAGTCTAACAGCACAGTATTAAAGGCGCATAATTTCTGCCGCCGGATCCAAAAACATCATCCGGCGCGTATCATCGAAATTTTGCTTTAAATGAGAGAACAAAGGTCGTGATCGTGGAAGACAGTGTCACATCAACAACTATGTTGCAGGATGCAGGTACGGATATAACCCATATCCGTCCGTTGCCGCGCCTGAATATTGATGCGTTCTGTGAAACAGAAGCCGGCCTGTCTGTTTTACAGGCCTGTTCTCAGGACCGGCGTCTCACACGCACCCGCTGGCATATTCGCCCGGGTGGCATTGATGTAGCATTGGAAGCCTATCAGAGCACTTCCACGCCCCATCTCATTATTCTCGAAAGTGCTGCAGGGCCGGATAAGCTGCTTGCAGACATTATGCGGCTTGCCGAAGTCTGCGACAGCGGAACCCGTGTTCTGATTATCGGCCGCAGCAACGAAGTGCGCCTTTATCGCGAGCTGATCCGCAACGGCGTTTCCGATTATCTTGTCTCACCAGCCAGCCTGACCGAAGTCATATCCGTGCTGGATACATTATTCACGGATCCGGCAACCGCGCCTTCCGGCAGAAATGTTGCCGTTATCGGCGCCAAAGGCGGTGTCGGCTCGTCAACACTCGCCCACAATATCAGCTGGAGCCTTGCCAACCAGTTCAAACATGAGGTGGTACTGGCAGATATGGATCTGCCATTCGGCACGGTCAATATTAATTTTGATCAGGACCCGACACTGGGGATTGCCGACGCAGTCTATGCACCGGAACGGGTGGATGAAGTCTATCTTGACCGTCTTCTGGCAGAGAGCTCGGAACATTTATCCCTGCTGGCAGCGCCTTCCACACTCGAGAAAACCTATGATTTTGACACGGAATCTTTTGTTTCCGTGATCGATGCGGCTTTGCGTACCACACAATTGCTGGTACTCGACATACCACATAGCTGGAACAGCTGGACGCGTACAACCCTGATGCGGGCCGACGAAATTATCATTGTTGCCACACCTGATCTGGCGAGTTTGCGGAACACCAAGAATTTGCTTGATACGCTGATCCTGCTGCGTCCGAATGATAAACCCGCACATCTCATTCTCAACCAGACCGGTGTACCAAAACGTCCTGAAATTTCAGCTGCCGATTTTTGCTCACCGCTGAATATCAAACCCTTGGCTGTGATTGAATTTGATCCTCAGTTTTTCGGTACATCGGCAAATAATGCCCATATGCTCGGAGAAGCAGATCCGAACCATAAAATTTCGCAAAAAATCACTGAAATTGCACGTGAACTGCTCGGCAAACATGATGTGCCGCAGCCAGGTAAAAAAGCAAAACCGCTGGCCGGGCTTTTCAGTAAGCTTAAACGCAAGAATTCTGCCTGACGGACAAGGATAGACAACAGCCATGTTTGGAAAAAGAGGTGCAGCCTCCCCAACCACCGGTCCTGTAAAACCTGCTGCTCCGGCAGCCGGTCAGACAGCGAATTTGCCCCCTGCGTCACAGGTCAGCACGGCTGCATCTGCATCGGACAAACCTGCTGTGAAAACAGTGGCTGCACCGGCCGTCCGTGAAAAATCACAAGCTTATTACGATACAAAATCTCAGATCTTTGCAGCACTGATTGATACAATTGACCTGTCGCAATTATCAAGAATGGATGCAGATGCAGCCCGTGATGACATCCGGGAGATCGTCAATGATATTATCTCGATCAAAAATTTTGTCATGTCGATTGCCGAGCAGGAAGAACTGCTCGATGATATCTGTAACGACGTTCTGGGCTATGGCCCTTTAGAACCACTGCTGGCGCGTGACGATATCGCCGATATCATGGTCAATAGTGCGCGAAAAACCTATATTGAAGTTAATGGCCGTGTGCAGGAGACCAATGTTCGTTTCCGCGATAATCAGCAATTGCTGAATATCTGCCAGCGTATCGTTTCTCAGGTCGGTCGTCGTGTTGATGAATCCAGCCCTATCTGTGACGCCCGCCTTCCGGATGGTTCCCGTGTCAACGTCATTACCTCTCCGCTGGCCATCGACGGTACGGCTCTGACCATTCGTAAATTTAAAAAAGACAAACTGACACTCGATCAGCTGGTGCGTTTCGGCAGTATTTCGCAAATGGGTGCGGAACTGCTGCAAATTATCGGCCGCGTACGCTGCAATATCATTATTTCAGGCGGCACAGGCTCCGGTAAAACCACACTGCTCAACTGCCTCACACGCTATATTGATGAAACTGAGCGTATCATTACCTGCGAAGACTCGGCGGAACTGCAATTGCAGCAGCCCCATGTCGTGCGTCTTGAAACCCGCCCGCCCAATCTTGAAGGCGAAGGCGAGATCACCATGCGCGATCTGGTTAAAAACTGCCTGCGTATGCGCCCTGAACGGATTATCGTCGGTGAAGTTCGCGGACCTGAAGTTTTCGATTTGCTTCAGGCCATGAATACCGGCCATGACGGCTCAATGGGCACAATCCACTCCAACAGCCCGCGCGAATGTCTGAACCGTATGGAAGCCATGATTGCGATGGGCGGCTATACACTGCCTCAGCGCACCGTGCGTGAAATTATTGTCGGCTCCGTTGATGTGATTATTCAGGCAACACGTCTTCGCGACGGTACACGCCGGATTACCCACATCACAGAAGTCGTGGGCATGGAAGGTGATATCGTCATTACACAGGATCTGATGAATTTTGAGTTCCTCGGCGAAGATATTAACGGCAATATTATCGGGCGACATGTATCGAGCGGTATTGGCCGGCCGGCTTTCTGGGAGCGCGCGCGTTACTATAATGAAGATCAGCGGCTCGCAACTATTCTGGACACGATGGAAGTCGCCGGCAGTCCTCAGACATAACATTGTCAGGGCGATTTTATCTTAAATTTTTTACCAGACAAACTCAGTTTCTTTGTTTGACATGATCCCGACCAACCGAAGCAGGTACTGAAAGGGCACTTCAATGAACGGCACAACAATTATGCTTGTTGTTCTGGCTGCAATTGCAGTCGGTGCCCTGCTTTATGCAATTTTTTTCGACCGGATCACAGCTGAGAAAACCGGCCAAAAACGCCTGGATGCAATTAAAAAGACCACAACCAGCCGCGCTGTTATGCGGTCAGAGCGTGAAAAAGCCAGCGAAGCACAAAAGCGTCGCCGGACATTGCAAGATAATCTGGACGAACTTGACCGCCGTAACAAAACACAAAACAAAACGCAAAAAAGTCCGCCGTTGCGCATATTACTGACACAGGCAGGTTTGAGCTGGAGTGTCCGTCAGTTTTATCTCATTAGCGCGGCCAGCGCATTTTTCTGTTTTTTGCTCGGATTAATAGCCGGCATTCCTTTAATTATGTTGCCGCTGATTGCACTGGTCGGCTTTTTTGGTGTGCCCCGCTGGATCGTTCTGCATTTACGCAAAAAGAGAATGAAAGCATTTCTCAATGATTTTCCTAATGCGCTGGATGTCATTACCCGCTCTTTACGATCCGGTCTGCCTTTAAATGACAGTCTGCGCTTGCTGGCAAATGATGCGCCTTCTCCGGTCAAAGAGGAGTTTCGCCGGATTGTTGAAGCACAACAAATGGGACTGACGATACCGGAGGCTGTCTCCAAAATGCCGGAAAATATGCCCTGCCCTGAAACAAATTTCTTTTCGATTGTGATACAAATTCAGTCACAGGCCGGCGGTAACCTGTCTGAGGCGCTGGGTAATTTGTCGCGTGTTTTGCGCGACCGAAAAAAAATGGCTGCCAAAGTCCAGGCCATGTCTCAGGAAGCCAAAGCCTCAGCGGCGATTATCGGCTCGCTGCCATTCTTTGTCGCCACAATTATCTCATTTATGAACCCGGGTTATATCGGAACACTGTTCACCACCTTTGCCGGCAATGTTTTGCTGGTCATCTCAGTCATCATGTATTCTCTTGGAATTTTCGTGATGAAAACCATGATTAATTTCAAAATGTAAGCGGAGGTGGCCATGCGGGAATTTTTCGAAACCACTCTCTTTCAGCGGCAAACGCTCATCAGCCTTTTCATTATGTTTGCAATGTTCGCAACCATAATGACACTTCTGTTGCCCTATTTTCAGCGTGATCCGCTCAAAAGCCGTATGAAATCTGTCGCGATTGAGCGCGAGGCTCTTCGTGCCCGCGAAAGAGCGCGGATGGCCAATGATAAAGAACGCGGCATCAGCCTGCGACATCAGCAAAAAGCCGGAATTCGTGACTTTGTTGAAAAGCTGGATCTGCGCCGCGCTCTTGCAGATGAAAAGACGGTTGCCTCGCTGCGGCAAGCAGGATTTCGCGGACAAAATCCGCTCAATGTTTTTCTGTTTATGCGTTTTGTTCTGCCCTTCGCATTTCTGGGTCTCGCAATATTCTGGATCTTTGGTCTGGGTATGCTGGCGCAACAAGCCACATTCGTGCGTTTTCTGGTATGTATTATTGCCGCTTATGCCGGTTTCTATGCACCCAATCTCTATGTCAGCAATATCGCTGCCAAGCGCCGTGAATCCATCACGCTGGCATGGCCCGATGCCCTTGATTTAATGCTGATCTGCGTTGAATCCGGTATGTCCACAGAAGCTGCCTTTCGCCGCGTTGCGGATGAAATCGGCATTCAATCAGCGGATCTGGCTGAAGAACTGATGCTGACCAATGCGGAACTGGCTTTTTTGCCGGAACGTCGTCAGGCCTATGAAAATCTTGCCAGCCGCACCGGAATGGAAGCGATCAAATCCATGACACAGGCGCTGATACAGGCTGAGCGCTACGGGACACCGGTTGCAACGGCAATGCGCACACTCTCGCAGGAAAGCCGTGATATGCGCTTGCTGGCAGCAGAGAAGAAAGCCGCAGGTCTGCCGCCAAAACTCACCATCCCTATGATCGTGTTTTTCCTGCCGGTCTTGTTTATGGTTATTCTCGGCCCGGCTATGATCCAGATTTTCGGGCAGGGCGGCATTGCCGGCAACTAAGTTCTCAAAACAAAACCGCCTGCCTGAAGAAATATTCAGGCAGGCGGCTTATTCATAAACTCTGTCAGGCCTCATGCCTGCTTTTTAACGCCCTGTCTGGCGAGCATCGAACGCAAATAATCTGTATTGGCTTTTGCCTGCTCCGGAGACAACTCGCGGGAGGCAATAGTTTCTGCCTCCTGAAAACGCCCCTGAAGACCAACAACCAGCGCCAGATTTTGACGAACGCGGCTGTCGCTGCCATTCGCAGTTGCCGCCTGACGCAGATATTTCTCAGCCGTCGGCAAATCACCGCTTAAGACATATGACATTGCAAGATTAGACAGAACCGAAGCTTCCCCTGGCTTGATCTGCAGGGCTTTCTGATAAATGACACGGGCATCCGCGGAATTGCCCTGCTGGTCGAGAATAGCCCCTTCTGCAGACAGCAAACGCCAGTCCGGATAGTCCGGGGTCTGTGCGCGGCGAACTGCATCCAGCGCCGCATCCAGTTCACCTGCACCAGCCAGAGCTTTGCCATAGGCGGCCAAGACTTGCTTATCCTTCGGCAGTTGAATCGCAATGGCCCGCATCACCGCCAGCGACTGATCACTGCGGCCTGCCATACTCAGCACTGTAGCGTAATTCAGAGCAGCTACTTTGCTGGTCGGGTTCTTCTGATAATGCGCGCCATAGGTCTGAGCAGCTTGCGCCAGTTGCTGCGCATTCATCTGTTCAATAGATCTTTCAGCTTTAGTACCGCTGCTTTTGGCAACCGAACCGGTTGTTGTACGATCCACGCTGTTACAACCGGCCAGTGCCAGCCCCGTAATGAAAAGAGCAGTAGTAAGTGTCAGAAAACGGCTTTTTCCGTAACGCGGGCCACGGCATGATTTATCCGGTTGTTCAAAAGCCAGCGCATTTTTCTGCATCAAACTGTCTCCATAAATACGGTCGTTGAAAGCGCCTGAAATCAGTCCTCTGCATTAACCCGCGCTTCACCTGAATATGATAAAATCAATATTCCATTAACCCTAATAGAGAGTTAATTATTGAGCCGACATCAGCGACTCATGCCGCTCTCCCGCAAATAAATACCGGAAACCAATATGACCTCCCTGCCTCTTTCTGCGAACCGTGCCGCCCTTCTCGATCAACAGGCTGCGGACAGCCGTCCGATATGGCTGATCACACCAGAGGCACTGACCAATGGTTCGTTTCCGCAAAATGTGCGCAACTGGGCAGCAGCCAACGGCTATAAGGGCAAAGCCGGACAATTGCTGACACTGGCCAATGAACAGGGTCAGATCAGCGGTGCTTTATTCGGTATTGAACCGGCGGACAAAGACAAGAGCGGCGAAGGCCGTCTGATCGGCGGCAAGCTTGCCCGCCTCTTGCCGGCAGGCAACTGGCATATTGAAGGTAAAGCTGACCATGCCGAATTATTCGCGGTTAGCTTCCTGCTCGGCGGCTATCAGTTCAACCGCTATAAAAAAGATGCGACATCAGACGAACAGGGAAGTGTCCGCCTGTTCGTATCAGGCCTGACAGATATTGCAGAAGCCCGTCGTCTTGCCGATGCCAGCGCCATGACCCGCGATCTGATCAACACACCAACCAGTGATATGGCGCCGGACTCACTGGAACTGGCAGCCCGTAACCTTGCAACGGCTTATGGCGCGAAATTCACTGCCGTTATCGGTGATGATCTGCTGAATCAAAATTTCCCGATGATCCATGCCGTCGGCCGTGCCAGCGAAACCGCTCCGCGGCTGATTGATTTCAGCTGGGGTAAAGACAGCGATCCGAAAGTCACGTTAGTTGGTAAGGGCGTTTGCTTTGATACCGGCGGGCTCGATATCAAGCCTGCCAGCGGCATGTTGCTGATGAAAAAAGATATGGGTGGTGCAGCCAATGTACTGGGGCTTGCCCGTATGATTATGGATGCAAAATTGCCGGTGCGTCTGCGTGTATTGATCCCTGCAGTCGAAAACTCCATTTCCGGTAATGCATTCCGCCCGAGCGATATTCTGACCTCCCGTCAGGGACAGACGGTTGAAATCGGCAATACTGATGCGGAAGGCCGTTTGGTACTGGCTGATGCATTAACCTTAGCCGACGAAGAAAATCCGGATCTCATTATCGATATGGCAACCCTGACAGGCGCTGCCCGCGTGGCACTGGGACCTGATCTGCCGCCATTCTACAGCCATGACGAAGCCTTTGCTGCAAAAGTGGCAGAACAGGCAGCAGCACAGTCTGATCCGTTGTGGCGCATGCCGCTCTGGGCGCCTTATGAAGCTAAACTCGCTTCCAAGGTTGCAGATACCAACAATGTGACCACCGACGGTTTTGCCGGTTCTGTCACAGCAGCACTGTTCCTCTCGCGCTTTGTCAAAAATGCCAAGGTCTGGGGACACTTCGACATTTACGGCTGGACACCGGTTGAGAAATCCGCAGCCACTGTGGGCGGTGCTGCACAGGGTATCCGTGCGCTTTATCAGGTTATCAAACAACGTTACGCATAGAGCGGTTACAGTTTATCTTGAATCATTTGAACCGCTCTATCTTTTTTTACGCATTTCCGAACGCAAAACCGGTTCCCACTTTTGCTGGAAATGCTCTGACGCCTCTTGCAGGCTCCGCTTAAAAGCGGTTCTATAAGCCAAACAGCCTGCCTGTTCATAACGGGCAGGCCTCTCTATTAGGTAAGCGGTATTCATGGCTGTCGAGTTAAAACCACTACAGGCGCTGACGTTATTACAGACCGTTTCCCTGTCGCAGGTGCGTGACGAAACCCATGACCTGACATGGCGGCAAATGGCCATTCTGCTGACAATCTATCTTGAAACACCGCCCCATACAGTACGTGCGCTGGCTGCACGTCTTGGCGTGACTAAACCTGTTATTACCCGTGCGCTGGATACGATGGGCACGATGGGGCTGGTCAGCCGTCATCGCGATCCGCAGGATCTGCGTAATGTTCTGATTAAACGAACTGTCAGCGGTGCGCTCTATGTTGAAAGACTGGGTGACCGCGTTATTGCAAAATCCAGGGAATTACCTTTATGACCCAGCCTGACCGTCGTCTCCACGCCTATCGCCCCGATCTGGCGGATAGTGCTTTACGCGGAAAAGTCGATGCCGCGGCCTTCACAGAAGGCAAGCGCAAACGTGTAATCGTTCCCGTCAGCGATCTGCGCAGCAAGCCTGAACTTAACAGCGGCCCGCAGAGCCAGATTCTCTATGGCGATGAAGTCACCGTTTTTGAGCAGGCCAATGGCTGGAGCTGGGTGCAAGCTGTACGCGACGGCTATGTCGGCTATATGCCCGATAGCGAACTGGGTGAAATTGGCAATAAACCAACCCACCGTATCTGTGTGCCGCGCACTTTCATCTATTCCGGTGCTGATCTGCGTTTTCGTCACACATCGACTCTGTCGCTCGGCTCAGTCGTTGAGATCACCGAATTTGTTGAAAACCGTGGTAGCCATTACGGCATGTTGCCGGATGGTACAGCGATATTCGCCAAGCATCTGCGGGCGATCAACGAGACTGTTGCCGATTATGTCACCACAGCCGAAAGCCTGATTAACACGCCTTATCTCTGGGGCGGTACGTCCGGCTTCGGTATTGACTGTTCCGGTCTGGTGCAGCTTGCCATGCTTGATGCAGGGCGCGATGTATTGCGCGATTCCGATATGCAGGGCGATCATCTGGGTGATGTGATTGATGCCGGTGATGATTATGCCAATCTGCAGCGCGGCGATCTGGTGTTCTGGCCGGGTCATGTGGCGATTATGGCTAGCCCCGACATGATGATCCATGCCAATGGCCATACCATGACTGTAGCCTATGAGCCGCTGCGTGAAGCGATTGAGCGAATTGCGTATCTTTACGATTTACCTTCTCACTTCCGCCGCCCATAAAATAAAAAAGCCGCCGGAATTTCCGGCGGCTTTTTTGTAAGCTCAATATTTCAAACCTTTGGCGGCAATACGCGGTCCGGTGTGCGATGACCGTCCCAGAAGGCGCGGATATTGACGATCACTTTATCGCCCATATCAATGCGCCCTTCCAGCGTGGCAGAACCCATATGCGGTAGCATTACGACTTTGCCCTCTGAAGCCAGTTTCAGCAAGCGCGGATCAACTGCCGGATGCTGTTCAAACACATCAAGACCGGCACCGGCGAGCTTGCCCTGCTCAATCTGATGGATCAGCGCATTTTCATCGACAATCTCGCCGCGAGACGTATTCACCAGATAAGCATTTGGCTGCATCAGCTCGATGCGACGCGCTGAAAGCAGATGAAATGTTGCCGGTGTTGACGGGCAGTTGACAGAAATAATATCCATCCGTGCCAGCATCTGATCGAGACTGTCCCAATAAGTCGCTTCCAGCTCTTCCTCAACTGCCGCATGAACCCGCTTGCGGTTGTGGTAATGGATAGCAAGGCCAAAAGCTTTGGCACGGCGTGCAACAGCGGTGCCGATGCGCCCCATGCCGACAATACCAAGGCGCTTGCCCCAAATGCGCCGGCCAAGCATCCATGTCGGCGACCAGCCCGGCCATTCACCGGAAGTGGAAAACACATTTGCACCCTGCACAAGACGACGCGGCACAGACAGAATCAGCCCCATCGCCATATCCGCAGTATCTTCTGTCAGAACATTCGGGGTATTGGTCACAGCGATACCGCGCTTTGCAGCAGCAGTTACATCCACATTGTCCACACCATTGCCGAAATTGGCGATCAGTTTCAGATTGGGGCCTGCTTGCTCAATCAGTTCCGCATCAATCACATCGCGAATCGTCGGTACCAGCACATCGGCCTCGCGCATGGCCGCAGCCAGTTCTTCACGCGACATTTTATGGTCATCAATATTCAGGCGCGCATCAAACAATTCGCGCATGCGCGTTTCAACAGGATCCGGTAATTTCCGGGTAATGACGACCAATGGTTTCTTTTTGCCCGACATTTCTACCCCTTTGATGTGTCGCGTTGAGACCTCCTTAACCAAGAAGGTGCAGAGTGCGGCATTGTCATGGTTCATACACTGTCTAGCAAGGCAGACGAACAAAGACAAAGAAAAAGCGCCGGTTCTGGTCTCCTAACGTCATATTGATCTTACAGACCAATCTTGCAAACCGTCGGGACAACTATACCAGAATATAAGCCGGTCAGGACTGCGAATGAAACAGCATATGCATAAAACAGAAAAATCAAATTTTTGTCTGTTACTGGCTATAGGCCTGTTTTCCTGCCTGTTTCTGCTGTCACCTTTATCCGGCACGCATAATGCCTATGCACAGGACACTTCTGAAGGAGCGGAAGCCTCTTCCGCGGAAGAAGGCCCTTCCGGTGAAGATGCGCCGAGTAAAGAAGCGGCCTCATCTGCCAATCTGGGGCCAAGCGGTTTACCGATCCCGCGTTTTGTCAGCCTGAAGCCTGCCCGCGTGAATATTCGCGTCGGTCCGGGGCGCGATTATGCGGTTTCATGGCTTTATACCAAATCCGGACTGCCGGTTGAGATCATTCAGGAATATGACAACTGGCGCCGCATCCGCGACGCTGACGGCACAGAAGGCTGGGTTTATCAATCACTACTGGCCGGCAAGCGCACTGCTATCGTTGCTCCGTGGGAGCGCGGTAAGGCGGATAATGTGATTGATCTTTATGCCAGCGCCAGCGACACATCCCGCGTTATTGCCCGTGCTGAAGCAGGCCTAATCGCCAATATCCGTGAATGCACCGGCCAGTGGTGTCAGCTCGAAACACAGGGCACACGCGGCTGGATCCGTCAGGGAAAAATCTGGGGTGCCTATCCGGATGAGGTTTTTGACTAGAGCATAATTCCTTAAACTTGGATCAGTTTAAGGTAAAATTATGCTCTAATTTTAAAGTGTTAGAGCGACCTTTGTGTGCCAAGTCTGACACACGGCGCTCTGACCGGAGCCTTGATCCGCTTTTAGAATATCTGGTCTTTCATGGTGTTTTGCGCGCATCTGTCCCCTTCTCAAGCTAAGGGAAAAGCGGTAAAAGCCGCGCCATGAAGGATCAAACAGCACCCAACCCGCATCATCCGGCCTCTGACACTCCATTAAATGTCACTGCCTCCGGTAATAATCTGGCCAATAGCCGCAAGGTTTTTGTCAAAACCTATGGCTGCCAGATGAATGTCTATGACAGCCAGCGCATGGCCGACAGTCTGGCCGCAGAAGGCTATGTCACCACAGATAGCCCCGATGATGCGGATATGGTTTTGCTCAATACCTGCCACATCCGCGAAAAAGCCTCCGAAAAACTTTATTCCGCGCTGGGTCGCCTGCGTAATTTGAAAAATAAGCGTCAGGCGGACGGCAAAGATCTGATTATCGGTGTTGCCGGTTGTGTGGCACAGGCTGAAGGCGATGAAATTCTGCGCCGCTCACCGACTGTTGACCTTGTGGTCGGCCCGCAGACTTATCACCGTTTGCCGCAGGCACTCGCTCAGGTACGTGAAGGCCGTCAGGTCGTCGATACTGAATATGCCGTGGAAGACAAGTTTGAACATCTGCCGCTTGCAAGCCGCGAACAGGTACGCAAGCGTGGTGTTTCCGCATTTCTGACGGTGCAGGAAGGCTGCGATAAATTCTGCACCTTCTGCGTTGTGCCTTACACACGCGGTTCAGAGGTTTCGCGCTCCGTTGCCCAGATTATCAATGAAGCGACAAAGCTGGTTCAGGCTGGTGTGCGTGAACTGACCCTGCTTGGCCAGAATGTCAACGGCTGGCACGGCGCGGGCGATGACGGCCGCGAATGGGGCTTGGGAGAACTGCTCTATCGCTTAGCGGAAATTCCGGGCATTGCCCGTCTGCGTTATACGACCAGCCATCCGCGCGACATGGATGATGCGCTGATCAATGCTCATCGCGATCTCGATATTCTGATGCCTTATCTGCATCTGCCCGTGCAGGCCGGTTCCGACCGCATTCTGAAAGCGATGAACCGCAAACATAAAGGCGAGGATTATATCCGCCTCATCGAACGTATCCGTTCCGTGCGCCCTGATCTGGCACTGTCCGGCGACTTCATTGTCGGCTTCCCTGGTGAAACCGATGAGGATTTTGAAGACACGATGCGACTGGTGCGCGAAGTGGGTTATGCGCAGGCCTATTCGTTCAAATATTCATCCCGTCCGGGTACTCCCGGTGCCGACTTGCCGGATCATGTGGAAGAATCCGTCAAAGATGAACGTCTGCAGCGTTTGCAGGCGCTGCTCAGTGAACAGCAATATGCTTTTCAGGATAGTCTTGTCGGTACGGAAATGGATGTTCTGCTTGAAAAACCGGGACGTCTTGAAGGGCAGATGATCGGCCGCTCGCCATGGCTTATTCCGGTAATCATTGAAAATAATCCGGGTGAAGTCGGCGATATAATCCGCGTACGTGTCAATTCCACCGGCACCAACAGCCTTGTCGCCGAAAAATTAGCTTAAAGCATTTCCAGCAAAAGTGCGAAGCGGTTTTGCGCAGGATAATGCGTAAAAACAAAAAAAATTTAGAGCGGTTTCAAACGTCAATTTTAACTGAAACCGCTCTAAATAACGCCGGCCTTTGGCCGGCTCTGCTTTCCCGCGTGACAGTGTCATTAATCTGTACCATAATCGTGTCAGATATGATCCGTCACGGCGGATCAGCGCCTTTTCGTACAAAGGACGCTCCGACAGTTTAAATGTAAAGCTAAACCGCAATCAAGGAGAGCCGGTTGAACGTCACCACGGGCAAACAGGTTAGCAAAGAACTGAAAAAACCCGCCACCACAATCCCTGCCCTGCAGGATGGCGCTTCTGATATGGCTCATATAGTCCTCGATTTTGACAGCAACCGGCTGGCGAGTGCGTTGTTTGGCCAATTCGACGAGAATCTCGCTTATATTGAGCAAAAACTTGGTGTCGATGTCCGCTCCAAAGGCAATCAGCTGATCCTGCGCGGTGAAGCAACTGCCACAGCACAGGCGCGGATGGCACTGGATCACCTCTATTCGCTTTTGCAAAAAGGTCACGATCTGAGCAAATCCGATGTCGATGGTGCCTTGCGTATGGCTGCAACTGCAACGCCGGTGCGTGATGACCAGCTGAGCCTGCCGACCCTTGAAACCAAAACCCGCCTTTCCGCGGCACAAATCTCCACACGCAAAAAGACCATCTTTGCCCGCACGCCGACGCAGGATGCCTATATGCGCGCGATGGAGCGCTCGGAACTGGTATTTGGCACCGGCCCTGCCGGTACCGGCAAAACCTATCTCGCTGTTGCCCATGCGGCCATGCTGCTGGAGCGCGGACTGGTAGAGCGGATTGTATTGTCACGCCCTGCTGTTGAAGCCGGTGAGCGGCTTGGCTTTTTGCCGGGGGACATGAAAGAGAAGGTCGATCCCTATCTGCGACCGCTCTATGATGCGCTTTATGACATGATCCCTGCGGATAAAGTGGAGCGGGCATTGGCTGCCGGTGTGATTGAAATTGCACCTCTGGCCTTCATGCGCGGGCGCACACTGGCACATGCGGCTGTTATTCTTGACGAGGCGCAGAACACCACATCCATGCAGATGAAAATGTTCCTGACCCGTCTGGGTGAAGGTTCGCGCATGATTGTCACCGGTGATCCGAGCCAGATCGATCTGCCCGCCGGTCAGAAATCCGGCCTTGTGGAAGCGCTGGAAATTCTGGGTGATGTTGAGAATATTATCACCGTACGCTTCAGCGACAAAGATGTTGTGCGTCATCCGATGGTTGCGGCCATTGTCCGTGCCTATGAAAAGCGCGGCGCTGCCAGAACGCTGAAGCATCATAAAGACAGCGTTACCGAGGGTGAAAACACGCCGCCGGTAACCTAAATAGGCTCTTAGATTACAACCTGACTTTTACAACAGCCCGTCTTTTTTCAGGCGGGCTGTTGTCTTAACAATAAACCGGTTCATGAAATAAAAATGATTACAATCGACATCCTCATTGAAAGCCCTCTTTGGGAAACCTCTTTGGGAGACGACACTGAAACCTATGAAATACTTGCCCGATCCTGCGTTGATGCCGTGTGGGCGCGGCTTGAGCTGCCGCAGCAAGAGACCGAGCTCAGCCTTGTTCTGACTGACGATGCCTCGATCCGCACTATTAATGCGCAATGGCGTAATAAAGACAAAGCCACCAATGTGCTGTCTTTTCCGGCCTTTGACATAGCACCGGGCGATGCTCCGGGGCCAATGCTCGGCGATATTATTATTGCGCGGGAAACTGTCGAACGCGAAGCTATTGAAGAAAACAAAAGCTTTAATCAGCACCTGCATCACATGATCGTGCATGGCTTGCTGCATCTGCTTGGTTACGATCATGAAGACGATGAGGAAGCAGAGGAAATGGAGGGACTGGAGCGCGAAATTCTTCATGCTCTTGCCATACCTGATCCTTATACTGTACATTCAACTGATAATGAAAACGATTGACCATGGCTGATCAGACTAATCACAATTCTTCAACGGGCGCTGTTCACAGCGACGCGGTTTCCCAGAACGATCCGGAAGCGCAGAGTACGGGGCAAAATCCTGCACGAGCGGCAGGATCTGAAAAACGCTCACTCCTTTCCGGACTATTTCCGTTTCTCCGATCGCGCCAGACCAGCTCGATCCGCGAAGATCTGACGGATGCCCTGTCCGATGATACAGGCGGTGACACAGCTTTTTCTGCCGAAGAAAAAGCAATGCTCAACAATATTCTGCGCCTGCGGGAGCTTCGCGTCGATGACGTGATGATCAGCCGCGCCGATATTGAAGCGATTGAATATTCAACTCCGCTGGGTGAGCTGCTGGAACTGTTTGAGTCCTCTGGCCATTCCCGTATGCCGGTTTATGTTGAGACGCTAGATGATGCGCGCGGCATGATCCATATCCGCGATGTTCTCAACTACATCACCCGCATGAGCAGGCAACAGCCTGCCGGTTCGGAACAGCCGGCCGCTGCCAAGCGCTATGATCTGTCCAAAATTGATCTCACAACACCGATCAATGAACTGAACCTGATGCGCAAGGTGCTGTTCGTGCCTTCCTCCATGCTGGCAAGCACCCTGATGGCGCGTATGCAGGCAAGCCATATTCAGATGGCGCTGGTGATCGACGAATATGGCGGCACAGACGGCCTCGTCTCGCTGGAAGACATTGTTGAAATGGTTGTCGGCGATATCGAAGACGAGCATGACGACGAGGAATTGTCCCTGATCCGCAATCCGGACGGCTCCTATACCGTCGATGCCCGTGCGGAACTGGAAGAGCTGGAACAGCTGATCGGCGTAGGCTTTACGCAGGGTGAAGACAGTGAAGATGTGGATACGCTCGGCGGTCTTATCATCTCGGCACTGGATCATATTCCCGAAACCGGTGCGATTATTGATGTGTTGCCTGCCTACGAGCTGGAAGTGCTGGAAGCCGATTCACGACGCATCCATAAAGTGCGCATCACACCGCGAAACGGGGATTATTTCCAAGGTTAAAGCGCCGAGCGCCCCATCGGCGCGCAAAACTCGCTCTGACACTTTAAAATTATGCTCTAAACAGCATCACAATCTATTAAAACACCGCCGCAACCGGCGGTGTTTTTTTCGCTGTATTCTCTTCTCAGTTTTTCTTAATCTTCGGCTCATAAACTAAGTAGAGCGCCGTGTGCCCTTTCGGGCACGCAAAGGTCGCTCTACACTTTATACTTACAGCCTTATCCCATTGAGAGACCAAATATAGTGAGCAGCCTTTATCTCCGCCTGACTGAAAACCTCTCCGGCTGGCGTAGAGCGCTCCTGACCATTCTCGCCGGTGCAAGTGTCACGCTGGCATTGCCGCCGTTTGATTTTTTGCCCGCAGGATTTATCGGCTTTCCGCTGCTGGTGCTGTTGATTGACAGTTCGGGAACAGCAACCGCAACCGGATGGAGGCGCCTGCTCCCCGCTTTTCGCACCGGCTGGTTGTTTGGTTTCGGCTATTTTCTCGCCGGTCTCTGGTGGATCGGCATGGCATTGCTGGTCGATGCAGAAAACTTCGCCTGGGCATTACCGTTAGCTATTCTCGGCCTGCCTGCTTTTCTGGCATTTTTCTTCGCCTTTGCTGCCGCGCTTGCACGGATATTCTGGGGTGCCGGCCTCATCCGTATTCTGGTGCTGGCCATCGCACTCGGTATTACAGAATGGCTGCGCGCCTTTATTCTCACCGGTTTTCCGTGGAATGCGCTCGGCTATATGCTGATGCCGACGCCGCTGCTGATGCAATCAGTCACCATTACCGGCCTCTATGGTATGAATATTCTGGCTGTGGTGATTTTCGCCATGCCCGCTCTATTGTTTGGCGATAAACGTCAGCGCTATGGCTGGCGCAGCGGATTAATTATCGCTTGTGCCCTGCTGATTGCCCATGCCGGCTATGGCGCATGGCGTTTGCAGCAGGCACCGGCATTGTCAGAGCAAACCGCAGATGCACCCGTTATCCGCCTGGTACAGGCTTCCATTGCGCAGGATGCCAAATGGGATAATCAGCTGCGCCGCGCGATTTTCGACAAGCATCTTGATCTCAGCACCCGCCCGCCAGCCAATGGCCAGCCGGTGCCTGATGTGATTATCTGGCCGGAAACCTCTGTTCCCTATGTGCTGCCACAGGTCGAAGAAGCGTTGAGCGCCATCGGCAAGGCACTTCACCCGAATCAAATGCTGCTGGCCGGAGCGGTGCGCGGTGAGGGAGAAGATCTCTCCGCTTATTATAACAGTATTTTCGCGGTGAATGCCGCCGGTCAGGTTTCCGCAACTGCCGACAAGGTTCATCTTGTACCATTCGGCGAGTATCTGCCGCTGGAAGGCCTGTTGCGATCTTTGGGTATGCAGGAAGTGGTGGAATTACCAGGCGGCTTTACCGCAGCACCCGCGCGTCACTCCATGAATATCAGTCCGAAACTCACACTGCTGCCGCTGATCTGCTATGAAGCAATTTTCCCTTCCGAACTTGGCTATCAGGGTAAAAGCGTTGATGCGATCATCAATATCACCAATGACGCATGGTATGGTAATACACCTGGGCCCTATCAGCATTTCCGGCAGGCACAATTACGCGCCGTGGAACAGGGACTGCCTTTGTTACGTGCTGCCAATAACGGTATTTCAGCAATTACTGATTCCTATGGTCGAATCACTCAACACCTGAATCTGAATGAAGTCGGAATTATTGACGGTCGTCTGCCGCCAAAAGCGACAGGCTTCTGGCGCAAACCGGCAGGAGAAACACAGTTCTTCACACTTCTGTTCATCTTGCTCGTAATTTCATGTGGTTTACATGCCATCCGTACCGAGCGTTTCGGTTGACATCATATTTTTGATGTTATGATATACACATGAAACTGATGAAATTTCAGATGAACCCTATAATTCTTCGAAAAATATGCTGATTTAAGCAAACCATTTTTCATCAAGAAAAGCTCGCATAAGCGAGGAGCATTTGTGAATGACTGAGAATAAAAAAAAACCCAATCCCATTGATGTTCATGTGGGCAGCCGCATCCGGTTGCGACGGAACATGCTTGGCCTCAGTCAGGAAAAACTCGGGGAAAATCTAGGCATTACCTTTCAGCAAATTCAAAAATATGAAAAAGGCACCAACCGCGTCGGTGCCAGCCGCCTGCAAGCAATTTCATCCATTCTGAGTGTACCTGTTGCCTTCTTTTTTGAAGATGCACCGGAACAAGCCGGACAGCAGAATGGCGGCTTTGCCGAAGACAATGAAACAACTTATGTTGTTGATTTTCTTCACACGAGTGAAGGTGTGCAGCTCACACGTTATTTTACAAAAATCACCGATCCGAAAGTGCGCCGCAAAATCATTGATCTGGTAAAAACACTTGCCAATGATGATGAGTAACACCCAGAGCAGTTCACAATCAGAGTGAAACTCATAAAAAGAATCCCTGAAACTGACCTATCTCATTGTTTTGTTGCATTATAGCAGGTGCTTAATGCGACAGGTTGGCAGCTTCTTGCGCTAAATCTCGCACATAAACACATGCAGATAGTTGTATATCTTGTCATTTCGTGCTGATTATACGCGCAAATAACGTCTGATTTCTTTATAGAGCGATTGCTTCACCTTCATTCCGTAACGGACAGGCTTTTCTGAAAGCGGCCTGAGACGGCTTGAAAACGGCGCGCAATGAATTATCAGCAGTTTGTGCGCAGAAATGCACATTGCTGAAAGCAACTGTTTCTCCGGAGAGTACAATGCTCCGCAGATTTTCAAGAGGGGTTTCCCGTGTCACGCAGTTCATATCTTTTCACCAGTGAATCAGTATCCGAAGGTCATCCGGATAAGGTTTGCGATCGTATTTCCGATGAAATCGTAGACATGATCTACAAGGAAGCACGTAAAACCGGTGTTGATCCGTGGTCTGTACGTATTGCCTGTGAAACCCTTGCCACCACCAACCGCGTGGTGATTGCCGGTGAAGTGCGTGTACCGGACACTTTCCTGAAAAAAGACAAAGCCGGTGAAATTCTGCTCGACGCCAAAGGTCATAAGCAGATCAACCCTTCCCGCTTCCGTTCCGCTGCACGTAAAGCTATCCGTGAAATCGGCTATGAGCAGGACGGCTTCAACTGGCGCAATGTGAAAATCGACGTGCTGCTGCATCCGCAATCTGCGGATATTGCGCAGGGCGTCGATAATGCTGCCGACCGTCAGGGGGAAGAAGGTGCGGGCGATCAGGGCATTATGTTCGGTTATGCCTGCCGTGAAACACCGGATCTGATGCCGGCGCCTATCTATTATGCCCATAAAATTCTTGAGCTGCTTTCTGCTGCCCGCCACAAAGGCGAAGGCGATTATGGCAAGCTCGGCCCTGACGCAAAAAGTCAGGTTACTGTGCGCTATGCCGATGGCAAGCCTGCGGAAGTCACACAGATTGTGTTGTCGACCCAGCATCTGGATGCCTCATGGGATTCCGCAAAAGTCCGTCAGGTTGTTGAACCTGTGATCCGCGAAGCCCTCGGCGATCTGCCGGTTGCTGCAAATTGCAACTGGTACATCAACCCGACCGGTAAATTCGTCATCGGCGGGCCGGATGGTGATGCCGGCCTGACCGGACGTAAGATCATTGTGGATACTTACGGCGGTGCGGCTCCGCATGGCGGCGGCGCATTTTCGGGCAAGGACACTACCAAAGTTGACCGTTCAGCCGCCTATGCCGCGCGTTATCTGGCCAAGAATGTGATTGCTGCCGGTCTTGCGGACCGCTGCACCATTCAGCTGTCCTATGCGATCGGCGTAGCCCAGCCGCTCTCGGTCTATGTTGACCTGCACGGCACCGGCAAAGTTGCCGAGAGCGATGTGGAAACCGCGCTGCGTCAGGTGATGGATCTGTCCCCGACCGGTATCCGCAAACATCTCGACCTTAACAAGCCGATCTATGCCAAGACCGCATCTTATGGCCATTTCGGCCGCAAAGCCGGTCGCGACGGCTCTTTCTCATGGGAAAAGACAGATCTGGTCAAAGCACTGAAAGCTGCGCTTAAGGTATGATTTCATTCTCAATATTCTGGATTTCAGGGCACCATGTTTCTCTCATGGTGCCCTGTTTCTTTAACAGCCACACAAAAATCAGTAGACTTTCCGTCGCTGATTATGTGTAAAGCGGCTTATTCCGATTATCTGAACCATAAAGAAACGTGCCGATGCCTGATACTGAACGCAACTGTGACCTCAAGGATGAAGCCATGAGCGCAGAGTCCTCTGAACAACAGCCACGCGGCTCACGTGCGACGGAAGCTTTTTATGGCCGCCGTAACGGCAAACCTTTGCGTCCGCATCAGCGTTTTCTGCGCGAAGACCTGCTGCCGCAGCTCAAACTTGATCTTCTGAGCCCTGCACCGCAGGATCTGCGCACGCTGTTTATGGCCGATGTTTCAAAAGTGCGTATGGAAATCGGTTTCGGCGGCGGCGAGCATCTGGTGCATGAAGCCACCCGCAAACCGGAAGCCGGTTTTATCGGCGTTGAGCCTTTCGTTAATGGTATGGCGAAAATGCTTGGCGCACAGGATGCCAATCCGCTGCCGAACCTGCGTCTCTACGATGACGATGCAACGCTGGTACTCGACTGGCTGCCGGATGCCTCACTTGACGGCATTGATCTGTTCTATCCTGATCCGTGGCCGAAAAAGAAACATTGGAAACGCCGTTTTGTCAGCCAGAAAAACCTCAGCCGCTTCGCCCGCGTGCTGAAGCCCGGAGCTTTGTTCCGCTTTGCGTCCGACATTGACACCTATGTCAACTGGACTCTGCAGCATTGCCACGACCATGGTGCATTTGAATGGCAGGCACAAAGTGCCGCCGATTGGCACACGCCTTATGAAGCATGGCCGGGTACACGCTATGAAGCCAAAGCTTTCCGTGAAGGCCGCAAAGCGGCTTACCTCACCTTTATCAGGCGATAATTCCTCCTCAAGGACAAGGCTTGTCACAGGCGGCTTTTTTCTGTATAGTTGCCTCAAATTCTTGGTCGGTAGAACAAGAGTGGGTCCCACCGGTCCCGCTCTTTTTTGTTTGGTACACACTGAAAACTGAGCAAACTGCCGCCGGAAATCCTATTGCACGTATTTTAAGGAATACAGGGTGAACGAACAGACACAACAGGACCAGATCATTACAGCGCTTGACGCGACACAGGATGAACCACGCATTATCCGTGAAACGGGTATTGATGCAAAAGTGGCATCGCTGATCGAACCTGCGATTAATGCTGCGGGTTTCCGTCTTGTGCGCGTGCGTCTTTCCGGCCTCAACGGCCTCACCCTGCAGATTATGGCTGAGCGTCCGGACGGCACCATGACCGTTGAAGATTGCGAAATTGTCAGCCGCACCGTTTCTCCGGTTCTCGATGTTGAAGATCCGATTGACGGCAAATATCACCTTGAAATTTCCTCACCGGGCATTGACCGTCCGATGGTGCGCAAATCTGACTTTTCCAACTGGCAGGGTCATATTGCTAAACTTGAAACCTCGATGCTGCATGACAACCGCAAAAAATTCCGCGGCCGCATCATCAAGGTTGAAGATGAAACTGTCACTCTCGAAACCGATCAGGCCACTTACGGCGCGGAAGCTCAGACCACAATTCCTTTTGAGCTGATCGCTGACGCAAGACTGATCCTGACTGATGATCTGATCCGTGATGCGCTGCGCAAAGACAAAGCTCTGCGCGAAGGTCGTATTCCGGGCGACGAATTGAGTGATGAAATCAATCTGGACAGCGGCAATGCCGATGCTCCGGAGAGTGATAAAGACAACTAAGCATTTCTCAGGCGAATGACTTCATTTGCTTGTCATGATAATGCGACAAAACAAAAAAGCTTTTGCACCCAGAAGCAAAAAACGGGTGCTGCACCAAGGAGAGACCAATGGCAGTCAGTGCAAACAGGCTAGAGCTTCTTCAGATCGCTGATGCGGTTGCGCGCGAAAAATCCATCGACCGCGAGATCGTGATTGCAGCGATGGCCGATGCCATTCAGAAAGCTGCCCGCTCCCGTTATGGTCTGGAAACTAATATCCGCGCGGATATCAATTCCAAGAGCGGTGAAATCAAGCTGCAGCGCCTGCTTGAAGTGGTTGAAACTGTAGAAGATTACGCCACACAGATCGCTCTGGAATCCGCACGTGAACGCAATCCGGATGCGCAGATCGGTGATTTCCTTGCCGACCAGCTGCCGCCAATGGATTTCGGCCGTATTGCTGCCCAGTCCGCCAAACAGGTTATCGTGCAGAAAGTGCGCGAAGCCGAGCGTGACCGCCAGTATGATGAATTCAAAGACCGTCTGGGTGAAATCATCAACGGCACTGTCAAGCGCGTTGAATACGGTAACGTGGTTGTTGATCTCGGCCGCGGTGAAGCCATTGTCCGCCGTGACGAACTGATCCCGCGTGAAGCATTCCGCTACGGCGACCGCATCCGCGCTTATGTTTATGATGTCCGTCGCGAACAGCGCGGCCCGCAGGTTTTCCTGTCGCGTACCCATCCGCAGTTCATGGCGAAACTCTTCACCATGGAAGTGCCGGAAATCTACGACGGCATTATTGAAATCAAATCGGTTGCCCGTGATCCGGGTTCGCGCGCCAAAATGGCCGTTGTGTCCCGTGACAGCTCGATTGATCCTGTCGGCGCCTGCGTTGGTATGCGCGGTTCCCGCGTTCAGGCCGTTGTCGGCGAATTGCAGGGCGAAAAGATCGACATTATTCCTTGGTCGCCGGATGCAGCGACTTTCATCGTTAACGCCTTGCAGCCTGCTGAAGTGGCCAAGGTTGTTCTGGATGAAGATGCAGAACGTATCGAAGTTGTTGTGCCTGACGATCAGCTGTCGCTGGCCATCGGCCGTCGCGGTCAGAATGTGCGCCTTGCCTCGCAGCTGACCGGCTGGGACATCGATATCATGACGGAAAACGAAGAATCCGAACGCCGCCAGAAAGAATTCACAGAACGCTCTGCCCTGTTCATGGAAGCGCTGAATGTGGATGAAATGGTTGGTCAGGTTCTGGCTTCCGAAGGTTTCGGTTCGGTTGAAGAAATCGCCTATGTCGAAAGCGACGAAATCGCTTCGATCGATGGTTTCGATGCTGATACTGCTGCTGAAATTCAGGATCGCGCGAAAGAATATCTGGATCGTCTCGAAAGCGATCTGAATGACCGTCGTCTCGAACTGGGCGTCAGCGACGAACTGCGCGATGTACCGGGTCTGACCAGTGCAATGCTTGTTGCAGTCGGTGAAGACGGCGTGAAGACCATGGATGATTTTGCCGGTTATGCGGTGGATGATCTCGTGGGCTGGCGCGAGCGTAAAGACGGTGAAACTGTTACTCATGCCGGTGTTCTGACACCGTTTGAAGTTTCCCGCACAGACGCGGAACAGATGGTTCTCTCAGCCCGCCTTAAAGCAGGCTGGATTACAGAAGATCAGCTGGAAGAAGCCGCCAATGAACTGGCTTCGGCAGGCGATGATGAAGAGCAGGCAGATGCTTAATCAGCATCTTGCAACTGCCGCTCGCGCGGGCGGATTTTGATGTCCGCGCATCGGCTCTCTACCGGAAATAATGCCTGTGTCAGTTTTTTTGATACAGGCCTGTATTCCGACAAACTGCATACAGCCGGAACCGCTCGGTTTACGGCTGTCTTGCGCACACATATTGCAGGGCTTCTTGCCCTTGCACTCATATTAAAGTAGAAAACAGTTCCTCTCCACCGGCGCTGTTTTCGAGCGAAGTGGAGTTCTGGTTGAAACCGGATAAAAACGACAGGACCTGTATTGTTACGCGCGAGAGCGGCCCGGCTGTAGATCTCATCCGGTTTGTGGCTGCACCCGACGGTAGTGTTGTACCGGATCTGAAGCGCAATTTACCCGGACGCGGATGCTGGATTAAAGCAGAACGGCATATTGTTGATGAAGCGGTTAAACGCAAACTGCTGCCCCGCGCACTGAAAACGCAAGTTTCGGTGCCGGCGGATTTAGGCTCTCTGGTCGACAGGCTATTGACAAAATCCGCGCTGGGCAGTCTAGCACTGGCCAGAAAGTCCGGGGCTGTGGTGACAGGATCGGCGAAAGTTGATTCTGCTGTGCGTATCGGTCGCGTTATAATGGTGCTTCATGCGACAACAGCGGCTCCCGACGGCATCCGAAAGCTGGATCAGGCGCGTCATGCGAGGAAGATGGCAACCGGAACAGATATAAAAGCCTATTCCCTTTTTACAGGGGATGAAATGGATTTGGCATTTGGCGGCGGAAATGTAATACATGCCGCCGTGATTGAAGGAACGGCAGCAACCGGGTTCGTCACGCGGGCGCTTCAGCTGCATAAATATCGCGGCGAGAGCGCAGCGAACTTGGAAAATCTGGCAGCCACTGCTGCAAAGGAAACGGAATCGGAATGAGCGACAGTAATTCAAACGACGACAAGACGCTGAGCGTCGACACAAAAAAGACGCTGACCATCAAGCGGCCAGGAGTCGAACAGAGCACTGTACGGCAAAATTTCAGCCACGGACGCAGCAAGTCGGTTGTTGTTGAGACGAAAAAACGCAAGTTTACCCGTCCTGACGAAAAACCTGAAGCTGCAGCCGCTCCGGCTCCTGTTCAGCCAGTTGCACCGGCTCCGACACCGGCACAAGCTGCTCCTGCTCCGGTTGCTGAAAAGCCGGCCGTGATTGCAGATGCGCCTAAGCCTGCGCCTGTTACAGAAACTGCTGCGCCTGTTGCAAAAACAGAAAGCGCACCGGTTGCTCCGCAGGCTGCCAAGCCTGCTGAAGCCGCAGTTGCTAAACCTGTTGCACCTAAGCCTGCAGCGCCTGCTGCTGCCCGTCCGGGCACCCCTGCGGGCAATCGTCCGGCCGGTGGTGGCTATAACAAGCCGCAGGGTTCCCGTCCGGGTGGCCGCAATGAACAGCGCAACCGTTCCAATGACCGTCCGGGCATGGTGTTGAACACCCTGTCCTCTTCGGAAATGGATGCACGTCGCCGCGCCCTTCAGGATGCGGTAATCCGTGATGCGGAAGACCGCAAACGCGCTGAAGCAGAAGCTATCCGCCGCGCGGAAGAAGAAAAGCGCCGTGAAATCGAGCGTCTGGAATCTGAACGCCGTCAGGCTGAAGAAGATGCACGCCGCAAGGCAGAAGCTGAAGCCAAGGCTAAAGCTGAGGCTGAAGCACGCAAGCGCGAACCGGCTGCACCTGTGCGTCCGGCTGCTGCACGCCCTGGCGGTGAGCGTCCTTCAGGTGATCGTTCGGCGGGTGATCGCTCCGGCGGCCAGAACCGTGGCCCTGCCGGTCAGAACCGTCCAAATCAGGGTGGCTACAACCGCACCGGCGGCGCACCTGCCCCGCGCGATATTAATGCTGAAGCACCGCTGGCCGACAAAAAACCGACCCAGCAGGTTCTGAACCGCAAGCCGCAGAATGATGATGATGATGATCGTCGTGGTGCAGGCGTACGTCGTAACGTGCCTGCGAAACCGGAAGTGCGCGCTACAAAGCCAACCAAAGCTGAAGAAGATCGCCGTCGCGGCAAACTGACCCTGAACAGCAATCTGGAAGACGAAGGCCGTTCGCGTTCGCTTTCGGCAATGCGCCGCCGTCAGGAAAAGTTCAAGCGCTCGCAGATGCAGGAAGTCCGTGAAAAGATCTCCCGTGAAGTGACTATTCCTGAAACCATTACCATTCAGGAACTGGCACAGCGTATGACGGAACGTGCCGTTGACATCATCAAATACCTGATGAAACAGGGTCAGATGATGAAGCCGGGCGATGTGATCGATTCCGATCTGGCACAGCTGATCGCGGAAGAATTCGGCCACACAGTGAAGCGCGTTGCGGAATCCGACGTTGAAGAAGGTATCTTCAACGTAGAAGATAACCTTGCTGCAATGCTGCCGCGTCCGCCGGTTGTTACCATTATGGGTCACGTTGACCATGGTAAAACCTCGTTGCTCGATGCAATTCGTCAGGCAAATGTGGTCTCGGGTGAAGCCGGTGGTATTACCCAGCATATCGGTGCTTATCAGGTTGAACAGAACGGCCAGAAAATCACCTTTATCGATACGCCTGGTCACGCCGCCTTTACGCAGATGCGTGCCCGTGGTGCGCAGGCAACCGATATCGCCATTCTGGTGGTTGCCGCTGATGACAGCGTGATGCCGCAGACGATTGAATCGATCAACCACGCCAAAGCGGCCGGTGTTCCGATCATCGTGGCGATCAACAAGATCGACAAGCCGACTGCTGATCCGCAAAAAGTACGCAATGCCCTGCTGCAGCACGATGTGTTTGTGGAAACCATGGGCGGTGAAGTGCTTGATGTGGAAGTTTCCGCCAAGAACAAAATCAACCTCGACAAGCTGCTTGAAGCCGTTCTGTTGCAGGCTGAAATTCTTGATCTTAAAGCCGATCCTGAGCGTACAGCTGAAGGTGTGGTTATTGAAGCTCAGCTTGACCGCGGTCGCGGTGCGGTTGCAACCGTTCTGGTTCAGAAAGGTACATTGCATCCGGGCGAGATCATCATCGCCGGCAGTGCATGGGGTCGCGTTCGCGCCCTCGTCAATGACCATGGCGACCATGTGAAAGAAGCATCCCCTGCAATGCCGGTGGAAATTCTCGGTCTGTCCGGCACTCCGCAGGCTGGTGACCGCTTTGCGGTTGTTGCCAACGAAGCAAAGGCGCGCGAAATTTCTGAATACCGTCAGCGTCTTGCCCGCGATAAGGCCGTTGCCCGTCAGGCAGGCTCGCGTGGCTCCCTTGAGCAGATGATGTCTAATCTGCAGTCGAGCGGTCTCAAAGAGTTCCCGCTGGTTATCAAGGGTGACGTGCAGGGTTCGGTTGAAGCGATTATCGCTTCTCTCGACAAACTCGGCACTGATGAAGTCCGCGCACGTATCGTTCATTCGGGTGCCGGTGGTATCACAGAAAGCGATATCTCGCTGGCTGAAGCATCAAATGCTGCCATCATCGGTTTCAACGTCCGCGCCAATAAACAGGCTCGTGATGCAGCCGAACAGCAGGGTATCGAAATCCGCTACTACAACATCATCTATGATCTGATT
Source organism: Ochrobactrum sp. SFR4 (assembly GCF_019730395.1). Taxonomy (NCBI): domain Bacteria; kingdom Pseudomonadati; phylum Pseudomonadota; class Alphaproteobacteria; order Hyphomicrobiales; family Brucellaceae; genus Ochrobactrum; species Ochrobactrum sp. SFR4. The sequence goes on along the minus strand of NZ_JAAPBB010000005.1, from coordinate 252,295 downwards.
GATGATGTGAAAGCAGCGATGTCCGGTCTTCTGCCGCCAGAACGTCGTGAAACCTTCATCGGTAACGCTGAAATTCTCGAAGTCTTCAACATCACCAAAGTCGGTAAAGTTGCCGGTTGCCGTGTTGTTGACGGTAAAGTCGAGCGTGGCGCCGGTGTACGCCTTATCCGCGACAACGTGGTTATCCACGAAGGCAAGCTCAAGACACTCAAGCGCTTCAAGGACGAAGTTGCCGAAGTGCCGATGGGTCAGGAATGCGGTATGGCATTTGAAAACTACGAAGATGTACGCGCAGGCGACATCATCGAAGCGTTCCGCGTTGAGATGATCACGCGTACGCTGTAATCAGCAAAGCAGCGGCAGTCATCAGAACTGCCGCTGCTTCATTTCTCGGGCGGTTTACACTCATCTTCCGACATAGTGCCGCTCTGAATTTTTAATTGGCCGCATTGTCATAATTGTCAGGCTGTATCAGTCTGGTTGTGAACAGGATGAAAGCCGCGCAGGCTTTTCCGCAATCATGCAATTTGTACAGTTGCCGACCGATATTTGGCTCAGATTTTGGAGTCCCCATGTCCCGTTTTTCTTCCACAGGACCATCACAGCGTCAGTTGCGCGTCGGCGAGCAGGTTCGTCATGCCGTGGCTCAGGTGCTGTCACGCGGCGAAATCCGTGACGATGTTCTGAATAATACCGTAGTTTCCATCACCGAAGTGCGCATGTCGCCTGACTTGAAAATTGCGACATGCTTTATCAGCATCGTCGGCAATACAGATGTGCAGACTGTTATTAAAGCACTGGCAAGCCATGCAAAGTTTTTGCGTGGTCGCGTTGCACCGCAATTGCGTCAGATGAAATATATGCCGGAATTCCGCTTCCGGCCGGATACCAGTTTCGACAATTTTGCCAAGATTGATGCCCTGCTGCGTTCGCCGGAAGTTGCACGTGATTTGCAGCAGGATGACAGCGATGAATCCGACACAGAAACACATAAAGATAACGAGAATAACGGCTGATGGCACGCAGAGGAAAGAAAAAAGGCCGTCCGGTTTCCGGATGGGTGATTTTTGACAAGCCGAAAGGCATGGGCTCGACCGAGGCCGTTTCCAAAATCAAATGGCTTTTCAGTGCTGAAAAAGCCGGCCATGCCGGTACGCTTGATCCGCTTGCTTCCGGCATGTTGCCGATTGCTCTGGGCGAAGCCACCAAAACCGTACCTTACGTGATGGACGGCACGAAAATCTATTCCTTCACCGTGACCTGGGGCGAAGAACGCTCGACGGATGATCTGGAAGGCCCTGTCACCAAAACCTCTGATAAGCGTCCCACAGAAGACGATATTCTGGCGCTTCTGCCAAATTATATCGGTACTATTCAGCAAACCCCGCCGCAATTCTCCGCCATTAAAATTGACGGTGAACGTGCCTATGATCTGGCACGTGGTGGTGAAACAGTTGCCATTCCTTCCCGTGAAGTCGAGATTTTTCAGCTTGAACTGGTTGAGATCAACGAAGCCGGACAGGCCGTTTTTGAAGTTGAATGCGGTAAAGGCACTTATGTGCGCTCGCTCGCCCGCGATATGGGGCGTGATCTCGGCTGCCTCGGTCATATTGCGGAACTGCGCCGTCTGGAAGTTGCGCCTTTCAACGAAGATGATTTCGTAACGCTTGCAGAGCTTGAAGCCGCATGGCCGCCGCTGCCGCCGAAATCAGATGATGAAGATGCAGAACCTGCGCCTGTTGCACCGCGTGATTTCTCAGCCCTTGATGATTTTATCATTGATACCGGTGCCGCACTGGAAGATCTGGTGCAGGTTGCCTTGTCCGACGATCAGGCTCACCGTGTGCGCATGGGTAATCCGGTCATCTTACGCGGTCGCGATGCACCGCTGGAATCCGATGAGGTTTGTGCCAATTACAAAAACCGTTTGCTGGCTATCGGTTACATTGAACAAGGTATGTTCAAACCGAAGCGCGTTTTCACTTATTAATCGAGCAATTACAGCTTAGCGCATTTTATTAAAAAGCCTGCATTGCAGGCTTTTTTGAAATGTGTCTGGAAATAAGCCACAGTTTCGATTATATGATCGTCAGGTTCAGTCTAAGGCATAGTTTTATGTGAATAGTGCTGAACTTAAATAAACGGCCCCGGCTGGACGACATCTTGGCCACGGGCGACATTTCTCCTCTTAAACAAAAAGGACATTCCGATGTCGATTACTGCTGAACGCAAACAGGCTCTTATCAAAGAATATGCAACCAAAGAAGGCGATACCGGTTCTCCTGAAGTACAGGTAGCCGTTCTTTCGGAACGCATTTCCAACCTGACCGGTCACTTTAAAGGCCACAAGAATGACAACCACTCCCGTCGTGGTCTTCTGAAAATGGTCTCTCAGCGCCGCACTCTGCTCGACTACCTCAAAGGTGTTGACGAAGCGCGCTACCAGAGCCTGATCGGCCGTCTCGGCCTGCGCCGCTAAGCGCATCATCCGGCGAAAACCTGCAACGGTTTTCGCCGGAATTTTTACCGGAGCAGGACTTTTCATTAAATCTCTCCGGCAACAGGGCATTTACGGCTCAACAGCCTGAAAACGCTCTGTATTATACAATAATGCATTCTCTGTGCGTGTAAGCGCCAAAACGGGAAAAATGCAGCAGGGCTTTAACAATAATGTCGTAAAAGCCCGATATGGAACTGTATTGAACAGGTTCCGCAGGCAGGATTGCAGGCAGCTCGGAAAATCGAGCTTCCCGCTGTCTTGCCCGCTCCCTGTTCCAAACCGGAATAGTGCAAGCGCTGACATCAGCGCCGCGAAAAATATTCCAAACCAAGGACAAGATATGTTCAACACACATAAAGTTGAAATTGAATGGGGCGGCCGTCCGCTCATTCTCGAAACCGGCAAAGTCGCCCGTCAGGCTGACGGCGCGGTTATCGCCACTTACGGTGAAACAATGGTACTGGCGACCGTTGTTTCGGCTAAAGAACCAAAGCCGGGTCAGGACTTTTTCCCTCTGACTGTAAACTATCAGGAAAAAGCCTATGCAGCCGGTCGTATTCCTGGCGGCTATTTCAAACGTGAAGGCCGTCCGAGCGAAAACGAAACTCTGGTTTCCCGCCTGATCGACCGTCCGATCCGCCCGCTGTTTGCTGACGGCTACAAGAACGACACACAGGTTGTTATCACCGTTATTCAGCATGATCTGGAAAACAATCCGGACGTTCTGTCGATGGTTGCCGCTTCCGCTGCGCTCACACTTTCCGGCGTACCTTTCATGGGCCCGATCGGTGGTTCGCGCGTTGGCTACATCAACGGCGAGTATGTTCTGAACCCGCATCTCGACGAAATGGCTGAATCCAAACTGGATCTGGTTGTTGCCGGTACCAGCGATGCTGTTCTGATGGTTGAATCCGAAGCGCAGGAACTCTCTGAAGAAGTGATGCTCGGCGCTGTTGTTTTCGGTCAAAAGGGCTTCCAGCCTGTGATCGATGCAATCATCAGCCTTGCTGAAGTTGCTGCTAAAGAACCACGTGACTTCCAGCCGGAAGACCTGTCGGCTCCTGAAGCCGCAATGCTGGCAATCATTGAAGATGATCTGCGCGCAGCTTACAAAATCATCGACAAGCAGGCTCGTTATACCGCTGTTGATGCTGCCAAAGCTAAAGTTAAAGCCCATTTCCTGCCGGAAGATGCTGAAACAACCGAATATACTCCTGAACAAATCGGCACTGTTTTCAAAACATTGCAGGCGAAAATCGTTCGCTGGAACATTCTGGATACCGGCAGCCGCATCGACGGTCGTGATCTGGTAACCGTTCGTCAGATCGTATCGGAAGTTGGTCTTCTGCCACGTACCCACGGTTCGGCTCTGTTCACCCGTGGTGAAACACAGGCAATCGTTGTTGCAACACTGGGTACCGGTGAAGATGAACAGTTCATCGACACACTGGCCGGTCTGCAGAAAGAATCCTTCCTGCTGCACTACAACTTCCCGCCATATTCCGTTGGTGAAACCGGCCGTATGGGCTCCCCTGGCCGTCGTGAAATCGGTCACGGCAAGCTGGCATGGCGCGCAATCCATCCGATGCTGCCTGCTAAAGAACAGTTCCCGTACACCCTGCGTGCGGTTTCTGAAATCACTGAATCCAACGGTTCGTCCTCTATGGCAACCGTATGCGGCACCTCGCTGGCGCTGATGGATGCCGGTGTGCCTCTGACCCGTCCTGTAGCCGGTATTGCTATGGGTCTGATCAAAGAAGGCGACCGTTTTGCAGTTCTTTCTGATATCCTTGGTGACGAAGATCACCTCGGCGATATGGATTTCAAGGTAGCCGGTACTGAAAATGGTATCACTGCCCTGCAGATGGACATCAAGATCGACGGTATTACCGAAGAGATCATGAAAACCGCTCTGGAACAGGCTAAAGGCGGCCGCGTTCACATTCTCGGTGAAATGGCGAAAGCACTGTCCGGCGCACGCGCTGAACTTGGTGAATTTGCACCACGCATCGAAGTGATGAACATTCCGACCGACAAGATCCGTGATGTTATCGGTTCCGGTGGTAAAGTTATCCGCGAAATCGTTGAAAAGACCGGTGCAAAAATCAACATCGAAGATGACGGCACAGTCAAAATTGCTTCTTCTTCCGCCAAGGAAATCGAAGCAGCGAAGAAATGGATCCACTCCATTGTTGCTGAACCGGAAATCGGCGAAATCTACGAAGGTACAGTTGTTAAAACTGCTGACTTCGGTGCATTCGTAAATTTCTTCGGTCCGCGCGATGGTCTGGTACACATCTCGCAGCTGGCTGCAGACCGCGTTGCCAAGACCACCGATGTGGTTAAGGAAGGCCAGAAGGTCTGGGTTAAACTGATGGGCTTTGATGAGCGCGGTAAAGTGCGTCTGTCGATGAAAGTCGTTGATCAGGAAACCGGCAAAGAAATCGTTGCCGAAAAGAAAGAAGAAACAACAGCTGAATAAGCTGGTTTCAAATTCTGAAAAGCCCCGCATAGAAATATGCGGGGCTTTTCATTTAAGCATACAGTCAACATTATCAAAGGCTGCTTGGCCTTCAGGGTCAATCTGGTAAAACCAGTTCTGTCTCAGGCCTGATGCCCTTTTGCAGCCAGGATTCCTGATGGGCACAATCGACAATAGCCTGCGCCTCACTGATAGCCATACTCAGCAAATAACCGAGAAAATCCTGTTTGTTCACCTGTGACTGCACAATCATATTGTTCAGCTGCAATAACAACGCCTGATGGTCAGGCAGGCATTTTGCAAAACATTGCGGCTGACAACATTTGCGCGCCATAGTACTACTCCCCCGCGAGCAACACGGCATTGCAGATAGTTTGAAACTTTAAACGATAATAAGTTCAATATAATATCTTCCAGAAACCACCTACTGTCATCCTTCTCAGGTAGCAAAGACCAAAGAAATTTTATGATTACCGGCGCCCAAAACACTCTCTTTCTGCCCTTTGAGAATGAAACACTTGATCTGCCTCAGACGGGTGAAAAATTTCTCTGCTTCGGCATCAGTGCCGATACAATGCTCGATACAATGTGGAAGCAGGCACTGCATTGCATTCAGCCGCTGAGGCCGGAATGGCTGGCGCTCAATAAAGCCGGATTTCATGTCACGTCGCAAGTCAGCGAAAGTGATACCTATGACGGCGGTATGATTTTGCTCGGCAAACATCGCGGCCGCAATGAGCAATGGCTGGCGACATTGCTGGGCCAAGTCAAACCCGGCGGACGGATCATTATCGCCGGCGACAAAAAGCTTGGCATTGACAGTTTCCGCAAGCGCAGCGACCAGATTGCAGCTTCTATCGACCGCCTGTCCAAAAACCACGCTGTTGTCTACTGGATGACACGCCCGGAAGCGATTGATACTGAAATCATGCAAAGCCTCATTCCGGAGCAAAAACGCGTGGACGGGCGTTTCTGGACGAAAGCAGGCATGTTCTCTCATGGAGAAATCGACCGCGGCTCCGCACTATTGGTGCCGCATCTCAAAAACATTGCCTTCGGTCATGTAGCGGATTTGGGTGCTGGCTGGGGTTATCTCACAGCTTGCTGTCTCGACAATCCGGCCAAGATCAGCCGTATTGATCTTTATGAAGCGGATTTTGAAGCGCTGGAGATTGCTCAGAGCAATCTGGCTGAACTCAACAGTTCTGTGCCACTGCATTATTACTGGCATGACGTCGCTTCCGAGCCGATGACAGAGATTTATGACACCGTGATCAGCAATCCGCCGTTTCACACCGGCCGCAATACCGATATTTCACTCGGCCAGAGTTTTATAACGGCAGCCGCCAAGCGCCTTAAATCCGGTGGCCGCTTCCTGATGGTGGCCAATCGTCAGCTCCCTTATGAAGCTGTTTTGAAAAAGCATTTCCGGCAGGTCATGCCACTCACCGATAAAGATGGCTTCAAAGTCATCGAAGCACGAAAATAAAGCAGTTTCAGGAAAAGTGGGAACCGGTTTTCCGTCCGAAACTGCGCTAAAAAATGACAAAAAAGCCGCGCAAAGCGCGGCTTTTTTATATCATATTTATCGGCTTATTCGCTGCCGGTCGCATCCGAGCTTTTCAGCTCTTCCAGTGTCGGCATAGAGACAATGTTGTAACCTGAATCCACAAAGTGAACTTCACCGGTTACACCGCTCGACAGATCCGACAGCAAATAGACTGCGGATTTACCCACATCATCAATATCGACTGTACGGCGCAGCGGCGAATTACGGCGCTGATAAGAGAAGATCGCGCGGGCATCACCAATACCGGCACCGGCCAGTGTACGCACAGGACCTGCCGAAATTGCATTGACGCGAATATTCTGCGGGCCAAAATCAGCAGCCAGATAGCGCACCATGGCTTCCAAAGCAGCTTTGGCAACACCCATCACATTGTAGTTCGGGATGGTGCGGGTTGAACCGCCATAGGTCAATGTGAGAATCGAACCACCGTCCTTCATCAGCTTCTCGGCGCGCTGAGCAACTTCTGTGAAGGAATAGGCCGAAATTACCATTGTCCGGCTGAAATTTTCGCGGGTCGTTACATCCGCATAGCGGCCTTTAAGTTCATTCTTGTCGGAAAAACCGATCGCATGAACGATAAAATCAAGTTTGCCCCATTTTTTCTTGATCTCTTCAAAGACCGCATCAACAGTTGCAATATCTTCAACATCACAAGGCAGTACGAAATCTGATCCGACCTGCTCTGCCAATGGTTTGACGCGCTTACCAAGGGCATCACCCTGATAAGTGAAAGCCAGCTCAGCGCCCTGATCGGCCAGATGTTTGGCAACGCCCCAAGCAAGAGAATGGTTGTTTGCAACACCCATAATCAGCCCGCGTTTGCCCTTCATTAAACCCTGCATACTCTCTCTCCGTCAGCCCTGATAGCGCTGGAAAACCAGCGTTGCGTTCGTTCCACCAAAACCGAAGGAGTTGGACAGTACTGTATTGATTTCAGCATTATCAATGCGCTTGCGCACGATCGGCATATCCGCAAAATCCGGATCAAGCTCATCAATATGCGCGCTTTCGCAGATGAAATTATTCTGCATCATCAGCAGCGAATAAATCGCTTCCTGAACGCCGGTTGCACCCAGCGAGTGACCGGTGAGCGACTTGGTTGCCGCAATCGGAGGGCAGGCATCGCCTGAACCGAATACTTTACGAATCGCTTCAATTTCCGGTGCATCGCCCGCAGGAGTCGATGTGGCATGCGGATTGATATAGTCGATTTTGCCGTTCACGGTTGACAGCGCCATGCGCATGCAGCGCTCCGCACCTTCGCCCGACGGAGCAACCATGTCATAACCGTCTGATGTCGCGCCGTAGCCGACAACCTCACCGTAAATCTTGGCACCGCGTGCCAGCGCAGTTTCCAGATCTTCCAGCACCAATACACCGGCACCGCCGGCAATTACAAAACCGTCGCGGTTTTTGTCATAGGCGCGGGATGCACGTTCCGGCGTATCATTATATTTCGAAGACATCGCGCCCATAGCGTCAAACAGCACCGACAGGGTCCAGTCGAGATCTTCACAACCACCGGCAAACATACGGTCCTGTTTGCCATATTGGATCATCTCAACCGCATTGCCGATGCAATGGTTCGAGGTCGCGCAAGCTGAGGAGATCGAATAATTGATGCCCTTAATCTTGAAGAAGGTCGCCATCGTGGCCGATGCGGTGGAGCTCATGGCTTTCGGCACAGCGAAAGGACCAACGCGTTTCGGGCCTTTGTCACGGGTAATATCAGCGGAATCCACGATTGTGCGGGTAGAAGGACCGCCGGAGCCCATGATGATACCGGTGCGGTCGTTGGAAACCTGCTCTTCGGTCAGGCCTGCATCGGCAATCGCCTGATCCATGGCCACATGGTTCCATGCGGTGCCACGACCGTGAAAACGCATTGCACGGCGGTCAACCAGCGCTTCAACATCAATCTGCGGTGCGCCCGAGACCTGACAACGAAAACCGAGTTCCGCCTGATCTTCAGCCCGCCGGATACCCGATCTGGCCTCAAACAAAGAGGTCAGCACCTCTTCGGTATTATTGCCAATCGAGGATACAATCCCCATTCCGGTAACGACAACACGCCGCATTGCGTTCTCCTTTGCACCTGTTCCCTGAATGACACCCCGTTTTGCGGATGCCGCTACGCGGTTACATAAGTGCGACTTTTACATATTTTGAGAGCGGCCACATAAAAGCTTTCAATTAAATGTGGTCGCACCCGTGGATAATACTCTTTTTGAGGCTATGTCCGTCGCGGTCTTTACGACTTACGACTCGCTGTCTTTCGACAGGCCTACGCGCAGGTCAGTTGCCTTGTAAATTGTTTCACCGTCTGCCTTGAGCCAGCCGTCAGCTGTACCCAGAACCAAACGACCGCGCATAACGCGTTTGAAGTCGATACCATATTGCAGAAGTTTGGTATGCGGGCGCACCATGCCTTTGAATTTTACTTCGCCGGTCGACAGCGCCATACCGCGACCCGGCTCACCGAGCCAGCCAAGGAAAAAGCCGGTCAGCTGCCACATGCCGTCGAGGCCGAGACAGCCAGGCATGATCGGATTGCCCTGAAAATGGCAAGGGAAATACCAGTCATCCGGGCTCACATCATATTCAGCACGGATATAGCCTTTGTCGAACTCACCACCGGTTTCGGAGATTTCGGTGATACGGTGTACCATCAGCATCGGCGGCAGAGGCAGCTGGGCATTGCCCGGACCAAACATTTCACCGCGAGCGCAGCTGAGAAGCTCCTCATATCCGTAACTTGACTTCTGCTCTGCCATTACCGACTCCAATCATTTATCTGTCTGCTGTCTGGACAGCCCGAAACGAACATATTCGTCAGGCTCAGACAAAATCTTTGCACACCCCTAACACAGAGTGTTTCCCGCTGTAAAACACCTGCAAGAAACTATTTGCCTGTCAAGATATACAGGAATAGCTATTGCCAGTCATTCGTTCAGCGCATATATCAATCTTGTGACAGGATGGGCAACAGCCCTCAAGCATTAATTTTGAACCAATTTGTTTCAAGCTTCTGACAGGTCAGTGATGAATATTCATTCCTCCCATGCCAGCAACGCTTCGATTGAGGAGCGCCTTCGGATCGCCGGTCTCAGACCGACGCGTCAGCGTGTTGCGCTTGCCAGCCTGATTTACGCCCATGGCGACCGCCATCTTTCCGCAGAAGAACTGCATGAAGAAGCTGTTTTTGCTTCCGTGCCGGTTTCTCTTGCCACCGTATATAATACGCTGCACCAGTTTACTGAAGCCGGTATGCTGCGCATTATTTCGGTCGAAGGATCGAAAACCTATTTCGACACCAATATTTCCGACCACCATCACTTTTTTGTCGAAGGCGAAAATATTGTCTTCGATATTCCCGATGGTGAAACCGGCCAGCCTGTCGTCAGCAATCTGCCGAAAGCACCGGAAGGCATGGAAATCGTCAATGTTGATGTAATTGTGCGGTTACGTCGCAAAGACTGATACATCGGCACCGCACGGGTCGACGTGATCGTCCGGCTGCGTCGTAAAGACTGATCTTCACTTTATTTATCTGACGGGGTGATTTCGCGCCCCATCAGCGAGCTTTGCAGCATTGTGGTCACGCGCTCTTCCATGATACGTGCCAGCTCCTTGCGGCTGGTATCCGCTGACACGCGCATCGGCTCACCAAAGCGGATCTCAACATCAATCGCGCCCTCTTTGAGAATACCTTTGAGATGCGGCATCAGCTGCACATCGCCCGGCCATGAAGCAATCGGGCGATGAAAACGCCCCATCGGCATTCCGTGAACCCCCGTATAAGCGATGGAAACCGGCTGCACGATCACCTGCTCCTCGCCTGCCTCACGAATAGCCGCATGGGCTGCGCCGAATAATGATGTTTTAAACGGCAGCACGCGGTTACCGTCCGATGTTGTCCCTTCCGGAAACAGAACCATCGCATCACCGCCAGCCAGACGCAGGGCAATATCTGAGGCCTGCTGCGCTGTCCGGCCTTTTTTCTCACGCTCAACAAAAACCGTGCGTTGCAAAACCGCAAAAGTGCCGAAAACCGGCCATTTGCGCACTTCGGATTTGGCGATAAAACAGACATTGGCAACGGAGGATAAAACGACGATATCGCTCCATGACACATGATTGGCGACCAGCAGCAACGGGCGATCCTGCACAATCTCGCCCTTAACCTTCACCCGAAAGCCCAGCAACCATGCAGCAATACGATGGAAAAAACGCGGCAGCGATTGCTGCCAACCCAAACGCGCTTTGACAAACAGATATTGAAACGGCACCAGCGAAATAACCAGACTGATAAACAAGCCGATTATGACCGCAATGCGAATGGCACCGATCATGACACGCTCATCGTTTCCGGAAATTGCCGGCGCAAAACCAGCGCATTGCTGCGTCCGTGACCAGTTTCATAATAAGCAGGCCGCTGCCCGACCTGAATAAAGCCGAGACGCCGGTAAAGCGCTTGCGCTGCCACATTGCTCTCATCCACCTCAAGAAACAGACTTTCCGCCCGTTCATGATGCAAATGGCGCAAGACAGCCTCCATCAGATCCCGTCCGACACCACGACGCTGAAAAGCTGATGACACTGCAATCGTCAGAATTTCCGCCTCACCGGCAACCAGACGCGCCAGCACAAAACCGGCAGCCTGTTTTGGCTTGCCCACAGGACGGGCGATAAAACCGAAAATATTGCCTTGCGAGAGCATGCCTGCAAAATCTTCCTCGCTCCATGCATGGTGGAAAGCCGGTGCATGAAGATCCGCAAGCTCAGCGCAATGCGCCTGCATCAGCGATTCATAAGCAAAACTCTGACGCGAAAAAGGAAGGCCGATCATCCGCGCTCCTGATCCTGCACGGTTTTCTGCCCCGCTTGTTTACGGGGCAGCGCAAATCCGGTCTGCGGCTTCACATCCGGCCCGCGCATATAAAGCGGCTCAGGGGGCGTACCTGCATCACGCAGCGCCGCAAGTCGTGCAAAAGTGCCAATGGATGCATGGGCAGATGTGCTGATAATCCGACGCTCGCTGCCCTCAGCTGCCTGCAATTGTGCAGCGCCGCTGCCTGCCAGCGCATAATCTGCTCCGAGCTGCTGCAAAACCGGCAACAGCTCTGCCTCATTACCGGCCAAAGGTGTGGTTGAAGCTATGCCATCGGCATCAAAACCTTGCGCATAAATATCACCACGATAGGCAGACAATGCGATCACAACAGGCTGCGCCGGTGTCCCGGCCTGCATTTCATGGCACAGCGCTTCAAAACCACTGACACCGATCACCGGACAGGATAAAGCCAGCCCGAAGCCACGCGCAGCGGAAACGCCGACACGCACGCCTGTGAATGAACCGGGGCCGATATTGACCGCGATACGACTGATCTCATTGCGGGAGACTTTTGCAGTCTCAAAACACTGCGCAACATAGTCCAGCAGCAATTCCGCATGGCCTTTGCCGATATCATGGCTGACCTCAGCAAGAAGCTGCTGCGTCTGCGGATCATAAAGAGCGGCAGCACACAAACTGCCGGCAGTGTCGAGAGCAAGTATAGTCATGACTTACGACCTAAAACAGAATTCGGTTATCGGCAAGTACAGGCAGTCAGCTTGTGTCAGAATTCTGCTTTGTTATCACAGCAGGATAATACTCGGCTCTATGCAAAATGGCACATAAAAATCTGCTTAAACTCTTTAAATCACTGGGAACAATCCTATCTTTGATACGTTATGTTCATAGCAGCATCTGCTGCTTCCGGTTTCTTGTGCTGCCACCTCCCGGCAGCCCTCAGACAAACGAAAATTTTGTCCCTTCATAAAGGAAATCTCTATGTCTGCATCCAAACTGAAAAACCATCCGACAAAAAACAATTTGCCAACCAATGCCAAAACCACTGTCATTGCCCTGCTGAACAAAAATCTGGCTGCGATCATTGATCTTGCGCTGATTACCAAACAGGCACACTGGAACCTCAAAGGCATTCAGTTCATTGCCGTGCATGAGATGCTGGACACATTCCGCACTGATCTGGATGAACATTCGGATACGATTGCAGAACGCGCCGTTCAGCTTGGCGGCACTGCGCTGGGCACAAGCCAGACCGTTACTGAAGCGAGCATACTCAAGCCATATCCGGAAGATATTTACGCCATCAAAGACCATCTTCATGCGCTGATCGATCATTACAGCGCTGTGGCCAATCTGGTTCGTCAGTCCATTAAAGATGCAGCAGAAGCCGGTGACGATGACAGTGCGGATATCTTCACTGCCGCATCCCGCAGTCTCGACAAATCCCTGTGGTTCCTTGAAGCACATGTTCAGGAATAATCAGAGCAGATTTCAAAAACACCGCCTGCCCCGGGACAGGCGGTGTTTTAAATTGGTGATGCTTTAAAGCGAGTCTGCAATAGCCTGAAAAACAATGATGCTTTCATCTTTCATTTTCTGGCCATCCTTGTTGTAATCCGCATAGGCAGAGGTTTTGGCAATCACCACTTTATGCGTAGGATTGACGTAGATAAACTGCCCGTAAATACCGACAGCGACAAAATCCCCCTGCGGTTTCCCCGGTATCCACCACTGATAGCCATAGCCAAGCGGCTTGCCCTGCACAGGATCATCCCTGCCCGGCATCAGATGCGGCGCATCCGGCGTGACAGAAGCATGTACCCATTCAGCCGGCACCAGTTGCTCACCTTTGAAATTGCGCCCTTCATTCATATAAAGCAGGCCGAAACGCGCATAATCACGCAACACCGCATTCAGCCCGCCTGCCGAGACTGCATCACCTTTCGCATCAGCCAGCCAATAAGCATCAGCCTCTGCCCCCAGACGCGACCATAATTTTTCCCTGAAATAATCGGCCATCGGTTTGCCGGTTGCGCCTTCCAGCACCATGGACAGCACCTGCGTATCGGCGGAAACATAAATATTGACTGTTCCCTGTTCCCGCACTTTTTGCAGATGAGCGGTGAAATCTTTCACCGAACCGGTCAGAATCTGGATAATGTAACGCACAATATCGGATGAGAGATCACCATAATTTTCGTTAAAACCAATGCCTGAAGACATTTGCAGCGCGTTCTTGACGCTCACCCCTTTATAGCCGCCCTCTGCCAGTTGCGGCGCATAATGATCGACGGTCCGATTTATATCAATCAGACCGTCCCGCACAGCATTGCCAATCAGAAACGAGATCGTGGATTTCGACATCGACATGGCGATTGCCTGCGTTGCAGCCGTATTGCCCCGCTCATATCGCTCATAGGCAACAGCACCGTCTTTCAGCACGATGAAACCGGTTGTCTGCGTGCGTTCCAGCCAGTCAGCAACCCGTTTTGTCTCTCCCTGATAAATATAGGTTTCGGGCAAAGGTCTTTCATTCTGCGGCAAGGGGCTGACTTCACCGCTATGTTCTACACGGATAGACGGGTAAATTTTATAAAGTGAGCGGAAATTTGCATCAATCACATCGGGCTTGAATGTATTGGCATATTGATAGACCGCATAATATTCATGGATTTGCTTACGGAAAACAAAGCCAAGCCCTGCCGCGATAATCAGCAACAGAGCCAGACTATATAAGCTAATGCGCAGCGGTCTCTTCATTATGCAGCCCCTTCCGACACAGTTATCAGCCTGCTTACGATAAACCGGATTAGCAATCCGGCAAGCTGCAATTCCCGAAATAGTTTCAAAAATGACAATAGCCGCCGCTTGTTAAAAAAAGCGGCGGCTATTGTTATGAAGTTATCAGGAATTCAGATGTATCAGGCGACCCATTCGCCTTTGCGCATCACAGGCACGGATGTGCCGTACTGTGCAATGCCGTCCACGTCGATCTTATTGGAGCCGATCATCCAGTCGATATGGATAAAGCTCTTATTGCCGCCCTGTGCCGCAATCTGTTCCGGCGTGAGATCAGCACCATTGATGAAACATTTAGAATAGCACTGACCAAGCGCAATATGGCTGGCAGCATTTTCATCAAACAGCGTGTTATAGAACAGCAAACCACTCTGCGAAATCGGTGAGGAATGCGGCACCAGAGCCACTTCACCCAGACGGCGGGCGCCTTCATCCGTATCCAGTACCTTGTTCAGCACTGCCTCGCCCTTGCTGGCTTTAGCCTCAACAATCCGGCCGCCTTCAAAACGCACACGGATATCATCAATGATCGTACCCTGATGTGACAGCGGTTTGGTGCTGGAAACAGTCCCTTCCACGCGCAGAGCATGCGGCGTTGTGAAGACTTCTTCTGTCGGAATATTCGGATTGCAGGTAATACCGTTTTTAGCGGTCGATGAGCCGCCATGCCATTCATGGCCATCAGCCAAACCAACAGTCAGATCCGTATCCGGTCCAGTGAAATGCAAAGCGCGGAAATTACGCTCATTGAGAATTTTGGTACGTTTGCGCAATTGCGCATTATGATCTGCCCATGCGGCAACCGGATCCGCATTATTCACGCGCGATGCGGCGAAAATTGCTTCGGCCAGTTTATGTGTTGCCACATCCGGCGCATCATCCGGAAAGACCAGCTTTGCCCAGGACGGGTTCGGATAGGAAACGATATTCCAGTTAATGTCGAAACCGGCAATTTTTTCCAGCGCAGGCTGATAGGCCATCGACAGCGCTTTATTGGCGCGTGCAACTTTTCCTGCATCCTGTGCGGAAAGCAGCATCGGATTATCACCGGTGATTGCAAGGCGCGCTGCACCGCCTGCATAGGCTTTGGCCATGCCCTGATACAGCCAGTCGCTGGCATGATCGAAACTCTCATCAGGCGCATATTGGAAACGCGACAGCGCCATGTCTTCATCGGAGAAAAACGGCGTTACCAGCCCTGCACCGGCTTTATAAGCATGTTCCGCAATACGGCGCACCAGCGGCAATGCGATAACCGGCGCGGTAATGACCAGATCCTGCCCTTTACGCAATTGCAGACCGACTTTAACCGCGACCTCGGCCAGCTTATCCAGTTTAACCGGATCGATGATTGCATCCGCGTGATTGTTTTGGCTGAAATCTGACATCACATACTCCGCTTATTTTCATTGATCATCACAGATACTCCTGCAAGAGCCTGTAAGCTAGAGCTTTGACAGGATTTTATATTGTCGCTGTAGCCACCGATGCGGAACAGCGTTAATATGCCATATGAAGTCATATTTATCGGAACAAATCCATGAACCGAAACCCCAATAATGCGCGATCATTTCAAAAGCTGAGTCTTGTTGCAGGACTGTTTGCAATAGCGCTGGCAGGCTGCACGACACTCACGCCCGAGCAGCAGCGTGCTGAGGATGAGAAAACCTGCATGAGCTATGGTTTTAAACCCAAATCTGAAGCCATGGCCAATTGCCTGCTGCAAATTCATCTCGACCGCCGTGCTGATATCCGTGCATGGCAGAATGAACGACCGCAATTTTCCACACCGATGGTTATTTACCAACCGGTGCTTGTGCCGCGCTGATCTTCATTTCTATAAATAAAAAGCCCGCATCATGCGGGCTTTTTCATTTCAGTCAATGGCAAGATGCGGGATCAGCTTGCAGGTTCCGGACGATCCTGTGTCAGCAGCAATGCACCGATCGCATCAACTTTCTGCTTGTTCATATCTTCCGCACCTGCTGCAAAAGCATTCTGCGTTGCAGAGGCTGCAACCGGCTTGGTTTCAAACGGAAGCTGCGCCGGAACCGGTGTGTTTACAGCCGGTGCATGATAGGCAAGCTGCATCGGTGCTTCCGCTGCAGCCGGTTGTGCAGCCTGAACATCCTGCGCGGTCTGTCCGGCAGATGCCACCATCACCGGAGCAACGACAGGCAGACGGTCACCTTTACCGGCCTTAGCCGTATCCGTCACATCATAGATGCTGTCCGGCATGGACTGGTTTCTTGGCTCATAGGCAGCCGCCAGATTATACGGGGTTTCAGGCAGCGGCGATTCCAGCGTTCCGTCTCTGCGGCGCTTTTCGTAGAAAGAATTGCCGCCGGCAACCAGCACATAATGCATATTTTTATACGGGAATTTCAGACCGGCAGTATGGAAGAACATTGCATTCTTCAGCTTCGGATGGCGTTCACCCTTCAGCACTGAATCTGCCGCTTCTTTTACATCCGGCAAAGCTTTGGAATTCATGGCACGGGTCATAACGCCCGGTGCAAACTGGTTTTTCTGTCCGACAACACCACAAATGGTTTCAGGATATTTTTCCGAGACCAGGCGATTCATCACCACTGTGCCGACTGCAACAAGACCATCACGGCTGGAGCGGGCAGATTCAAAGAACATTGCGCGCTCAAGGCATTCGCGGTCTCTGGAGGTGTAAGTGTAGGTCTTTTTGCCATTGCGGACAGTCACACCGGATTCCTTGGCAGACTGTGCAGCCTTAGCAGATTTTGAACCGGTCGAAGTCGTGGTGCAGCCAGCAAGGATAAACGGCGTGGCAACCAGAGCACCGATAAACAGTGTTTTCGCTAAATAAGAGCGTTTCAACGGTTCATCCTTATCAATAATTTCCCGTACACCCGGGTCGCACAGAAATCCTGTGCGCGAGCCCCGGGAAAATCGGAGGCTATTAGGGCTAAATAAAGGCACAAGGCCCGATTTATATTCGTGTTCCGGTTAGCGACAACCGGTTAAAATTTACCCCAAGAAAATGCGCTTCATTAGTTAACGACTTGTTAACGCATTCTTTTGAGCGATTACTAAAATACGCAAGATTACGTAAAGACTTCACTAAACACTGTAAAATGAAGCAGCTTACCAGATCATGCTCTGCAGCAATTCTGGTGCGATATTGCCTTATTTCACAACCTGATAGCACCTCAGGCACGGGCGCATCATGCAATTGACTGCCCGATTACGTTAGTCATAATTCATTACAGCGTGTTACAAATGGCTGATATTTCGTGAAATCACTTTGCGTTTATGGCACTATAGTCTTTACAGATACGGCTTTTCGCAGAATCACAAAAATAAAAACCGGCGTGAATTTTCTTCACACCGGCTCATTATTTTTCACAAATATCGGCCGGTTATCAGCCAAAAGCATAGCCGGCACCGCGAACGGTGCGAATCGGATCGGTTTCACGACCGGTATTGATCGCCTTGCGCAGACGGCCGATATGCACATCCACCGTGCGGTCATCAACGTAAATATCCCGCCCCCAGATACCATCCAACAATTGCGTACGCGAGAAAACGCGCCCCGGTGCCATCATGAAATATTCCAGCAGACGAAACTCGGTCGGACCCAGTTTGATTTCGCGTTCCTTGCGGTAAACACGGTGCTGCTGGCGGTCGAGAACAATCTCGCCGACTTTCAGCACATGGGAGAGAACACTCGGATTGGCACGGCGCAACATCGCCTTGATACGTGCCAGCAACTCCGGTGTGGAGAATGGTTTGACGACATAATCATCCGCGCCAACGGCCAGACCACGCACACGCTCGGATTCCTCACCGCGCGCTGTCAGCATGATAATCGGCAGACGTTCTGTCTCTGCGCGCTGACGCAGACGGCGGCAAAGTTCGATGCCGGAAACACCAGGCAGCATCCAGTCGAGAACCAGAAGATCAGGTACGTTTTCGCGTAAATAAATTTCGGCTTCATCGCCACGCAGGATCGTATCGACCTGATAGCCTTCAGCCTCAAGATTATAGCGAAGCAATTCGCTGATGGCTTCTTCGTCTTCAACAACCGCTATTCTTGGCGTGTGTGACATTGCGTATCCACTATTCGTTTAGACATAAGGGAGCATTTGCATTCCGGCACAGCCGGAATGCATGACGTTTATTCTGACAGGCAGGGCTGAATGCCCTGCATATCCGCTGCCGGTTAGAACAGCTTAGTTTTTATGCAATTCGTCGAGAACGACGTCATGGCTCAGATCATCTTTCGGACGATCCGGAGGCATCTGATTACCGGTGACAATATAATAGACTGTCTCGGCAATATTGGTGGCATGATCGCCGATACGCTCAATATTCTTGGCACAGAACAGAAGATGCGTACAGGCCGTAATATTGCGCGGATCTTCCATCATATAAGTCAGAAGTTCGCGGAACAGCGATGTGTACATCGCATCAATTTCATCATCGCGGTCGCGGACAATATTGATCTGAGTCACAGAACGGGTTGCATAGGCGTCCAGCACATCTTTAAGCTGGGTGCGGGCAAGCTCCGCCAGTGTTTCCAGACCGCGATAAAGCTTCACCGACTGGCGTGTTTCCGAAACGGCAACAACACGCTTGGCAATGTTTTTGCCCATATCGCCAACGCGTTCCAGATCCGCTGAGATGCGGATCGCGCCGATAATTTCGCGCAGATCCACAGCCATCGGCTGACGCTTGGCGATAATCATAATCGCCTTGTCATCAATTTCACGTTCGCCTGCATCGAGGATCAAATCTTCGGAAATGACCCGTTGTGCCAGCGCATTATCGGCAGTCACAATCGCCTTGATGGACTGCTCCACCATACGCTCCGCATGACCGCCCATTTCGGCGATTTTGCGGGCGAGAAACTTCAGTTCTTCATCATAGGACGTAACCGTATGCTGTGACGGCATGGAAATTTCCTTATCCTGTGGCACTGCCAAAGCAGTCTGTAAAACTCCAGAGCATTTCCGGCTTATGTTGCCTCATAGAAAATGCTCTATCTTGTTTGTTTTTACGCGTAAGCTCAGATCAGCCGAAACGGCCGGTAATATAGTCCTGCGTACGTTTTTCTTTCGGCGTGGTGAACATCATATCCGTGTCACCGACCTCTACCAGATTGCCCAGATGGAACATGGCTGTGGTCTGCGAAATACGCGCAGCCTGCTGCATTGAGTGGGTCACGATGACAATCGTATAGTCACGGCGCAACTCGTCAATCAGCTCTTCCACTTTCGCGGTTGCAATCGGGTCAAGCGCCGAGCAAGGCTCATCCATCAGAATAACTTCAGGGCTCACTGCAATGGCGCGGGCAATGCAAAGACGCTGCTGCTGACCGCCAGAAAGACCTGTGCCTGCATCATTCAGACGGTCTTTCACTTCTTCCCAGAGGCTGGCGCCACGCAGGCTCTTTTCAACGATGACATCCAGATCTGCGCGGCTGCGGGCAAGACCATGAATGCGCGGACCGTAAGAAACATTCTCATAGATCGATTTCGGAAACGGATTTGGCTTCTGGAACACCATGCCGACACGGGCACGCAGTTCCACCACGTCGATTTTCGGGTCGTAAATATCCTCGCCATCGAGCGTAATCAGCCCTTCAACGCGGCAACCTTCAATCGTGTCATTCATACGGTTGAGTGAGCGCAGAAAAGTCGACTTACCACAGCCGGACGGTCCGATCAGCGCGGTCACGCTGTTTTCTTCAATATCCAGATCAACGCCGTGCAAAGCCTGTTTTTCGCCGTAGAAAACTTTGACCTTGTCCCCGCGCATTTTGATTTTTTTTGGCAAGGCGTTCATCTTCTCTCCGAGAGTTTTTTCTAACGTATAATCATTCATCAGGTTCATAGCCGGTTCCTTCGAATCTACCAACGACGCTCAAAACGGCGGCGCAGAATGATTGCGGCAATATTCATCACAGCGAGGAACAGGAGGAGCACAATAATCGCACCCGATGTCCGCTCTACAAAAGCACGTTCTGCTTCATTAGCCCACATGAAAATCTGTACCGGCAGCGCAGTCGCAGGATCCATAGGGGTAACAGGAGCATTGGCAACAAAGGCGACCATACCGATCAGCAGCAGCGGCGCTGTTTCACCCAGTGCCTGAGCCAGACCGATAATCGTGCCGGTCAGAATGCCCGGCGCGGCCAGTGGCAGCACATGGTGGAACACCACTTGCGTTTTGGAAGCACCAAGACCCAGCGCCGCAGCACGGATTGATGGCGGCACCGCACGCAGAGCCGCGCGCGTTGCAATAATGATTGTCGGCAATGTCATCAGCGTCAGCACCAGACCGCCAACCAGCGAGGCCGAACGCGGCATGCCAAAGAAGTTGATGAAAACCGCCAGACCCAGCAGACCAAACACGATGGAAGGTACCGCAGCCAGATTGTTGATGTTCACTTCAATAATATCGGTAAAGCGGTTTTTACGCGCATATTCTTCCAGATAAATCGAAGCAGCAACACCAATCGGCAGAGCAAAGACCAGCACGATCAGCATCATATAAAGGGAGCCGATCAGCGCCACACCCAGACCGGACGTTTCCGGACGGCTGGAGGCCCCCATGGTGAACAGGCCGGTATTGAAGGACTGACGCATAACGCCTTCATCCTTCAAAGTCTTCATCCAGCCGACTTGCAGGTCGGAGACTTTACGCTTGCTCTGGTCAACCGACAGGTCGATCTGACCTTTATTGGCAGAGTCAACATCGGCTGCGGCAAGGAATTTGATTGTCTGGGTTGTGCCGATCAGTTTCGGATCAGCCATCACCATTTCACGCAATTGCAGACGAACGCCATCCGAATAGAAACGGGTCATGTCACGCATGGCAGGACGGTTGGATTTCTCCACACCGAGCTTATCAGCCAATGCATTGCGCACCAGCAGCGGATAATTCGCTGTAATCAGCACATTCGGATTGCTGGCACGTTCATTGGAAGGATCAATCACCTTCTCATCCAGCAGTACCGGAATTTCAATCGTTGTCTGCCAAAAGGCTGTGTAGCCTTTGGAGAATACCGAGAAAAACAACGCACAGAGAAAGAAAATACCAATGCCAATCGCAATCACGCCATACATGCGGAAACGACGTTCGGCAGCGTAGCGGCGTTTGATTCCAATATCACGGCGGGCTGGTGCGGTTGAAGTTGTCTTGGGAGTGAAAACAGCGTCGGTCATTCATATTGCTCCCGATATTTGCGCACAATGTAGAGAGCGAAAATATTCATCAGCAGTGTCAGGAAGAAGAGCGTAATACCCAGTGCAAAAGCCACCAGTGTCTGCGGTGAGTTGAACTCAAGGTCACCGGTCAGCTGATTGACGATTTTAACAGTGATCGTCGTCATCGCCTCAAACGGGTTGAGCGTCAGATTAGCGGCCACACCGGCAGCGAGCACCACGATCATGGTCTCACCGATGGCACGGGAAGCGGTCAGCAGCAGCGCACCGACAATACCCGGCAGCGCAGCAGGCAGGATCACACGCTTGATCGTCTCGGAACGGGTGGCACCCAAGCCCAGAGAACCGTCACGCAGGGAGCGCGGCACGGCAGTGATAATATCATCAGACAGGGAGGATACGAACGGGATCAGCATCACGCCCATCACCAGACCGGCAGTGAGCACGCTCTGCGCCATGATGAAGCCCTGACCACCGGTCAGTGCGGCACTCAGGTCACGCAGGAACGGGCCGACTGTGACCAGCGCGAAGAAACCGTAAACAATGGTCGGAATACCGGCCAGCACTTCCAGCAGCGGCTTGACGATAGCGCGGGTTTTGGCACCGGCATATTCAGACATATAAATAGCGGCGAACAGACCAACCGGCACCGCGAAGACCATCGCGACCAGCGCGATATAAAGCGTACCGGCAAGCAGCGGGATCAGACCGAACTGACCATGGGAATCTGTGGCACCAGCAGCGGCAAAACGCGGGTCCCAAACCGTTCCGAAGAAGAACTCGTAGGCCGGAACATCGCTGAAGAAATTGATTGTCTGAAACAGCATCGAGAAGACGATGCCGACAGTGGTGAGAATGGCGATGGTTGATGCAGCGATCAGCCCCCACAGCACAATGTTTTCCACATTGTTGCGGGCGCGGACGCGCGGTGCAATTGTCATCCAGCCAAAGATAAATCCGGCAATAGCCAGTGCGATAGTGAGAGCTGCGCGAATATTCGAAGAAAAATCTGCCGCTTTATTCCACTGCACAGCAACCGGCACCATCACATCCTGACCTTCTGTTGCCAGCGCGATGCCTTTTTCAGCCATCAATGCGCGGACTTCAGAATAGGTCTGCGGCAGGTTTTCACGCTGCTGCGGATCAAGACGCTCAAACCCGTGTGCGAGGCTTTTGACCACGCCGAGCGACAGGCTTTCGCTGTAATTTTCAGTGTTGCCGAGAGCATCCTGCAACTGCGATTTGGCAGTCTGCTCCAGATAGACGGTGGCGCTCAGCGACCAGACGACAAATAAAATAATTGCCGGCATGACTGTCAGAGAGAAAACCCACCATCCGTGATAATGCGGACGGGAATGTGGTTTCTCTTTTTTATCTGCCACGTTTTTTACGGTATTCAATTGTGCAACCGCTTTGGCGCGGCCAAGGAAAAACCCTGCGACGCCCAGCACGAAGACAATTGTTAAGACCAGCATGATCGACATTTAAATTCCCTGATCACCGTCCACGACAAAAGACAATCCGGGCGCAGAGTTTGTCTGCACCCGGACCATATTCAAATTATTTAACCTGCATTACAGTACCGGCTGTAAATGCATCGCGCTGTTCTTTGCGCTCTGCTTCCGGTGCCGGAACCAGACCATAGTCTGCCAGCGGGCTTTCATCACCAATCATCTGATCGGAAAGGAAGAATTCCACATATTCTTTCAGACCAGGAACCACGCCCAGATGTGCTTTCTTCACGTAGAAGAACAGCGGGCGGGAAACCGGATATTCGCCTTTGGCAATGGTTTCAACGCTTGGAACGATATCGTTCACAGTTGCAACCTTCAGCTTGTCAGCATTGTTTTCATAGAAGGACAGACCGAATACGCCAACGCCGGTTTTGTTGGCACTGATGCGGGCGAGTGTTTCGCTGTAGTCACCGTCAATATCAACAGCCTTGCCGTCTTTACGCACAGCGATACAAGTCTTGGCAGCTGCCTTGTCATCTGCACCACCGGCTTTGATGACTTCCAGCGCACCGCTTTCTTTACAACCGTCAGCGAGCAGTTTTTCTTCGAAAACTTCACGGGTACCGTGCTTTTCGCCCGGAATATAAGCAGCAATATCCCAATCCGGCAGAGCGGCGTTAACCTGATTCCACTTGGTGTTCGGATTATCTACCAGCTTACCGTCTACAACGATTTTCGCTGCAAGAGCCTTGTAAACATCAACCGGAGCCAGCTTCCAGTCCGGACCGTTAATGTCGGTTGCGAAAACGATACCGTCATAACCGATGCGCACTTCCTGAACATCTTTTACACCTGCATCAATGCAGGACTGCAACTCAGAAGACTTCATTGCGCGGGATGCATTGGCGATATCAATTGTGTTTTCGCCTACACCTTTACAGAAGTCTTTGATGCCTGCGCCCGAACCGCCGGATTCAATAACAGGGGTTTTGAAATCCGGATAGGTTTCGCCGAAAGTTTCAGCAACGATCTTGGCATATGGCAGAACGGTTGACGAACCGGCAACCTGAATCTGGTCGCGAGCCTGAGCGGCAGTAGCACCGGCTACAGCAGCAATTGCCAATGCAGCAGTCGTTGTAATCAGCTTGTTCATAGGAGCAGCTCCAGTTAGAAGAATGAGGTAACGTTTTCGACGTTACCAGCCATCTACGCGCTCTATATAACAGCTATATGACACTAATATTACAGGTTTGTATCAGTGCTCAATTCAGCATTTTATAATAAAAAAATGCAATTTCCCGCACGGTCAATACAAAGCCCGAAAATCCATCTGCTGAAAAGAAAATGAAAACAACCGGTTAAGATGGCTTCGCTTTTCTTTCTTCCGGTTCGCTCTCATCCTCGGCTGCCTGTGCGGACAAAAAATTGCCCACATGGCGCAGTGTTTCAAAGTGATCACAGAAAACTTTTATGACAACCAGAAGCGGCACCGCAATCAGGGCACCGATAAAGCCCCACAGCCATGACCAGAAGGCTACTGCCACAAAAACCGCAACCGTATTCAACTCCAGACGCCGGCCGATAATGGTCGGTGTCACAATCTGCCCTTCGAGAATATTACAGGCCAGAACAAAAGCCGGAGCCAGCATGGCATAGGCGATCTGGTCAAAAGACACGATGGCTATGATCCCGACCACGACAATTGTCGTCAATGCGCCGATATAGGGCAGGAAATTGAGCAGAGCTGCCATCACACCGAAGACAAACGGTGTCGGCATCCCCAATGCCCACAGCCCCAGACTGATTGCCAGCCCTAAAAGCCCGTTAATGATCGTGATCGTCAGCAGATAACTGGAAATAACCTGTTCCACGTCATAGACGACACGCAAGGCACGCTTTTTTTCGCTCAGCTTGCCAAAAGACTGAATGATCTTTTCATAGAACATGGTTCCCGAGGCAAGAATGAACAGTGTCAGAATAAACGTCACTGCGATTGTCGTGCCGCCTGACAAGACATTACCCGCGGCTTGTGAAAGAATTCCGGGCTGCGCCAGCGAAACTGTCTGCACTTTCGGATCCTGTCCCATTTGTGCGACCTGATCGACCTGTTTGCTTATGTTGAGCAAATGTTCCGCCGGTGCCCGCAACCGGTGCAGTTTCTCTGTCAGTTCCCGTCCGATCTCCGGTGCTTCACTCACCATTTCCGTAACCGGCCCGCTTAAAAGATAACCGGTCACGCCGATAAATGAGAAAGAAAAGACCACAAGCAGAGTGGCAGAAATAGCTTCAGAAATGCCGAGCCGTTTTTTGGAGAAGCGCACAATCGGCGTCAGCATCAAAGCCAGCAAAATGGCCAGCGTGACCGGCATGAAAAAATCCCGTGCAAAATACAGCGCATAAACCAGCATCATCAGAAAAATACCGGTCAGCATTGCGCGGGCTGTACGTACATATTTCGCCAGATTTTGCAGGTTTCCGCTTTCAGGCAAAGGATGCGCCGGATAAATAAGCCCATTCTCAGCATCGGATATCGATGTCTTATTCTCATGCGGCATTTGCATCCGCCTCCCCCTCATTCCTGTGCGGATTATTCCCGCTATGCCGGTAAATTAAGGGAGATAGCAATGCCGTCAATATAAAGCGATAAATATAGCCCGCCAGCCGGCATGATCCGGCTGGTTCAAAGCAAAAGCATATCTTAGTTCAGCACCAGCCAGCCGGAAATCAGGATAACAACAGCACCGGCCAGCATATGAATTTCCACCGGAGCATTAAACAACAATGCTCCATAGAACAGTCCCCAGATAATCTGGCTATATTGAACAGGGGCAACAATAGCGGCAGAACCCAGACGGAAGGCTTTAACAATCATCGTCTGCGCAAAAGCGATCAGCCCGCCGCCGAGAAGCGCCAGCCCCAGATCCTGCCATTGCGGTGTGATCAGGCCGTTATAAAGTGCCAGCAATCCGGCAAAAAAGGACTGGACGATCAGAAGAGCAACAACCAGCGCCTTATCGGATTCATCACTTTTGGCACGGCGCAGCAAAACCTGTGCGATGGCGAAAAACAAGGCCGAGCCTAATGCAGCCAGATGACCGGCAGACAGTGGTGCCGCGCCCGGTTGTAAAATCCAGATCACGCCGGCAAAGCCGAGAAGAACGCCGAACCAACCGCGCAAGGAGAGGCGCTCTCCTACCATGATAAAAGCGACAATCGCGACAAAAATTGGAGACAGAAAGCCCAGCACATAAGCTTCAGCCAGCGGCAAAGCCGAAAACGCATAATAGATCAGCAGCGTGTTCATCGACAACAGCAGCGCACGGCCAAAGGCCAGCTTAGGATAAACCGGCAGCAAACGCTTTGCCTGCCCGCTGAGACAACCATGACCAACAATAAAAGACAGAGCAAAAACGGACAGCAAAAATGTTGTCTCATAAACACCGATGCGGGCGCTCAGTGTTTTAACAATTGTATCCGCCCCTGAAAATGCTGTGAAAGCAATAAAGGCGATCAGAGCTGCGCGGAGATTATGCGTTTGCGTATTCATACTGTCACTGCCGTAAAAGTGCCTGGCCGTAAAAATGAGAGGCCGTAAATGTGCGGGTTTTCGGAGAGTATTCCGGCAGACTGGCGCTCCCCACACTCAGCCCCTTCACATTCAGCATGTGACGTCAGATCAATTACCGGCACCAGATCAAAGTCTGAAACATAAGGCTCTGTTGCGAGCGCGACGTTACTGTTTCTTTTGCAGAAAGCAAGAGAGCTGTTTCGATTTTAACAATGCCCCGTATCCATTCTCTTCAACGGCAGGGCACATGCAATTTTATAACATTTTAAAACTCTCATACGCACGAAACTTTCAAGCATTTAAAGAATACGAGCCGATGCTTCATAAATTAACCGCCAGCCAGTAGACAAAACGAATTTATCAGCATAGGCCGTTTACGTTAAAGTCAAAGAACCTCTCTGTTCAGACATTTTTCAGGCTGCATCTCCCGATCAGCCAGACTGTAGTTAAATACATAGTCTGGCTCTGTGCGCCGGATAATATCTGCGGCAGCAGAGTGTTTTTCGTTTCCTTTTTAGAGAACGGCAAGACCGGACAAAGCGTATGACCCGCAGCCAAACAGATAAACGTATCTCCCAAGACGTTTCCGTTTTCAGGCTTTCAGAGTGATATTACGCTTTACTAAATCCGGTTTTGCTTTTTGGTGTAAGATTGGATTTGAAATGTCGCCTAAAGACAATGCTTCTCCGGTGCCGGAGCTCGACCGAAAAACCCGCATAAAGTCTATTCTCGGCGGTTCTGCCGGTAATCTTGTTGAGTGGTATGACTGGTATGTCTATGCTGCTTTTACGCTTTATTTTGCGCCTAAATTCTTCCCGTCAGGCAACCAGACAGCAGAGCTGCTGAGTGCTGCGGCTGTGTTTGCCGTCGGCTTCCTGATGCGCCCGATCGGTGCATGGATCATGGGTATCTATGCCGACCGTAAAGGCCGCAAAGCCGGACTGACACTCTCCGTTACACTGATGTGTATCGGCTCACTGATTATTGCCGTAACACCTGGCCATGAAACAATCGGCGTGCTTGCACCGGCATTGCTGGTTTTTGCCCGCTTGTTGCAGGGTCTGAGCGTGGGTGGTGAATATGGCGCCAGCGCAACCTATTTGAGTGAAATGGCCGGCAAAAGCCGTCGCGGCTTCTTCTCGAGTTTCCAGTATGTGACCCTCATTGCCGGTCAGCTGACAGCCCTCGGCGTGTTGCTGATCCTGCAGCGCCTTCTCACACCGGAACAGCTCGGTGACTGGGGCTGGCGTATTCCGTTCTTTATCGGCGGTCTGCTGGCGATCTTTGTCTTCTGGGTTCGCCGTGGTCTTGTTGAAACAAAATCATTCGATAATGCCAAAACCAGCGACAAACCACGCTCAAGCGGTTTTGCCCTGTTCAAACATTATCCGAAAGAAGCCTTCACCGTTCTGGCACTGACTGCCGGTGGTACGCTGGCTTTCTACACCTACACCACCTATCTGCAGAAGTTCCTCGTCAACACTTCCGGTTTCAGCAAGGAATCCGCCAGTGAAATCACCGCGCTCGCGCTGCTGATCTTCATGCTGATCCAGCCGCTGGCCGGTGCACTTTCCGACCGCGTTGGCCGTAAGCCACTGATGATCGGCTTCGGTGTGATGGGTGTGCTATTCACCTATCCGATCTTCTCGACCCTCTCGACAACAACCGATCCGTATGTCGCTTTCGGTTTGTCGCTGGCAGGTCTGATTATCGTGACCGGTTACACCTCGATCAATGCGGTGGTAAAGGCAGAAATGTTCCCTGCGCATATCCGTGCGCTTGGTGTTGCTCTGCCTTATGCGCTAGCCAATACGATCTTCGGTGGTACCGCTGAATGGGTGGCTCTGAAGTTCAAACTATCCGGCTATGAAACCTGGTTCTTCTGGTATGTGACAATCATGATCGGTCTTTCATTGATTATCTATATCCGCATGAAAGAGACCCGTGATCACAGCCTGATCCACGAAGATTGAGAATAATGAGCCGGCCGGAAATCACTTTCCGGCCGGTTTTCTTTAAACTGCTTTTACAGGGTGACCAGCCACATAGGTTTCCACAATCGCACGGTCATCCCCGAGTGTCTGCAACAGGAACAATTCCTGCGCCAGATTGGAACCTGCATCCATGCGCAGCCGCATCGCAGATGTGGCACGACTGTCCAAAACCACAAAATCCGCTTCTGTACCCGCATCCAGCGTACCGATCTTGTCTTCCATCGACAGTGCCCGCGCATTACCCAATGTCATCATATAGAATGAACTGAGCGGATTGAGCCGCTGGCCGCGCAATTGCAGCACTTTATAGCCCTCATCCAATGTGCGCAGCATTGACCAGCTGGTGCCGCCGCCAATATCGGTCGCCACACCAATGCGTACACCGGCATCACGCAGGCCGTCACGGTCAAACAGCCCGCTGCCGAGAAACAGATTGGAGGTCGGGCAGAACACCGCCACAGACCGGCTTTCCGCCAACACTTTCACTTCCCGTTCTGACAAGTGAATGGAATGTCCGAGCAATGTCTTGTCCCCGAGCAGACCATAATGCTCATAAATACCGGTATAATCCGGCGCATCGGGATAGAGCGAACAGGTAAATTCAATCTCGGCATGGTTCTCAGACAAATGCGTCTGCACATAACATTCCGGATGTTCACGCACCAAAGCCTGCGCTGCCTCCAGCTGTGCCGGTGTTGAGGTAATCGCAAAACGCGGCGTAATCGCATAATCCAGACGCCCCTTGCCATGCCAGCGGGCAATCAGCGCCTTGCTGTCATCATAGCCGGACTGTGCCGTATCGCATAAAGCAGCAGGCGCATTGCGATCCATCATCACCTTACCGGCAATATTGCGCATATTAAGCCGCTCACTGGCACGGAAAAATGCATCCACACTTTGCGGGTGCACAGAACCATAGGCCACAACAGTCGTGGTGCCGTGACGCAATAATTCATCAATAAAGCGTTCGGCAATATGCTCGCCAAATTGCTCATCGGCATATTTCTGCTCTTCGATAAAAGTATAATCATTGAGCCAGTCAAGCAGTTCCGCCGCATAGGATGCAACCACCTGACTTTGCGGGAAATGGATATGCGTATCAATGAATCCGGGCAGGATCAGATGCGGGCGATGATCGGTTTCCGGTGCGTCCGGTGATTTCTGCGCTGCTACAGCCGCATAATCGCCAACGGCTTTAATCACCCCGCCTTCAACAAGCAGCGCACCATCTTCATGATAGATATAAGACGCAGTATCGCTGATATCTTGCGGTTCACGGATAAAACTCAAAACACGCCCGCGGATAAGACGCTGATTATGCTTTTGTGTCATATTCACAGACATGAAAATACCCTCGCTGAAAAGCAGAAATAGTCAGTATTACAACATAGATTCGATCAGAGTTTAGAAGCTGAAGCGGTCTCATACCAGCGCCGCAACAACAGACGCTCCTCAGCACTCATCCCTGTGAGATTGGCAGGCGGCATGGCATGAGAACGCGCTGCATGAAGATAGATTTCTTTGGCATGAGCGGCGATCGCAATATCACTGTCGAGAATGACACCTTTAGGCGGCACTAAAATGCCTTCCCAAGACGGCTCTGCCGTATGGCACATGGAACAACGCCCCAGAACAGTATCGCGCACCGTCTCAAACTCGGGTGTATTGATGTATTTTTGCTGGATAGTCGAGGCTTGTGCCTCTCCGGCATTGTCCAGCTGTTTCGGTTCGGTGGACAGCCACATAATCACAATAAACAACAGCACCGTTGCCAGCCATGTCCATGTCGGACTGCCCTTGCGCGCATGGCGTGTATTGAACCAATGGCGGATTGTTACCCCCATCAGAAACACCAGCGACGCAATAATCCAGTTATATTTCGTACCAAAGGCCAGAGGATTATGGTTCGACAGCATCAGGAAGATAACCGGCAGTGTCAGATAGTTATTATGAGTGGAGCGCTGCTTGGCAATCACGCCATATTTCGGATCAGGTGTGCGCCCTGCAATCAAATCCGCAACCACTTTCTTCTGGTTCGGTATGATAATCATAAACACGTTCGCGGACATGATCGTGGCAGTGAAAGCGCCCAGATGCAGGAAGGCCGCGCGTCCGGTAAACAGTTGCGTATAGCCCCATGCCATGAGAACGAGCACAAAATAGAGGATCACCATCAATTGGGTGGTGTTGCGCCCGAGCGGGGATTTGCACAGCAGATCATAAATGACCCAGCCACCGGCAATTGAAGCCAGTGAAATGATGATCGCCGTGGTGCGGGAAACATTCAGCACCTGAGGGTCAATCAGATAGAGATCTGCACCGCCGTAATAGACAATGGCCAGCAGCGCAAAGCCCGACAGCCATGTGGCGTAGGATTCCCATTTAAACCAGATCAGGTCTTCCGGCATCCGTGACGGTGCGACCAGATATTTCTGGATGTGATAGAAACCGCCGCCGTGAACCTGCCATTCCTCGCCATAGGCACCGGGCGGCAGATCAGGCGCTTTGCGTAAGCCCAGATCAAGAGCAATAAAATAAAAAGATGAGCCGATCCACGCGATTGCGGTGATAACGTGAAGCCAGCGGGCAGCAAAGCCGAGCCAGTCCCACGCAATTGCCAGTTCAAACATGCATTCCTCCCCGATATGCAGCAGACCGTCTGCCACTATAGGGGAAGAATCAAATAAAATACTAGCTCATCAGATGCGGCAGAATAGGCGCAGCTTAAAAACGCAGTGCCGCCACACGTTCCGGCAGCATCGTAATGGTTTCAGCATCCACATTGGCAAAGGCAAAGCGCAGGAAGTCCTGCTGTCCTTCACCGAAATAAGCGCCGGGAATGGTGATAATTCCGCAGGTCTTTGCCAGTTTCTCTGACACCGCCGCAGATTCGATACCCTTAAACGGATGACGCACAAAGGCGAAATAGGCACCAACAGAAATGGCTTCCCAGCCATCCATCTGCGCTATTGCACTGCGCAAAGCCTGCGCCCGATGTGTAATTTCACGGCGGTTTTCATTGCGCCATCCGGTCAGCGGTTCAATCGCCTGCGCAATTGCAGCCTGCGGCGGCAGCGGCGCACAAATCTGCAGATTGTCCATGATCTTGGCAATCTCTGAGATCACAGCTTCCGCCGCGATAATCGCACCAAGACGATGACCCGGAATACAGAAGGATTTGGAAAAGCTGTAAAGCTGGATCAGATAGTCATTCCAGTCAGCCTCATCGAACAAATGATGCGGCACGGCATCGGCATCTTCGAGAAAGTCGCGGTAGGTCTCATCGAGAATTAGCCATGTACCGTTAGCGCGGCAAATCTCATAAATCTGCTTCAGCACATCTGCGGAATAAACTGCTCCGGTCGGATTATTCGGCGTGACCAACGCCAGCACTTTAATATCCGCATGGAGAACCTGCTTCAGTTCCTGCGGATCAGGCACAAAACCGTTCTGCGCACGACATGGCATCAGCTCCAGCTTGATACCGAGCATGGCCAGTGACGTTTCATGGTTGAAATAGAGCGGATTACTCAGCATCACCGTATCACCGGCACCGGCCAGCGCCATGACGGCTGCAATAAAAGCCTGATTACAACCGGCTGTAATCTGCACCTGCGCTGCATCCAGTTTGGCTTTATAAAGCTGGCTGACATGCGCGGCATAGGCTTCACGCAGTGCTGGCAGTCCTTCAATCGGCCCGTAATTGGCAAAAGCTTTAGAGGATGCCGCTTCACCGGAAAGGCGCAGCATTTCATCATGCGGCGGATAGCCCGGCACAGCCTGTGACAAATCAATCAACGGTCCTAAAGCACCGTCATAGGCCTGCGCCCATGCCTTGACAGCGGGAATTGGCGGTAATGATAAAGCAGAAACTGCCGGATTAATCCGCGGCGCAGCATTGTCACTCATAATAGGCTCCCAGATAATTGAATCCGGCAACACCCTCAGCGCCGGATTTTACTCCTCTGGTCGGGATACCACATAGTAAGCACAAGCCAACATAAAAAGCGCAACGCCTGCGCCTAAATATAATCCGGGCTGGGCGCTCCAGAGAAAAATCGCATAGCCGATCATCATACCGCCGCAAGCGAATTTCTTGGCACGACGCGGAATCGCCCCGCGATCCCGCCATTTAATCACCAGCGGACCGAATTGCGGATGTTCCAGAATGCGCTTTTCAAGCTTGGGTGATGAGCGGGCAAAAAACCATGCTGCCAGAATAATGAAGATTGTCGTCGGCATCACCGGCAGAATTGCACCGATAATCCCCAATCCCAGCATCAGAAAACCGAGACACAGATAAAGAAAGCGTTGCGGGCCGGACAAAACAACCGCTTGTGCAGGCGTCTGCTCTTGCTGCACGCGCTCCGGTGTAGTGACCGGCTTGGGTTCCGGCTTACTCAGGGAATGATCCGATGGAGGAAGCGACATAATACGATCCGATATAATCTTCTGTTCCGGCTTTTGCCTGCCAGCGTTTGCTTACCAACACTTTCGGGCAGAGTTTGCACGTTTTTCAGCAGCAAAACCATCCTCCCCGATTCTGCCTGCCGGTCTTATTGTGCATCCAAAAACGCCTGTATTAAGCTCTAAACGCAAAAGGTGAGACAAGCAATCAGCTTTCAAAAACGTGATCACCGGCCAAAATCACAATTTCGCCATAATATTTACACCTTGGCGGAAAGCGTTTTAAACTTGTCCTGCAAACACAGATTGTACCGCTGTCTCCTTGGAGTCAGTCTTGAATCCGAAATTAAACATGTCCAGTTCTTAAAGCGCGATCAGGCGAAGAGTCATATTTTCATAAAAATAAATAATTCTATATATATTTTTGATTCAAAAAAGATAAAATAGAAAATATTAAAGATTTAAATCAGAATATATACTCAATATAACGAAATTTTACAGATTGTTAACCTAAAATTCAATCCAAGATATATTCCATTTGTGACCATTTCAGCGCCACATTTACATTGCAGTTGAGCACCTGAACTTCTGTTACTTCAGATTATTGATAACGACAGACCGGATGACTGACTGCAATCTATCCGCATTCTGCGCCCGCGCTCTGACACAACCGTCGCGCCCGATATTTTGTACAATGATTGTACAACCTCCGGCTGCTGACACCGGTACGACCTATGACGACGATCCGCACCAAGCGCCTGCCTGCCCTCTTTGCATTTTCCGCCGCTGTCTTTTTAGTTTCTGCTTTTTCCAGCAGTCAGGCTGAAGCTGCTGCTGCCAATTGCGGCCGCGCTTCCTGGTATGCACTGACATCAAAAACCGCATCAGGTGAACGCATGAATCCGGCAGGTATGACTGCCGCACACCGTACCCTGCCGCTCGGCAGCAAAGTACGTGTGACCAATCAGAACAACGGAAAATCGCTCGTGGTACGGATTAACGACCGCGGCCCGTTCATCAAAGGCCGTGTTCTGGATCTTTCCAAAGGCGCAGCTCAGAAACTCGGCTTTGTCGGCGCAGGCCATACCAAGGTTTGCTACAACAAGCTGTAATCAACGCCGGAGCATTTCCTGTTCATTTCTGAACACCGGAAATGCTCTGCCTGTTTGTTTTCACGCATTTCCGGACGCAAAACCGGTCTCCGCTTTTACGGGAACATCAAAGGGGCAAAACTGCCTCTTAATGCCTGTTAACCATTTCTTAATAAACTCGGGCGCAGCGCGTCCGGCACAATTGACTCTTACCTGTTACCGATATTAACATTTCGTTAATAAGTGACTGTGGCTGAGGCGTTGTGTATGTTCAGTTTTGTAAATTTAAAAAATCTGACATTGTCAGTCGCAGGCTTGGCAGCAAGTTTGGTATTAGCGCTCGGCTCATCAACACTTGCGGCACAGACAGGCAGCCCGTTCATGGCAACCGGCGGTTTGACATCACAGCCAATCGGTCATTACGAATTCTGCAAACGGCTGCCAGCCGAGTGCAATGTTACTTCTGCGCAAACAGCTCCTGTCAAACTCGATCAGGCAACATGGGCGAAAATTGTTCAGGTCAATGTTGAAGTCAACGCGCTGATCCAGCCAATGACTGATATGGAAATCTACGGCGTAGAAGAATACTGGACTTATTCGACCACTGTCGGCGATTGTGAAGAATATGTACTGCTCAAGCGCCGTGAACTGGCCAAAGCCGGCATTCCGCTCAGCTCATTGCTCATCACTGTTCTTCGCAAGCCGGACGGTGAAGGTCATGCGGTTCTGACCGTGCGTACAGATCGCGGTGATTTCATTCTCGATAATCTGACCGATGCCGTGAAAAACTGGCAGGAAACCGATTACACTTATTTGAAGCGTCAGGCTGCGAACCATACCGGTCGTTGGGTTTCCATTGAAACTCCGGGCAATCTGGTTGTCGGCGCGGTTAAATAAGCCTGCAGCGTAATATAAACCGCGTCAGGTGCTGACCATTTCCGTCGAGGTACGATAGGAAACAGCCTCAGCCATATGTCTGCGCTCCACATGCGCCACCGCATCAAGATCAGCCAGCGTGCGTGCTACTTTCAAAACACGATGATAGGCACGTGCTGACAACCGCAATTTCTCACTCACATCATAAAGCAATCTGCGTCCGTCATTGCTGACTGCGGCTACCTCCTCAAGAATATTGGGCGGACAGGCCGCATTGGTCATAATATGCGCCATGCCCGATTGCCGGTAACGCTCCTGCTGGATTTGCCGCGCCTGCGCCACACGTTGAGCCACAGCAGCGCTGCTTTCTGCCTGCCCTGTTAAAATCAAATCAGAAGGTTTGAGAGCAGCCACATCCACACGCAGATCAATACGATCCAGCAATGGCCCTGATATCCGCGCCTGATAATCGCTGCGGCAGCGCGGCCCCCGCGCACAGGTAAAGCCCGGCTCTCCGGCCATACCGCATTTGCACGGATTCATCGCTGCTACCAATTGAAACCGCGCCGGATAGCTGATGCGATGATTGGCACGGGCAATCATACATTCACCGGTTTCCAAGGGCTGACGCATCGAATCCAGCACCTGCGGCGAAAACTCCGGTAATTCATCAAGAAACAGCACCCCGTGATGAGCCATGGATATCTCGCCGGGCTTTGCTTTATGCCCGCCGCCAACCATTGCCGCCATAGAAGCCGAATGATGCGGGCTGCGAAACGGCCTCCGGTCTGTGAGCTTACCGCCGGATAACATGCCGGAAACTGAGGCAATCATCGAGACATCGAGCATCTCCCGTGGAGACAAGGGCGGCAGAATACCGGGCAGACGCTGCGCCAGCATGGACTTACCCGATCCCGGAGGGCCGACAAACAGCAAATTATGATTGCCCGCTGCAGCCACCTCCAACGCGCGCTTTGCTGTTTCCTGCCCTTTGACATCCGCCAGATCAGGAAATGCCTCCGGCCCCTCTGAAAAGCTCTGTATGGCCGGTTGCGGACGGGACAATACCTGTGTTCCGCGAAAGTGATTGGCAAGTGCGATCAAACTGCGCGGATTGAGGATCGGCATATCCGCATCAGCCCATGCAGCCTCTGCCCCGCAAGCCTGCGGGCAGATCAATCCGAGATCATGCATATTGGCGGTTATCGCTGCGGGTAGCACACCGGCAACCGGCGCGATTGTGCCATCCAGCGCCAGTTCTCCGAGCACGACAAAGGATTGCAGACAATCTTCCGGTAGCGCACCGACCGCTACCATCAGCCCCATAGCAATCGGCAGATCATAATGCGAACCTTCTTTGGGCAAATCCGCCGGTGCCAGATTAATGGTCACTTTCTTCACCGGCATTGACAGACCGGAAGCATGGAGCGCCGCCTGCACCCGCTCACGGCTCTCAGCCACTGCTTTGTCCGGCAGGCCGACAATCGACATACTCATCTTGCCCGGTGCAGCCATCACCTGCACATCAACAAGCTTGGCCTCTATGCCCTGAAAAGCAACTGTACTGACCCGTGCAATCATTTCACGCCCCCACCCGATACGTCATTTTAAGCAGGGGAAATGCACAACATCAACAAACAAAAACACCGGAACCGCAAATGAGTTTCCGGTGTTTTATTAATTATATCAATTAGTTATAAAGATGAAATTTAAGCGCGCTTGGCTTCAACCACATCCCAGAACAATTGCGCAATATCCGCACCGCCGAAGCGCTTGATCTCACGGATACCGGTTGGTGAAGTCACGTTGATTTCGGTCATATAGTCACCGATCACATCAATGCCGACGAGAATAAAGCCACGCTCTTTCAGCGATGGTCCGATGCGTGCGCAGATTTCTTTTTCTCGTGCCGTCAGCTCTGTGGCTTCAGCACGGCCGCCGACATGCATGTTGGAGCGGGCATCGCTCTCCGCAGGCACACGATTAATGGCACCGACAGGTTCACCATCGATGAGGATGATGCGCTTGTCACCGGAGCGTACATCTTTCAGATAACGCTGGGCGATAAACGGCTCACGATACATCTGTTCAAACATTTCCAGCAGTGAGGTCAGATTGCGGTCATCTGTCGTCAGGTGGAAGACGCCTGCGCCGCCATTGCCGTAAAGCGGCTTGATGATGATATCGCCGAACTCCCTGCGGAATTTGAGCACTTCCTGCAAGTCTTTGGTAATCAGTGTTTCCGGCATCAGATCCGGAAATTCTGTAACAAAGATTTTCTCAGGGCTGTTACGCACCCATGCCGGATCATTCACCACCAATGTCTTCGGATGAATACGCTCCAGAAGATGGGTTGTGGTGATATAATTCATGTCAAAAGGCGGATCCTGACGCAGCAGGATAACGTCCATTTCCGACAAATCCGTATGCACGGCTTCACCGAGTGTGAAATGATCGCCTTCAATATCACGCACCTGCAACGGCTCCAGAGCCGCGCTGACAACACCATCACGCATCGACAGGCGATCCGGTGTGTAATGATAAAGCTCATGGCCGCGATCGAGTGCCGCAAGGCACAAAGCAAAGCTGGTATCACCCGCGATACGAATGGAATTGATATGGTCCATCTGAACCGCAATTTTCAAAGCCATAGTGCCCTCTGTTTCATAATTTCAGTAACTGCTACGCATATTTAATACAAAATACCGGCCAGTAAAGGCCGGTATTTATAATGCTAACTACATTAATGTGATCAGGCTGCATTGCCTTCAACAATTATAACCTCACCATCGGCAACAGTCTGACGAATTACCACCGCTGCCTGATATTCCGGCGAATTATAACAATCCAGTGCATGCTGCATGCTTGGAAATTCGATGATGACATTACGCGCGCGTCCCTGCCCTTCTACCGCATGGGCAACGCCGCCACGGGCAATGAAATTGGCACCGAAGCGCTCAAAAGCGGGCTTGGCTGTGCTGATATAATCTTTGTAACGCTCAGCATCACGCACATCGACACGGGCAATCCAGTAAGCTTTCGTCATCATTTACTCCCATTCATAATTTTCACACAGCCGCGGCCATTTCTTCCAGAATGCTCTGTGCCGCCGCTTTACGGTCTGCAGCACCAACAATCGGACGCGCCACAACCAGATGGCTCGAACCGGCGCGAAGTGCATCTGCTGGTGTCATCACACGTTTCTGGTCTCCGGCTTCACTGCCCGCAGGACGGATACCCGGCGTGACAATCGCCATATCCGGCCCGACTATTTTACGGATAGCGGCCGACTCAGCGGCAGAGGCTACAATACCGCCCATCCCTGCATCACTTGCCTGCTGCGCGCGGCGCAGCACCAGTTCCTCCGGTGACATAGTGTAACCGGCCTCCAGCATATCCGCCTGATCCATCGAGGTCAGCACAGTCACACCAAGCAGGCAGAGGTCTGAGCCTTTGGCAGCTTCCACAGCTGCACGCATCGCCTTCGGATAGGCATGGAGCGTCATCATGGTCACACCGCGCTTGGCGATATTTTCCACGCCCTTAGCGATTGTATTATCGATATCGAGTAGTTTCACATCGAGAAAGACTTTTTTGCCCATCGAGAGCAGGTGTGAAGCAAAATCCAGACCACCGCCCTTTGCCGTTTGCGAAAACACCAGCTGGTAACCGATTTTATAGAACGAAACCGTATCGCCAAGTTCCTCAACGATCTTTTCCGCCGCAATTACATCCGGCACATCAAGGCCAACAATCAACCGGTCGCGCACGCTGCTCACATCCATAATCTGTCTCCGCACTTCATTCTGATCTGAAATTTATCCCTCATCGCACAACAAGTGCTGAGTGAAAAGATCAGATCTTGCTGATAAGGCTGCGGCAAACACGAGCAAGGGTCTGCGCTGTGCGTTCATCGCGCAATGCACCATCCTCGTTAAAGGCCTGATGGGCATGAGCAACCGAACATTGTTCAGAAATAATCTGGGTATTAAGCATCATCATAACTGAGCGCAGATGATAAAGACCGCGCATACCGCCAAAACCGCCAGGTGAAGACGAGCACAGTGCCACAGTCAGATGCGATGTCGGCTGAAATGGTTTACCACCATCTTCATGAATACGACTGATCCAGTCCAGCGTGTTTTTCACAAGCGGCGGGATCGATGAATTATATTCAGGCGAAGCAATCAGCAGTCCTTTATGCGCCGCAAACAACCGTGCAAGCTTATAAGCATTTTCCGGAATGCCCTCTTCCGCCTCCAGATCCTGATCCATAATCGGCAACGGATAATCTTTCAGCGAAATATAGGTTACTTCTGCGCCCTGCCGTGTCAGTTCCTGCACAGCAGCACCGGCAAGCTGACCGCTATAGGCATTTTTACGGGTGGAACCGGCAAAAACGAGAACTGAGGACATAGAGCTGATCCTTTCAATGACACGCAAATTAAATAGTCAGAACATCACTATTTAGCGCCGCATATAAAAAAGCAACGCCGCATCAACATTCTGATACGGCGTTCTGTGCTGCACTTTACGGATGGCCGCAATCTACACCAGAATCCGGCGATAAACCCACAGGCGCGCAGGCGGCAGATTGCGCAGAATAAAATCGAAGCCTTCGACACTATAAGCACCACGCCCGACCGGCAGCGGTGAAACCGGCCCGTAAGAAATCTGCATGACCGGACGCCCCGCAGGAATACGGGTTAGCAAATCGCCAAGAAATGCCAGTCGTTTTTCCATCGGGAAATTGAGCAGCGGCACGGCGGAAATCACGCTGTCAAACTGCTGATCCCGTGCTTCACCGAGCACATTATCAAGATCAAAGGCATCCCCCTGCAGGAAGTTCACCCCCGCATAAGTGTTCTGCAAATGGTGGAAAAACTCAGCCGAATATTCAACTGAATACAGGTTCTGCGGTTCAATCCCGCGCTCAAGAATGGCTTTGGTAATCACACCGGTGCCGGGTCCCAGTTCCAGAACCGGCAGCCCCGATGACGGGTTAACAATGCTGGCCATGCGGCGTGCTGTAACACCACTTGTTGGCAAAATGGCACCAACAGCTTTCGGCTTATCGATCCAGCCTTTGAAGAAGCGAATCTCTTCATCGAATTTTTGTGCAAGTTTCTTTGGTATCAGCCCAGCCATCAAATACTCCCATATGTCGCCAGCAGACAAAGAATTGCCGCGTTTCACGGCGGAAGCAAGGCAAAAACGGAGAGAGATGATATTTTTCTTCAGGAACACCATAAAATATGGCGCATAAAAAAGCGGCATTCGCATGAAATACAAATGCCGCTCCGGTTATTTTCTGCAGTC
Organism: Ochrobactrum sp. SFR4; assembly: GCF_019730395.1. Taxonomy (NCBI): domain Bacteria; kingdom Pseudomonadati; phylum Pseudomonadota; class Alphaproteobacteria; order Hyphomicrobiales; family Brucellaceae; genus Ochrobactrum; species Ochrobactrum sp. SFR4. Next base: position 212,181 of record NZ_JAAPBB010000005.1, on the reverse strand, counting down.
AAAGCGATTAGAGCATAATTTTAAAGTGTCAGAGCGAGTTTTGTGCGCCCAATGGGGCGCACGGCACTCTAATCGCGGATGCCTTCAAAGAATTCTTTCATCCGCGAGAAAAAGCCGGTCGATTGCGGGCTGTTTTCCTTTGACGAAATCTGCTCAAACTCTTCAAGCAATTCACGCTGACGCTTGCTTAAGTTCTGCGGTGTTTCAATCGCAATCTGGATATAAAGATCGCCGGTTGTCTGCTGGCGCAGCACCGGCATGCCCTTACCCTTGAGGCGGAACTGTTTGCCGTTCTGGGTGCCTTCCGGCACTTTCACACGGGTTTGTGTACCGTCAAGCGTTGCCACTTCAAACTGACCGCCAAGAGCCGCTGTCGCCATCGAGATCGGCACTTTGCAATAAAGGTCAGATCCGTCGCGCTGGAAGAATTCATGCGGCTTGATCGACAGGAAGATATAAAGATCACCGCTCGGTCCGCCGCGTGTACCGGCTTCACCTTCACCGGTCAGACGAATGCGTGTGCCGTCTTCAATTCCTGCCGGAATATTAACCGACAGATTGCGTTCCTGACTGATACGTCCCGCGCCGTCACATTTCGGGCACGGATCTTTAATCATCTGGCCGCGGCCGTTACAGGTATGGCAGGTACGCTCCACTGAGAAGAAGCCCTGAGCCACACGCACACGACCGGCGCCGCCGCAAGTTGTACAGGTAACCGGCTGTGTGCCTTTCTTGGCACCCGTGCCCGTGCATTCCTCACAGGAAATAGAGCCCGGAACACTGATCTGTGCCGTTTTACCGGCATAGGCTTCTTCGAGTGTTACTTCCATATTATAGCGCAGATCAGCACCGCGCTCACGGCCATTGGTCCGACGGTTGCGACCGCCACCCATAACATCGCCGAAAATATCCTCGAAAATATCAGCAAAGCCACCGGCACCAAAACCGCCGCCACCGAAGCCGCCAAATCCGCCGGCACCGCCACCGCCATTTTCAAAGGCTGCATGACCGAAACGGTCATAGGCCGCACGTTTTTGCGGGTCTTTCAACACGTCATAGGCTTCGCCCAGCTCAAGAAATTTGCGCTCTGCTTCCGCATCATTCGGATTGCGATCCGGATGATATTGCATTGCCAGTTTGCGATAGGCCGTTTTAATAACCTTATCATCCGCAGTTCTGATAACGCCGAGCGTTTCGTAATAATCCACTTTCATAAACCATTCGTCCCGATGGCTGTTGTCTGATGATGCCGCCCCGATCAGAACATTTTCAGACAGTCATTGAAGGTTGTCGCAGCCCTGATTTTTAACAAACCAATATCCGGCGCTGACCTGTTCATCCCGTCCGGTTTATGTGGTGACACCGCAAACCGATGTCCAGAGACGGGTAAATTCATGCGCCCGGAATTTTGCATTATGCCGTGAAAGACTTGCAAGACCGCAGGCAACTGAATGGACAAAAGCCCGGCACTAAGCCGGGCTTTGCCTTTCAACCTGATAAATCAGGATTTCTTTTTGTCTTCGTCGATTTCTTCGAAATCGGCGTCAACAACATCGTCCTTATCAGCACGGACATCAGCGGCTTCATCGCCACCTTCTTCAGCCTGTGCTGATTCATACATAGCCTGACCAAGCTTCATGGAAGCTTCAGCAAGGGTCTGTGTTTTCGCTTTGATGTCTTCCGCATCATCGCCTTCAACAGCGGTTTTCAGTGCAGCAAGAGCTGTTTCAATCGCAGCCTTGTCATCACCGGAAACTTTATCGCCGTAATCTTTCAGCGACTTTTCGGTTGAATGGATCAGAGCTTCAGCCTGGTTCTTGGCTTCCACAGCTTCACGGCGCGCCTTATCGGCATCGGCGTTGGCTTCCGCATCTTTGATCATCTTCTCAATATCAGCATCGGACAGACCACCGGATGCCTGAATACGGATCTGATGTTCTTTACCGGTGCCTTTATCTTTCGCGGTCACGTTCACGATACCGTTCGCGTCGATGTCAAAAGTCACTTCAATCTGCGGTACGCCGCGTGGTGCAGGCGGAATGCCAACCAGATCAAACTGGCCGAGCATCTTGTTGTCTGCAGCCATTTCACGCTCGCCCTGCGAAACGCGGATCGTCACAGCCGACTGATTATCTTCAGCGGTCGAGAAAGTCTGCGATTTCTTGGTCGGAATGGTTGTGTTGCGGTCGATCAGACGAGTGAACACACCGCCAAGTGTTTCAATACCAAGCGACAGCGGTGTTACGTCGAGCAGCAGAACGTCTTTAACGTCACCCTGCAGAACACCGGCCTGAATAGCAGCACCCATTGCAACCACTTCATCAGGGTTCACACCCTTATGTGGCTCCTTGCCGAAGAAAGCTTTAACAACTTCCTGAATTTTCGGCATACGGGTCATACCACCAACCAGCACAACTTCACTGATTTCACCGGCTTTCAGGCCAGCGTCGCGCAGTGCAGCTTTACATGGTTCAATGGTGCGCTGAACCAGATCATCCACCAGGCTTTCAAACTTCGCACGCGACAGTTTGATGGCAAGGTGCTTAGGACCGGTTGCATCAGCGGTGATGAACGGCAGGTTGATTTCGGTCTGCTGAGCAGAAGACAGTTCGATCTTCGCTTTTTCAGCGGCTTCCTTGAGGCGCTGCAGAGCGAGCTTGTCGTTCTTCAGATCAATGCCCTGCTCTTTTTTGAATTCTGCTGCCAGATATTCAACCAGACGCATGTCAAAGTCTTCACCGCCGAGGAAAGTATCACCATTGGTGGACTTCACTTCGAACACGCCATCGCCGATTTCGAGGATCGATACGTCGAATGTACCACCACCAAGGTCGTAAACAGCAATAGTTTTGGCTTCGCTCTTATCGAGACCATAGGCCAGAGCCGCAGCGGTTGGTTCGTTGATGATACGCAGAACTTCCAGACCGGCAATCTTACCGGCATCTTTGGTTGCCTGACGCTGAGCATCGTTGAAGTAAGCAGGAACTGTAATAACAGCCTGCGTTACATTTTCACCGAGATAGGATTCAGCGGTTTCCTTCATTTTCTGAAGGATCATCGCGGATACCTGCGAAGGTGAATATTTCTTGCCATGGGTTTCTACCCATGCATCGCCATTGTCGCCCTTAACGATCTTGTAAGGTACGAGATCTTTGTCTTTGGTGACCATCGGATCATCAAAGCGGCGGCCGATCAGGCGCTTAACAGCAAACAGCGTGCCTTCCGGATTGGTAACAGCCTGACGTTTCGCAGGCTGGCCAGCGAGACGTTCGTCACCATCGGTAAAAGCAATAATCGAAGGCGTTGTACGTGCACCTTCAGCATTCTCAATGACCTTCGCAGTCTTACCGTCCATAACGGCGACGCAGGAGTTGGTCGTTCCCAGATCGATACCAATTACTTTAGCCATATTTATTCTTCTCCATTCAGCGAACTGCCGGGACCTCTGCCGAGCATTCCATGTGGCAGCCCCTATCGGGTTTTTGACAAAACGAACCGGCTTTTAAACGCCTGATCGCCACGAGTCGAGGGGTATATAAGAAGGGGGGATTTTCACTGCAAGCCACAAGCCCGCGGTTGCGACAAAAATCCCGCATTTTGATGCGTTTTTTATCTGTTTTGATCGATTTTGACGGTTTTTTCAGAATTTAAAAAATTATTACAGCACGAAGCATGCCGCACATCTTATCTAAAAACCGGTTTCCGCTTTTTAGGATGCGCTTTATGTCACTGCTTTTCGGCTGCTGTATAAATCCTGTCAATAACATGTTGGTTAGCTTTTGAATTTTCAAGACTGAAAAGCACTTCTTTCTCCCCGCGGGCAAAGCGCACAAAAGCATCAGCCTGCAGGCTATATTGGTTGATATTGGAAAAAGTCCATTCCTGTGAAGCGGTGTGTGAACCGTCATGCCATGTGACCCGTGCATGATCATATTTTCCGGCGTTAAACGGCGCATGAACCGTAATCATCCCGTTATCGCCATGGAAGACCATCTGCTGACGCCCAGATAGCTGTGTTGCCACATAAAAACTCAGATCAAAATCCGCAAAACGTGCCAGCACAGTTGCATAACGGTCAGTGCCGAAATCCGGATCGCGTTCAATACGGGCAAAGATTTCCTGCGGCTCCTGCCCTGTCACCATACGCGTCACCACAGTCGGATAGACCCCGATATCCGGCAAAGCACCGCCGCCAAGTCCAACCTGATTGCGCATATTCGCCGGATCATTATTAAAATATGTGAAGCAGCCCTGTACCATGCGCAAGCGGCCGATCTGGCCGGAGGAGATCAGCTCGCGCACTTTTGCCCATTGCGGATGATAATAAACCATGAAAGCTTCGGAGATCACTACCTGATAGCGATCGCGCGCAGTGATCAGACGGTCAATCTCCTCTGCCTTCAAAGCAACCGGCTTTTCACAGAGCACATGTTTGCCTGCCTCTGCCGCTTTCAAAGACCACTCAATATGCTGGGATGTCGGCAGCGGAATATAAACGCCGTCTATCTGATCGCTTGCCAGCAATTCCTCATAGGATCCGAAACTCAAAGGCGCATTAAAACGGTCAGCCACAGCACGGGCGCGTGCTGCATCACGGCTGGCAATGCCCTGAACCACACCGGTTTCAGATGCCGCAATTGCAGGAAGTACCTGCGTGATACCAATATTGGCGGTTGATAAAATACCCCAGCGGAACATAAGGATACCTTTCCGTTATGAATTGAGTGCAGTCATTTCAGGCCACGGAACAACTGTCACTTCCGGCCAGTTTTGCTGTGCCCGCAGACCTTTGATATGATGTGTTTCACGATTATCAGCCACCGGATTGGGTGTCAGCCGGAGCGAGAAAATATCATCCAGACCGAAAGGCGCATAGAGTTTCAGACTGTCATTCGGTTCAAGTCTTGTGCCAACCGCATGGGTTTTTGAAGCAAAGCGGTCAATACTGTTCTCACTGGAGCGCAAAGGCGGGCACACCAGTCCGAAATGCTTTTCATACCACAAATGTACCCGCGCCTGATTACGGATTTCCACTGGCAAAGTGACCCCGGAAAATATCTCATCACCTGATTTAATAATCCGGTCTTCTGCCTCGTAAGATATGTCGGATGCATCATAATAAAACAGATCCACATCCTTGATACCATGGGTTTCCGGCCTGCCGGTCAGCACATTCCACACCAGATTATAGAGCGCGCCCGATACAATATACCAATCAGGCAGGTTCAATAGTTGTGCGCGGCTCAGCACATCCTTCAGAAGCGGACTGCTACGGACAATATCCAGAAAAACGGCTTGCTGTTGTTCAGCAGGCAAGCCGGAATAACGCAGATGCGACATGGGATTTCCGTCCGTTATAATTTGAAAAAATCAATAAAAGCACGAAGCGCCGGACGCATGTTACGCCGGTTCGGATAATAAATATACATGCCCGGAAATTGTTGTGCCCAGTCCGGCAATACCTCTGTCAGCATACCTTTTTGCAGATACTCTGCCACAGATGGCTCCAGCAATGAGACAAGCCCTGCACCGTCCAGCGCTGCCTGTAACAGGAGATGATTATCATCCAGTATCAGCGGGCCGTTGAGGGTAACGTCCAGTCTATGCCCTTGTTTTTCAAACTCCCATTGGTGCAAGCTACCCGAAGAATACCGCTTCAGGATACAACGATGCGCGATTAAATCCTGCGGGTGCTGCGGCGTCCCATACTGCTCCAGATAGGCGGGAGAAGCGACAACGGGACAACGCAAGGCGCGCCCGAGCGGCACCGCAATCATATCTTTTGCGAGACTTTCCCCAAGCCGGATACCGGCATCAAAGCCAGCCGCGACAATATCCACAAACTGATCCTCAATGTGGATATCCAGCACAATATCCGGATAGGCTTCACCAAAGCTTTTGAATTTTGGCGCCAGAAAAATATGTGCGGCTGAACGCGGTGTGCTGACTTTTACCGTTCCTGCAGGTGCGTCACGCATATCCTGCACAGTCTGCAATGCCGTATCAATATTACCCAGTGCTGGTGCAAGTTCGGCAAGCAGTTTCTGCCCTGCTTCTGTCAGATGCACTGAGCGTGTGGTGCGTAACAACAAGGTTATACCAAGCGCCGTTTCAAGCTGCGCAACAGCCTGACTGACGGCGGAAGGAGCAATGGCCAGATCTTTTGCCGCCGCGCGAAAACTGCCATGATCGGCAACTGCAGCAAAAACCGCTAATTGAGAGAGCTGTGAACGTTTCATTGATCTGTTTTACAGAACAGCCTGTAAAAATAAAACCGGATTATCGAACAATGCGAACAAGCATATGTTTTCATCACCGGATGAAATACAAAATGTATCATCGCTCTGCGGAAGGAAACAATCATGAAAATGCGTAAACTTGGCGCCGAACTCACAGTCTCAGCCCTTGGTCTTGGCTGCATGGGGATGAGCTATGCCTATGGCGGGCAGGATGAATCGGAAGCGATCCGCACCTTGCACCATGCCGTTGATATTGGGGTAACACTATTCGACACCGCAGAAGTTTACGGGCCTTTTGAGAATGAAAAACTGCTCGGCAAGGCACTGAAACCATACCGTGATAAAGTGACCATCGCCACGAAGTTCGGTTTTAAAATCGAAGATGGCAAAACAACCGGCGTGAACAGCCATCCCGATCATATCCGTGCCGTGGCTGAAGCCTCCCTGCAACGGCTCGGCATAGATGTCATTGACCTGTTCTACCAGCATCGTGTTGATCCGGCTGTACCGATTGAAGATGTGATCGGTACGCTGAAAGATCTGATCAATGAGGGTAAAATCCGCACCATCGGCATGTCTGAGGCGGGACCTGAAACACTGCGCCGCGCTCATGCAGTGCATCCGATTGCTGCCTTGCAAAGCGAATATTCGCTCTGGGTGCGTGATCCGGAGAACAGCGTCTTACCGGTTTGCCGTGAACTTGGCATCGGCTTTGTACCTTACAGCCCGCTTGGCCGCGGTATGCTTGCAGGCAGTGTCCGCACACAGGCTGATCTGGCAGATGATGATTTCCGTAAAGGATTGCCGCGCTTCCAGCCGGAAAATCTCGCAGCAAATAATGCCCAGATTGATCTCCTCGAACAGATTGCTGCCGATAAGCAGATCACACCGGCACAGCTGGCGCTGGTTTGGGTTCTTCATCAGGCAGATTTTATTGTGCCGATCCCCGGCACCCGTAAAATCAGCCGGCTTGATGAGAATATGAAGGCGCTGGATGTTGTACTCAGTACAGAAGAACTTGCACATATCGGTGCAGCTATCACACCGGATCAGGTTGCAGGCAAACGCTATACCGACGCCTCGCTGGCCATGACCTATCTGTAAAAACGAGTCTTTCAAACAAAAAAGGCGCTGTCAAACAGCGCCTTTTCTTTCACACATTACGTAAAGCGCGCGGCAGGATTGTCAGCAACCCGGCCAAAGCCATGCCGAAGCCGACAAACAGTGGCGCATTCAACCCCAGACCCGATGAGATTGCCAGACCACCCGCCCATGGGCCGAATGCCAGACCAATATTGATCACCGAGGCGTGCATAGCATTGACCAATGCACCCGGATGCGCAATCCGCATAACACGGGCAACCAAAGCCGGATTAAGCGCGATACCGGTCAGACCAATCATTATGATTGCAGTCACAGCAGCAATTTTTGACTGCGGGAGACAGGCAAAAAGCAACATCGCAAAGACCATCAGGCTGATACCGATCGACAAAGTTTTGAACGTATAACGATCAGCAAAACGCCCTGCGATATAATTACCAAGGATGTTACCGGCACCATAGACCGCCAGCAGCACCGGCACCTGCCCAGATGTGAAACCGGACAGTTCCGTTATGATCGGAGAGAAATAGCTATAGGCCGCGAAGGACGAACCAATTACCAGCGCGCTGGTTGTATAGGCAGCCCAGAGCTTCGGTTTTGCCATTTCTTTCAGTTCCGAGCGCAGATCGGCGCCCTTTCCTTCCGGCGCAGTTTCAATTTTCAGTGCAATGACGAGCGCACAAAACAATACCAGCACCACAATCGCCCAGAAACTGGCGCGCCAGCCAAATGCATGATCAATCATTGTCGCCGCAGGCACACCAAAGACTGTACAAATCATCAATCCGGCAAAAACCAGCGATGAGGCACGCCCGCGAATACTCGGATCAACCAATTGAGCCGTAATCGCCAGCATCAGACCGAAACTGGTCGCCGCTGCCATGCCGGTTACAACACGCGCCACCATTAAAACTTCAAAATTGCTGGTTGAGGCCGCCACACTTTGTGCCAGTGCATAGAAAATCAGCAGAAATAAAAGCCCGCGTTTATTCTCGATTTTCAGCGCCAGAAACAGGATTGTCACCAGCGGGCCACCAACAACCATGCCCATGGCATAGAGTGAAATCAGATTGCCGATATCGGCAATGGAACGGCCGAAAGCCTGCTGCAACGAGGGCAACATGCCGGAAATCATCAGTTCAGACGTGGTAAGAGCAAAAAAACCAAGTGATAAGCAATAAACAACCAGCGGAATTGCAGGTTTATCCGTTCCGGATTTTGTAATTGTGCTAACAGAAATATCAGGCGCTCGTTCTGCGGCTAATGCAGAATCGCAAACATCATTCATCGTGAATCTCATTATGTAGTGAAGATTACATAATTCATAGCAACTTGAATGCTGCGGTCAAGTGAATTATATAAGACATACTAAAGAAAGGTATGAGATGGCTTTACGCGGCAGACCCCGCAGTTTCGACAGGGAAGTTGCGCTGAACAGTGTGATGAAGGTTTTCTGGGAAAAAGGCTATGAATGCGCCCAGATTAACGACTTTACTGCGGCCATCGGCATTACACCACCCAGCTTCTATGCGGCTTTCGGCTCCAAGGAGCAGGCCTTCCGTGAGGCGGTCGATCACTATACCGCAACAATCGGCGGTGCGCCGCTTGTTGCACTGGATCAGGCTGCAACCATTCAGCAGGGCATTCGCGCTATGCTCGAAACCCATGCGGATAAGGTCTATGCCTGCCCTGCAGGCGGCTGCATGGTCAGCGTCAGCAGCATCCAGTGCAAACCGGAAAACAAGCAAGTCAAAGAGTTTCTCAAAGCTATTCGCCAGACTTCTTTTGAGCGGATTTTTGCCCGTTGTGAACGTGCTCTGCAAGACGGTGATCTGCCGAAAGGCACCGATCTGACCCAGATGGCGGAATTCTATCATGCTATGTTGCAGAGCCTGTCCTATGAAGCCCGCGATGGCGGCAACAGAGAAGTGATCCAAAGCATTATTGAAATGGCTATGCGTGCCATGCCGCAGCGGGTAACAGTAGCTGCCTGACGAATCGGGACATCAAAACAATGATGAAAACCTATCGCGGCGGCTGTCTGTGCGGCTCCATCCGCTTTGAGGCCATAGGCGATCCTCTGAAGCTTAAACCCCACAGCTGCTGCTGCAAGAACTGCCAGCAACATACCGGTGCGCTCACCGCCGTCTGGGTGGAATTTGCAGCCCAAGCTGTGCGCTGGACAGGTAAAGGCGAAAAACCGGCCACCTATCGTTCTTCCCATTATTCCCAGCGCGCCTTCTGTTCTGCCTGTGGCAGCTCCATCGGGGCAATTGATGATGAGCCGGTTGTAGCCCTGCTGCTTGGCTGTTTTGACGACAATAACCAGCCGGAATTTGCACCGGAATACACGTCTTTCGAAGATATGAAGCCCGATTGGTGGCATCCGGATCACCGGTAGAAACACATGACCAATCAGACAATCGCCTCCGTCCTCATCCATGTCAGTGATGTTGCTGCAGCCCTGCAATGGTATCAGCGGGCTTTTCCGCAGGCTGTGGCACAGCGGCTGGAAGAATTTGACTTTGACTATCTTAAAATCGGTTCCGTTGATCTGGAAATTGTACCGGCGGATGAAAAAGTAGCCTCAGGTGCTGCCGGCTCTGTCGTCTATTGGCAGGTGGAGGATTTTGATAAAGCTATCGCGCATTTGCTCTCTATTGGCGGCACTCTCTATCGGGGTCCTTTAAATATTCAGGACGAATTACGCATGTGCCAGATCCGCGATCCGTGGGGCAATTGCATAGGCCTGCGCGGCTAAATACAGAGTTATAAAAAACCCGCCGGAATGGCGGGTTTTTTGTTTTCAATATTAGCTAAATCAGCCTCGTCCGGATTAACCGCGCAATGTGCCGCCGGTCTGCTTGGTCACAGCTTCGACGATACGCTTAGCTGTTGCTTCCAGATCTTCTTCAGTCAGGGTGCGGTCGAGCGGCTGCAAGACGACTTCCACGGCGATGGACTTCTTGCCTTCACCCAGTGATGCACCTGTAAAGATATCAAACACCTGCGCACCGGCAATCAGCTTCTTCTCAGCAGAATTTACCGCACGGACAATTGCTGCTGCTTCAACTGTGCTGTCGACGACAAAAGCAAAGTCACGCTTCACGCTCTGGAACTGAGACAATGTCAGTGCAGGTTTGGTTGCACCGGACTTCTGCTTAGGCTCAGGGATCGCATCAATATACACCTCAAAACCGCACAGAGCGCCGGACACATCCAGCAGTTCCAGTGCATCCGGATGGAACTCACCGAAGTAACCGAGCACTACTTTAGGACCGAGTTTCAGCGTGCCGGAACGGCCCGGATGATACCATGACGGACCACCGGCTTCGACCTGAATGCGGTCAACCGGTGCACCACAGGCTTCAAGAACAGCCAGCGCATCAGCTTTGGCATCAAACACGCCAACATTCTGCGCATTGCCCGACCAGAAGCGGCCTGCACCTTCAACACCGGCCGTACCACGACGGATACCGCCAGCCACACGGCGCTGGTCTTCCGGCTTATCGCCTTCATAGGTGCCCGACACTTCAAACAGTGCCAGATCAGCAAAACCACGGTCAGCATTACGCTGCGCTGCCGAGAGCAGACCCGGCAAAAGGCTCGGACGCATATCCGACATATCCGCAGCAATCGGGTTTGCCAGCTTCAGTTCCGGCTTACCACCACCGAAAGCTTTTGCCTGTTCTTCCGAAATGAAGGAATAGGTCACAGCTTCCATCATGCCGCGTGTTGCCAGAATGCGCTTGGCAAGACGAGTACGGATTTGCAACGTGGTCAGGATTTTGGTGTTTACACTGCCCATATTCGGCAATGGCTGCGGTTCAATCTGATTGATACCGTGAATACGCATCACTTCCTCAACCAGATCGGCCTTGCCTTCCACATCGCCGCGCCATGACGGCACCTTGACCTGCAGAACAGCTTTGCCATCGCCTTCAACGGCGAAGCCGAGACGTGTCAGAATATCAGCGGCATCCTGATAGGCAACTTCAAGACCTGTCAGGCGCTTGACTTCCGATACCGGAAACGCAATGGCGCGCGGGCTATATGGTGTATAGCCGACAGTCTCTGTTTCGGTTGGTTCACCGCCGCAGAAATCCAGCACCAGTTTTGTCGCCAGCTCCACACCGGATTCCATCATTTCCGGATCAACGCCACGTTCAAAACGATAACGTGCATCGGTGATGATACCCAGCTCACGGCCGGTACGCGCAATCATGCGTGCATCCCAGAGAGCGGATTCGATCAGCACATCGGTGGTGTTTTCATCGCAACCGGAATGTTCACCGCCCATGATACCGGCAATGGATTCCACGCCTTTTTCATCAGTAATCACATAATGATTTGCAGACAGCTTATATTCGCGCTGATCGAGAGCCAGCACGGTCTCACCGTCCTTGGCAGCACGAACGGTCAGGTTGCCCTGCACTTTAGCAGCATCAAACACATGCAGCGGACGGCCGTAATCGAAGGTCACATAATTGGTAATATCTACGAGCGCATTGATCGGACGCAGACCAATTGCTGTGAGGCGCTGCTGCAGCCATTTCGGGCTCGGGCCGTTTTTAACACTCTTCACCAGACGCAGCGAGAAACCGTTACAGAACGGCTTGTCAGCATCTTGATCGAGAATAACTTTAACCGGTGTAGCGCCTGCACCTTTGACCGGCGCAATCACATCACCTTTCAGCTTGCCAAGACCGGCTGCGGCCAGATCACGGGCAATACCATGCACACCGGTGCAATCCGCACGGTTTGGTGTGAGACCGACTTCAATAATCGGATCATCAATGCCCATATAGGTCGCAAAGCTCATGCCTACCGGCGCATCTTCCGGCAGATCGATAATGCCGTTATGCTCATCCGACAGTTCCAGCTCACGCTCGGAACACATCATGCCGAAGCTTTCAACACCACGGATTTTACCGACAGACAATGTAACATCCAGACCCGGCACATAATCGCCGGGCTTGCCGAGCACGCCCACCAGACCGGCGCGGGCATTTGGCGCTCCGCACACAACCTGTACAGGCTGGCCTTCACCGGTATCCACGGTGAGAACGCGCAGCTTATCCGCATCCGGATGCTGAACAGCGGTCAGCACTTTGGCGATTTTAAAAGTTTTGAAGGCCGCGCGATCATCAACCCCGTCCACTTCCAGACCGATATCTGTCAGCTTTTCAAGGATTTCTTCCAGCGTGGCGTCGGTTTCAAGGTGATCCTTGAGCCAGGAAAGTGTGAATTTCATCTGTTTATACCTTCCTGTATTTACGCGCTCAGACCGCCGAACAATGTCGGCAGATCAAGCGGGCGGAAACCATAGTGATTGAGCCAGCGCACATCCGCATCGAAGAAAGCGCGCAAATCAGGCATGCCATATTTCAACATTGCGATGCGGTCGATCCCCATACCCCAGGCAAAGCCCTGATAGATATCCGGATCAAAACCTGCATTGCGCAACACATTCGGATGCACCATGCCGCAACCGAGAATTTCGAGCCAGTCATTACCTTCGCCGAACTTCACATTGCCACCGGAGCGATCGCACTGGATATCAACTTCCATCGACGGTTCAGTAAAAGGGAAGAAGCTCGGGCGCAGGCGCATTTTGACCGAAGGCACTTCAAAGAACGCCTTACAGAATTCTTCCAGAACCCATTTGATATTGGCGACATTCGACGATTTATCGACAACCAGACCTTCAACCTGATGGAACATTGCCGAATGCGTAGCATCGGAATCCATGCGATAGGTCTTACCCGGAATGACAATACGGATCGGCTCATCGCGGCCTTCCTTGTCACGCAGAGCAGCAAACTTCTCCATCGTATGCACCTGAACCGGCGATGTGTGGGTGCGCAGCAATTTGCGCTCGCCATTTTCATCCGGCTTGAAGAAGAATGTATCATGCATTTCACGCGCCGGATGACCTTCAGGAAAGTTCAGCGCTGTAAAATTGTAATAATCGGTTTCAATGTCCGAGCCTTCTGCAATCGAGAAGCCCATATCGGCAAAAATTGCCGTAATCTCATCAATCACCTGAGAAATCGGGTGAATACGGCCACGCGATGCAGCGGAAGGGCGCACCGGCAAGGTCACATCAACCTTTTCGCGCTCCAGCTTCTCAGCAATCGCAATTTTACGCAGGTCGGTTTTACGGGTCGCCAGCGCTTCAGTGACGCGGTTTTTCAGACCATTAATGGCCGGTCCCTGCGTCTGACGCTCTTCAGGAGACATAGCGCCCAAGGATTTCAGTTTCTCAGAAACCGATCCTTTTTTACCGAGAACGGCAACACGCACGGCCTCAATCGCCTGTTCATCACCGGCAGCGGCAATCTCTGCCATAATGCCCTGTTCGAGTAGTGAGAGATCGCTCATTATTCAGATCCTTGATAATTGTGCCGTGCAACAACATCTGATGTTTTTCTAGAGCGTGTTGAGTTTAATCGTACCCACTGCGCTCGCTCCAGATTCTATTCACTGTCGCATGTCGCAACAGGAAAACCGGTTTCCGCGCTTTGCGATATGCTTTGATATTTCAAACGAAAAACCCGCGCCAGTACCACCAGCGCGGGTTCTCCAAATACAATTTCAAAAGCTTTGGAAGAGCGGCTGGCTTAGTTGACAGCGGACTCAAAAGCGTTTGGAGTTGTGTCTTTCAGATATTCAAGCGCTTTCTTTGCGGATGCAACGAGCGCGCCGAATGCTGCTGGCTCATGAATAGCCAGATCCGACAGAACCTTACGATCTACTTCGATGTTCGCTTTAGCAAGACCATCGATGAAACGGCCATAGGTCAGGCCATGCATGCGAACAGCAGCATTGATACGCTGAATCCACAGAGCGCGGAAAGTGCGCTTGCGATTCTTGCGATCGCGGTATGCATACTGTTTCGAACGATCGACAGCAGCTTTAGCAGTGCGGATCGTATTTTTACGACGACCGCGGAAACCTTCAGCCTGCTTCAGGACTTTTTTATGCTTTGCGTGAGCTGTCACGCCGCGTTTAACACGTGCCATGGTATGATATCCTTAAACTAATGCTTACAGGCCGTTCGGCAGGTAATTCTTGATAACAACTTTGGCATCGGCCTCGGAGAGAACCATAGTGCCGCGTGCATCGCGAATGAACTTGTTTGAACGTTTGATCATACCGTGACGCTTGCCAGCTGCAGCAGCCATCACTTTACCAGTACCGGTGATTTTGAACCGTTTCTTGGCAGCAGATTTGGTCTTCATCTTGGGCATTTTGCTACTCCTTAATTTTAGTCCCTGTCGTATCTGCGATACTCCACGCCTCTTGTTTAAATCCCCCTCGTGCGCTGCACTCCGGGTCTTATTTTCAAGACGTTTTGTCTGCAATAAGACAAAGACTCGATTGTACTTTCAGGCCGACCAAAGCCCGAAAAGCATACAAAACCGCCACGGCATGCCCTGCCGGTCGGTTTGAACAGCGCTTCAATACGCATAAATACAGTAAAAAGCAACTCTAAAGAGTCTAAATAAAAAGCCGCCCGTAGGCGGCCATTTCATTTTGCAAAAACAGAAACTGCTATCGCTTCTGCACGCAATATGCGTCAACGCTTATCCGCGCGGTGCGAGAACCATCATCATCTGACGGCCTTCAAGCTTTGGCTCTGCTTCAACCTTAGCGATTTCCGCAGTATCTTCCTTAACACGCTGCAACAGCTTCATGCCAAGTTCCTGATGCGCCATTTCACGGCCACGGAAACGCAAAGTAACTTTGACCTTATCTCCGTCTTCAAAGAAACGTCCTGCAGCCTTCAACTTCACTTCATAATCGTGATCGTCGATATTCGGACGCATTTTGAGTTCTTTGATCTCAACCGTCTTTTGCTTCTTACGCGCTTCGGCAGCTTTTTTCTGGTTTTGATATTTCAGCTTGCCAAGATCAACGATCTTACAGACCGGCGGCTCCGCATTAGGAACAATCTCAACAAGATCCAGACCCGCCTCTTCAGCGAGTGCAATGGCTTCCTGAATCGTCACTGTGCCATGGTTCTGGCCTTCGGCGTCAATAAGCTGAACCCGGGGAACCCGGATATCTCGGTTGGAGCGCGGTCCGTCTTTCTGGACCGGCGTCGCTCTGAACGGTCGGCGAATGGTCGTATTCTCCTCGAATTATTAAACATATACGGTGAATTCATGTCCGGATACGGGCTACGAATACCGCAACTGCATCTTCAGCCATCTAAGACACGGAGTGCAGCGCGAAAGTCAATAGCATCTTTTGAAATGCAAATCACCCCCCTTGGGGCAATATCAATGCAGTAAAATCACCCGAAAACCGGCTTAAAAGCTGCTTCTCATCACAGTTTCATTACTATCATGAGAAATCGGCATCTGTGTGCCTGCTTTTAAAATGAGCATTGCCTCGCAGAATTTCAAGTTTATAGCTTGTGACAGCAATGTTTCGTCATAAAGCAAAATTTATGCGCCTAAAATTTATAAGCATAGTCAGGAGTATCCCATGACCGATCAGGCCCCGCAGTTTCTTGATGTCAAAGGCACATCAATTGCCCTGCGCCACAGAAAAGGTCACAAAGCTCCGGGTCTTGTCTGGCTTGGCGGTTATTGCTCCGACATGCTCGGCGGCAAAGCCCAGCATCTCGATCAATGGGCTGAGAAAAACAATCACGCTATGCTGCGTTTTGACTATTCCGGCCACGGTGAATCCGGCGGTGAATTCAAAGCCGGTACAATCTCGCTCTGGCTGGAACAGAGCCTTGCCACCTATCACGCCTTTACAACCGGCCCGCAGATTCTGATCGGCTCCTCAATGGGCGGCTGGATTGCTCTGCGTATGGCGCAGGAACTCATCAAAGCCGGAAAAAAGCCTGCCGGCCTGATCCTGCTTGCCCCCGCACCGGATTTTACACAAGCCTTGGTGGAACCAGCGCTGACTGAAGATCAGAAAAACCAGCTTGAAACACAAGGCTATATGGAAGAGCCGTCAGAATATTCACCACAGCCTTATATCTACACCAAAAATCTGATTGAGGACGGACGTAGCAATCAGGTGCTCAACGGTATTATTGAAACCGGCTGCCCCGTGCATATTCTGCAGGGGATGGAAGATCCTGATGTGCCTTATGCCCATGCGCTGCGCCTCGTCGAACATCTGCCGGTTGATAATGTGACACTGACGCTGATCCGCGACGGTGATCATCGCCTCTCGCGCCCACAGGATCTTGATTTGCTGACACGCACCGTGGAAGCCATGATCGCGCAAATATAACAATAAAAAGTCTGCAATAATCGGGAGGGGATCATGCGGTTTTCAGTGGTAGCATCGGCTGCGGTTGCAGCTTTTGTTGGTTTTGGCGGCACTTTGGCGCTGATTATTGCGGCAGCGACTGCACTTGGCGCAACGCAGGCCGAGACGGCAAGCTGGGTCACAGCCATATCACTGGCGCTTGCTGTCTCGTCCGGTTATCTCAGCTGGCGCTACCGCATTCCGATTATCACCGCATGGTCGACACCGGGGCTGGCGCTAATCGGTGCCAGCATCGGCTTTACCATGCAGGAGGCTGTCGGCGCATTCATCGTCACCGCTGTTGCAATTATCATCACCGGTCTGATCAAACCGGTGGCAAAATTTGTCGAGCGAATTCCCGCATCCATCGCCTCCGGAATGCTGGCCGGTGTTTTGTCGAGCTTTGTGATCAATGCTGCCAAAACACTGTCGCTCGACCCGTTGCTGGTTTTGCCGCTGATCGGCTTGTTTTTGATTATCCGCCTTTATAATCCGGCAATGGCTGTCATCAGTGTGCTGATCGGCGGTGTGATTTTCGCATTGCTGCTCGGCCGTGCTGATAATCTGCCGACACCGGAACTCTCCACCCTGACGATGATCGTGCCGGAATTCTCCCTGTCTGCCATGATCGGACTGGCATTGCCGCTTTATCTGGTGACCATGGCTTCCCAGAACCTGCCCGGTTTTGCTGTGTTGCGCGCTGCCGGTTATGAACCGCCAACAGCAGCCTGCCTGCAGGTAACCGGCCTTGTCTCGCTGATTTCTGCACCTTTCGGTGCCCATACCAGCAATATGGCGGCAATTTCAGCCGCGATTTGCACCGGCCATGATACCCATCCCAATCCGAAACAGCGCTGGCTGACCGGCCCGTTCTATGCGCTGTGCTATCTGATTTTTGCAATTTTCGGCGCATCACTGGTGGCGGTCTTCGCAGTGCTGCCGCCAGCATTAATTATGCTGATTGCTGGTCTTGGCCTGATTGGCCCGTTCATCAATGCCTTGTCACTCGCTTTGAAAAACGAGCATGAGCGCTTTGCCGCTATTATCACATTTGCCGTCACCGCCTCGGGCATTACTATTCTGGGCATCGGCTCCGCATTCTGGGCACTGATTGCCGGTCTGATCGTTGCCGGAATGGATCATTTATCAAAAAATCGCTGAAAATTTAAATCTTTGAAAAAGCTTAAAAATCAGCTTTGAATTATCGAAAAACGATATCCTGAAACCTCGCAAAAACACCGATTTTGCGGGGTTTTTCTTGAATTTCCCTCCGGCTCACACCACGTATTTTAGCAATTGATGATCACTTCTGATCGTCAAGCCGATTTACGGAGCCATCTCATGAACACATCCGCATTGATCCGCCCAGCCTGGACACCGGCAACAATTGCACTGATGGTCTTAGGCTTTATCTTTTTCTGGCCGCTTGGTCTTGCCATGCTGGCTTATATCATTTGGGGCGACCGCCTGCCCGGCGTGAAACGTGACATCAATCAGGCGACTGATGAATTTGTCGGTAAATGCCGCCGCAAAGGTCAGGATTTCTCCCGCTTCACCGGCGGTATGCAATCGACCGGCAACAGCGCCTTTGATGATTGGCGTGATGCTGAGTTGAAACGCCTTGATGAAGAACGCCGCAAGCTTGATGAAGCCCGCTCTGAATTTGAAGCGCATATTCGTGAACTGCGTCGCGCCCGCGACCGTGAGGAATTCGAACGCTTCATGGCTGAGCGCCGTAAAAACACATCGAAAGATGATGTGATTGAGCTGTAACCAGCGCGCATACTTACATACCATCTCAGAGGCGCATCGGCAGATGCGCCTTTCTTATAGTTCCGCTTATAACTCCATTGGCGAATCACCTATGATCCCCGCATGATCCTGTCCTTGTTCCGCAAACCTCCGCTTAAAAAAGCAGCTAAAAAACAGCCTGCGCCGAAAGCACTGCGTGCCGAGCGGGCTTATTCCGTTGCGGGACGCAATCTGCCGCTGAGTGTATGGGAAAATCCGCGCGCCAAAAGACTGACCCTGCGTATTGAAACCGGTGGCAAAGCTATCCGTGTTACCGTTCCGCCACGCTTGCCGGAGCGTGAGCTTGATTTGTTTATCGCCCGACATCACGGCTGGATTGAAGCACAGATATCCAAAGTACCCGTCACGGTGCCTTTCATGGACGGCAGCACTATTCATATCCGTGGCATTGCGCACCGGGTTGTGCATGAACCGGCCAAGCGCGGCACCACACGGCAGGATCACGATGAAAACGGTCAGGCCATACTGATTGTGCATGGCGATACCCACCATATGGGGCGACGCATTGCCGATTATCTCAAAAAACTGGCCAAGCTCGATATTAACGGGCTGGTGCTGGTACATACAGGGCGCATCGGCAAACCGGCAACATCTGTGCGCTTTAAAGACACAACCAGTCGCTGGGGCTCCTGCACTTCGAAGGGAGATCTGGCATTCTCATGGCGTATTATGATGGCACCGGCAGAGGTGATCAATTATCTGGTCGCTCATGAGGTTGCCCATCTGATCGAAATGAATCACGGGCCGGATTTCTGGGCGCTTTGCACCAGACTCTGCCCAGATACACCAACATCACGGGCATGGCTCAAACGACATGGCAGTGCACTCCATGCGGTTTCCTTTGCCTCAGTGGCGGATTAAGCTGTCCCTATGGCTTTTTACGCGCTAAACTCCATACCTACTCAATAAACAGTCTGAAATTAAGCAAATGTCCTCCTCCGCTATCGAAGTTAAAATCTGCGGCCTGAAAACGCCGGAAGCCGTGGAAACCGTGCTGAAAAATGGCGCCAGCCATATCGGTTTCATCTTTTTTCCGAAAAGCCCGCGTCATCTCGAGCCTGCACAAGCAGCTAGACTTGCCGCTGCTGCCCGTGGCAAAGCCAAAATCGTCGCTGTGACTGTGAATGCCGATGATGCACAGCTTGATGAAATTGTCGCTGTGCTGCAGCCGGATATTCTGCAATTGCACGGCAATGAAACACCGGAACGGGTGGCTCAGGTGAAGCAACGCTACGGCCTGCCGGTGATGAAAGCCTTTTCCATCCGCGAAAACAGCGATTTTGATGTGGTTGCCTCCTATCAGGGCATTGCAGACCGCTTTCTGTTTGACGCCAAGGCACCAAAGGGTTCAGAACTGCCGGGCGGCAATGGTGTCTCTTTTGACTGGAACCTTCTGAAAGCACGGCAGGATCTGGGCAATTACATGCTTTCAGGCGGTCTGAACGCAGAAAATATTAATGTGGCTCTTGCCAAAACAGGCAGCTTTGCTATCGACATTTCATCAGGTGTTGAAAGCGAGCCGGGCAAAAAAGACGTGCATCTGATTGATGCGTTTTTTGCAGCCGTGCGTGAAGCAAGCAATACGAAATAAGACTGCCTTATCAGGCATCCATTTGAATCAAAGATCGGAAGCATATCTCATGTCGAGCGAGCTCAATTCTTTCAAAACCGGGCCGAATGAAGACGGCATGTTTGGTATTTACGGCGGGCGTTTCGTTGCTGAAACCCTGATGCCGCTGATCCTTGATCTGCAGGCTGCCTATGATGCAGCCAAAGAAGACCCGGAATTCAAAGCCGAATTGCAGGCACTCTCCACTCATTATGCCGGTCGCCCTTCCAAGCTCTATTATGCTGAAGGTCTGACCCGCTATGTCCGTGAGCAGGCTGAAGCCAAAGGCGGCAAGGGCGGCGCGAAGATTTATTTCAAACGCGAAGACCTCAACCATACCGGCAGCCACAAAATCAATAATTGCCTCGGCCAGATTCTGCTTGCCAAGCGTATGGGCAAAACCCGCATCATCGCGGAAACCGGTGCCGGTCAGCATGGCGTGGCATCGGCCACCGTTGCTGCGCGCTTTGGTCTGCCATGCGTGGTTTATATGGGCGCAACGGACGTTGAACGCCAGAAGCCGAATGTGTTCCGCATGAAACTGCTCGGCGCCAAGGTCAATGCCGTGACCGCCGGTAACGGCACGCTCAAAGACGCGATGAACGAAGCCCTGCGTGACTGGGTCACCAACGTGGAAGACACCTATTACCTGATCGGTACAGCTGCCGGCCCGCATCCTTATCCGGAAATGGTTCGCGATTTTCAGTCTGTAATCGGCACTGAAGCCCGTGAACAGATGCTGGAACGTGAAGGTCGTCTGCCGGATGCGATTATCGCAGCTGTCGGCGGCGGTTCCAATGCCATCGGCCTGTTCCACCCGTTCCTAGACGACACATCGGTAAAAATCTACGGTGTTGAAGCCGGTGGCCTTGGTCTGGATGGTGACAAGCATTGCGCTTCCATGACCGCAGGCAATCCGGGTGTGCTGCATGGCAA
This sequence comes from Ochrobactrum sp. SFR4, assembly GCF_019730395.1. Lineage (NCBI taxonomy): Bacteria > Pseudomonadati > Pseudomonadota > Alphaproteobacteria > Hyphomicrobiales > Brucellaceae > Ochrobactrum > Ochrobactrum sp. SFR4. The sequence continues at coordinate 191,202 of NZ_JAAPBB010000005.1, read as the reverse complement.
CCGCACTTACTTGCTGCAGAATGAAGACGGTCAGATTCTTGAAGGCCACTCGGTTTCTGCCGGTCTCGATTATCCGGGTGTCGGCCCTGAACATTCATGGCTGAAGGATACCGGCCGCGTGAATTACGTGCCGGTTATGGATGACGAGGCACTGGAAGCTTTCCAGATTACCACCCGCACGGAAGGCATTATTCCGGCACTGGAATCCTCCCATGCGATTGCACAGGCTCTGAAGCTGGCACCGGAAATGGATCAGGGTCAGATCATGATCGTCAATCTCTCCGGTCGCGGCGATAAAGACGTGCACACTGTCGGCGAAATTCTCGGAATGGAAATGTAATCATGACAAAACGTATGGATGAGAAATTCGCGGCACTCCGCGCTGAGGGTCGCCCTGCGCTGGTCACTTATTTCATGGGCGGTGATCCCGATTACACAACATCGGTTGAAATCATGAAAGCCCTGCCAAAGGCCGGTGCTGATGTGATTGAAATCGGCATGGCCTTCTCCGATCCGATGGCAGACGGTCCTGCCATTCAGGCAGCAGCCCTGCGCGCACTACATGCTGGCCAGACTTTGCCGAAGGCTCTGCAGATGGTGCGTGATTTCCGCGTGAGCGATGACACAACACCGATCGTGCTGATGGGCTATTACAACCCGATCTATATTTACGGCGTTGACCGCTTCATCAAAGATGCACTGGAAACCGGTATTGATGGTCTGATTGTTGTCGATCTGCCGCCGGAAATGGATGAAGAATTGTGCATTCCGGCCATTAAAGCCGGCATCAATTTCATTCGTCTGGCCACACCGACCACAGATGAAAAGCGTCTGCCGAAGGTTCTCGAAAACACCTCCGGCTTTGTTTATTACGTGTCAATGAACGGTATTACCGGTTCGGCGCTGGCCGACACTGCACAGGTCAGCGAAGCAGTTGCCCGTATCAAAAGCCACACAGACCTTCCGGTTTGCGTGGGCTTTGGTGTCCGCACCGCTGAACAGGCACAGGCTATCGGTGCTTCGGCTGATGGTGTGGTTGTCGGTTCCGCGATTGTGGCGGCGATTGCAGGTACACTGGATGCGAATGACAAGGTTCAGGGTGATCCTGTAGCCGCAGCAACAGCTGTTGTCAGTGAGCTTGCATCCGGTGTTCGCAGCGCCCGCCTTGCTCCTGTCCAATAAGCAGCGTAAAATAGATAATTAACAGAGTGCCGCAAATTTGCGGCTTTCTTTGTGTTTTATACGATTTATGTTTAAAGACACAAAGACGTCTAAAATTAAGAACAACGGAAAGCCCATATGAACTGGATTACGAATTATGTCCGTCCGAAGCTCAACTCCATGCTGGGGCGTCGGGATATGCCGGAGAATCTCTGGATCAAGGACCCGTCAACCGGTGAAATGGTGTTTCACAAAGATCTGGAAAGCAATCAGTGGGTGATCCCAGCTTCCGGCCATCATATGCGCATTCCGGCTAAAGACCGTCTGCGCTTCTTCTTTGATGAAGGCAAATATGAAGTTCTGGAAAACCCTAAGGTTGCAACAGATCCGCTGAAATTCCGCGATGAAAAGAAATATGTTGATCGTCTGAAGGATTATCGTAACCGCACGCAGCAGGATGATTGCATCATCAATGCGCTGGGTACGATTGAAGATTTGCCGATTGTTGCCACCGTGCAGGACTTCGCTTTCATGGGTGGCTCCCTCGGCATGGCTGCCGGTGACGCGATCATCAAAGCAGCAGAAACAGCCATTGCAAAGAAACGTCCCCTGGTTCTGTTCACCGCTTCCGGCGGTGCGCGTATGCAGGAAGGTATCCTGTCACTGATGCAGATGCCGCGCACCACAGTTGCTGTGGAAATGCTGAAAGAAGCAGGTCTGCCTTATATCGTGGTGCTGACCAACCCGACTTTCGGCGGCGTAACCGCTTCTTATGCCATGCTCGGCGATGTTCATATTGCCGAACCGGGCACAATGATCGGTTTTGCCGGTGCGCGCGTGATTGAACAGACAATTCGTGAAAAGCTGCCGGAAGGCTTCCAGAGCGCGGAATATCTGCTGGATCACGGCATGATTGATATGGTGGTTTCCCGTCTGGAGATGAAGGAAACCGTTGCCCGCATCCTGAAAATCATGATGAAGCAGCCTGCGAGTGAAGCGAAGGCTGAGCTTGCTGAAACAGCAGCCCGCACCGCTTCTGCCTGATAAGATTTTATTCTGACCGGCAGTTTTTTTGTCGGCCCGATTTACCTGTCGCGCTGCTTTTATAGCAGCGCGTTTTCTTTTCTAAGTACCTGTTGCAAAACAGACCGCAAACTGGTCAGTTCATCTGTGATTATCAGAGCATTTTCGGATCTGCCATGACACAAAATCTCACCGCCGCACATCGTATTGAACGCCTTTTGGAAAAACACCCGAAGGGTTTTGATCTCTCACTTGAGCGCATCAGCCGTCTGCTGGAAGCGCTGGGCAATCCGCAGGACAAGCTGCCGCCGATTATCCATATTGCCGGAACCAACGGCAAAGGCTCCGCTACCGCTTTCGCCCGCGCATTACTGGAAGCGGAAGGGCTGGCGGTGCATGTGCATACCTCCCCGCATCTGGTGAACTGGCATGAGCGCTATCGTCTGGGGCGCAAAGGCGAGGCTGGCCAGCTGGTTGATGATGCAACGCTTTCAGATGCTATTGCACGGGTAACGGAAGCGAATGGTGAGCATATGATCACCGTATTCGAGCTTCTGACTGCAGTGACCTTTGTTCTCTTTGCCGAACATCCTGCGGATGCGGTTATTCTGGAAGTCGGCCTTGGCGGGCGTTTTGATGCCACCAATGTCATCACCAAGCCTGCTGTCTCATTGATTATGCCGGTTTCGCTCGACCATCAGTCCTATCTCGGCGATAAAGTCGAAATCATTGCCGCCGAAAAAGCCGGTATTATCAAGCGCGGCTGTCCGGTGGTCATCGGCTTCCAAAGCAGCGATGATGCCCGTCAGGTGATGATTGATATTGCAGACCGTCTGCGCTGCCCTGTCAGCGTTTTCGGGCAGGATTTCCTTGCCTATCAGGAACATGGCCGCATGGTCTATCAGGATGAGAGCGGGCTGATTGATTTAGCCTTACCGCGCCTGCCGGGCCGTCATCAGATTGCCAATGCCGCAGCAGCCATCAAAGCCGTACGCGAAGCCGGTTTTGCTCTAAGCGATCAGGCTGTTGAGAAAGCTATGACATCTGTGACATGGCCAGCCCGCATGCAGCGTCTGACACAGGGTGACCTGATGCGCTTTGCCCCTGAAAAGGCTGAAGTCTGGCTTGATGGCGGGCACAATCCGGGTGCTGGCGTGGTGATTGCCGAGGCGCTTGCCGAACTTGAAGAACGCGATCCGCGTCCGCTCTATCTGATTACCGGTATGATCAACACCAAAGATCCGGTCGGTTATTTTGAGGCTTTCACCGGCATGGCCAGACAGGTCTATACGGTAGCGATCAGCTCCAGCGATTCCGGCATCGACCATGAAACGCTTGCCGATGCTGCACGCAGAGCCGGTCTGGAAGCTCTGCCGGTTGCCAGTGTGGCTGAAGGGCTGAAAGTCATCAAGGAACAGGTCAAAGATGAGGTGATTGCGCCGCGCATTCTGATCGGCGGCTCGCTTTATCTGGCAGGTGATGTGCTGGCAGCGAACAATACGCCACCGCAGTAAGCGATGATCTTTATAAAAAAGCCCCGCATGAACACTCATGCGGGGCTTTTTTGGTAGTTCATATCCGATTAAGCCGAAGCTTTAATCCAGTCGGCCAGACGGCTCTTTGGTGCAGCACCAACCATATTGGCAGCGATTTCACCATTTTTGAACATCAGCAATGTCGGGATGGAACGTACGCCATATTGCGCAGCCAGTTCCGGATTTTCATCGATATTGACTTTAGCGATCTTCACCTGACCGGACATTTCCGATGAAATTTCTTCCAGAGCCGGTGCAATCATTTTGCAAGGTCCGCACCATTCCGCCCAAAAATCAACCACAACCGGTTCTGAAGCTTTCAGCACATCGGATTCGAAATTGCTATTGTCAATTTTAACGGTCGCCATTGGCTTTCCTCTTTCGCTGTTACAGGCCAAAGCCTGCTATGAAATTCATTATTAGCTGATATGTGGTGTCATTGTGATGAAAGGTCAATAATAAAGCAGTTTCCATGTCAATACAGGAGCCGGTTTGTTACCGGAAACTACAACTAACAGATCATGCTTCACATCCCGTCATACGGCTTTACCCAGAGCAATCAGCGCCTGTTCCATCACATCCTCATCCAGCACAATCAGATGCGGCCCTTCAGTAAACAGGAGTGCAGCTTCAACACGTTTATGCGGATAAAGCGGCTCAACCAGCGCGCGATACAATGCAAGCTGGGTAATGTAAGCCTGCGGCACCTCTTGCTGCGTCCGTGCAGGCGGGCGATTGCTCTTATAATCCACAATCAGCACACGGTCTTCTTCAACGCAAATCCGGTCAATCTGGCCGGAAACAACCTGTTCTTTGCCGCGCAGCTGCAGCTTACCCATCAGCGAGATTTCCGCTTTGGAGGCCGGTGAAAATACCGCAGCAAATTGCGAATCTTCCAGAATAGTGCTGACCGCTGCCAGTACTTTTTCGCGTTGTGATTCGTGCCAATCACCGACAGCAATATTCAGATAACGCCGTGCCGCCTGCTCGCGCTGTTCCGCAGACAAATCCGGCAGGCGTTGCAACAATGTGTGGATCACCGTACCGCGCTGTAAACCAAAACTGCGGCCACCGCCCTCGGTCTGTGCGCCCTGCTCCAGAACCGGCGAGCCGCTGCGCACAACCTGCTCGGCATCAGCCTCAATCAAAGCGGAGGCACCGGATGGTGTCAGCGGACGTGGCAGCCCCTGCTCCGGCTCCAGCGGCCTGCGATAATGCTCAGGCAATGGCGGATAGGCGGTCTCAGCCGCATCCGCTTTGTCCTGTATCTCCAGTTCCGCCAGTTCTGTCTTGCGATAGCGACGTGCGCTCACACCCTCAACCGGATGATCATAGGCTACAGCCTCATCACCCAGCCCGTCAGCGGCCAGCTTCAACCATGTGTTTTCGCTCTCGCGCTCACCGCGATAGCCGCACAGGATCAGCCGGTCTTCCGCACGGGTCATGCCCACATAAAGCAGGCGGCGATATTCTTCCTCAGATCGGGTTTTGAGCTCTTCCAGCAGCTCCGCTGTAAAACCGGTGCCGTAATCGCTTTTCGGCAGCCAGAGAAAACCCTTGCCCTCATACCCATCCGGCTCTGCCATATCAAAGCTCAGCAGCTTTGGTGCACGTCCTGCCGACCATGCGGCATTGCCGGGATCAACCATGAAAACCACAGCCGCTTCCAGCCCCTTGGAGGCATGAACCGTCATGATACGCACTTCATCGCGGTTCTGATCCAGCTCGCGCTTGATCTCCGGCGAAGCTGCTTCCAGCGTTTCCAAAAAGGCCTGTAGCCCGGGCAGGCCACTGCGCTCGGTTGCCAATGCGTAATTCTGAAACTCGTCGATCACGTCACCGGCTTCCGGCCCGAGGCGCGCCAGCAATTTACGCCGTCCGCCATCTTGGCCCAAAATACGGGCATAGAACTCAAAGACCGGCATTGTATCGGCCATATTGCGCCAGCGACGCAGTTTTGTGTACAGCACCTGCCATGCGCCCGCATCCGGCGCATCGCTGTCCCCCAGCTTCTCCATAGCTGCATAAAGCGTCTGCTTGGTGCCGCGCGGTTGCGCAAGGCGATAAAGCTGCTCCTCAGTCAAACCAAAGAGCGGGCTTTTCAGCACGCTTGCCAGTGACAGATCATCCGCCGGTTGCAGCACAAAGCGCCCGACAGCCATCAGGTCTTTAATCCCGATATGGCTGGTGAGGCGCAGACGATCAGCACCGGCCACCGGCACACCGCGATTTTTCAATGCACGGGACAGCGCAGGCATAAACAGATCACGCTTGCGCACCAGCACCATAATATCGCGCGGCTCCATGCGCCGCCCCTTGCCATGGATCGGCTCGCCCGTATCCAGCCAATGACGGATAGTGGTGGCAATCTGCTCAGCCAGCTTGACGGCCGGTGCAGGCAGCTGGTCAATCGGCGTACGCCAGTCCTCAACCTCTTCAACCTTTTCCGGCGTCAGAATATCCCAGACCTCAACCTCACCGGCATCATTGGAACGGATCGCAGCATGGACGGTCGGCTGCCGCTCAATACCAAGTCCGCGAAAAGCCTCTTCACGCGAAAATACCGTGTCCACCGCCGACAACACATCCGGTGTGGAGCGGAAAGAGAAGTTGAGACTGACTTTTTCAAAGCTCAATTCCGCACGGGCTGCCATTCGTGAAACCGCCTTACCGGTCGCGGCAAAATCCTCAGGACGTGCGCCCTGAAAAGAATAGATCGACTGCTTCTCATCACCCACAGCAAACAGAGTGCGACGGACATCGCGCTGCCCTGAGCCGGAGAAGAACTCGGCGGAGAGCATATTGATCACCTGCCACTGTTCAGGGCTGGTATCCTGCGCCTCATCCACCAGAATATGGTCGATACCGCGATCAAGCTTATACTGCACCCACATGCCTGCACCGTTGCGTGACAGCAGTGAGACGGTGCGGTTGATCAGATCATCAAAGTCCAGCAAGCCGCGATTGCGCTTCATCTTCTCATAACGCGACAGCAGATCATCAATCAGCGTGAAGGCTGCAAGATTGAGCCGGATCAGCTTCAGCAGTTTAAGCCGGTCGAGCCCTTCATGAATATCGGCTGCGACACGATTAAAGTCGTCTTCAAAATCCGGCAGTTCCGCTTTAACCGCAGCGGTTGCCACCCATGAGCCGTTTTTCGGCTCGCCTGTGGATTTGAGAAATGCCTTGCGCAGAATATCCTGCATTTGTGCCGATGTGGTCTGCGGTTTAATCATCCGCAATTGCAGCACAACATCCTGCGCACGGGCAGCAGGCTTGCGCAGGTTCATCACCGCATCCAGCACATCTTCGGAAAACTCAGCCACCGGCCAGAGAGCGGAGAGAATATCGGCTTCAGTATCTTCCGGATCAAAACCAAAATGACGGTAGAAAACATCCTGACGGGTTTCGGCAACACCGGTCTGCCGGATAAATCCATGCAAGGCATGGCGCTTCGACACCGCTTCATCCAGCAGATTTTCCAGCCCCATTTCACCGGCAGTTTCCAGCACCGTGGCAAAAGCTTCAGCCAGACCTGCATGGGCAGAGGTGGAGGCCACTTCGAGCAATTGTCGCCGTGCTTCCCCTACCAATGCCGTCTGCATCATATCGTCGAGCATTTCAAAATGACCGGCGATATTCGCTTCGAGCGGAAACTGGTGCAAGATAGATTCACAAAAAGCATGGATGGTCTGGATTTTCAAACCGCCCGGCGTTTCCAAAGCGCGGGCAAACAAACGCCGTGCAATTTCAAGACGGATTACGTCGGGTTCGCGCTTTTCCAGATCTTTGAGCTTTTTACTCAGTCCCTCATCGTCCAGCACCGCCCATTCCGACAAGCGCTGGAAAACACGGTTCTGCATCACTGCCGCGGCGGCTTTGGTATAGGTAAGACAAAGGATTTTGGACGGGTCTGTGCCCTCCAGCAGCAGCCGGATCACCCGCTCTGTGAGCACATGGGTTTTACCGGAACCGGCATTGGCCGATACCCAGACGGAATCGTAAGGGTTTGCGGCCTTGGCCTGTGCATCAATGGTTTCCTGCGGGATGATTTTAGGTTTCATTATGCATCTCCGCCTTCGTCTGCTCCGCCCGCGGACCATTCCAGAACACGCGCCAGATGATCATAATCACCTGTCAGATCACTTTCACGGAACGGCAAAGCACGGGAACGATAGCCCTGCTCCTCACGATTATATTCCGTCAGCAATTCTCCAAGACGCGCCCACGATTCTTCACCCAGTTCCACAGCCGTCTTCACGCTGGCACCGCGATCCGTACTGAGGATGGATTCCGGCTTGAGCCGTCCGCCGCCCTGCAAACGTACATAAAGCAAATCCTGCGCATCACTCTGGCCTATCTCTTTAAAGGCACCGCGCCTAAGCAAGGCCGCTTCCAGTGCCAGCTGTGGGGACAACAGCACATGAGCCTGACGCACTGATGGGGTCGAGCCGGTCTTATAGTCGATCACTACCGTCGTGCCGTCGCGCATCACATCAATACGGTCAGCACGACCGGACAGTGTCACGGCCAGTGGTTCGACAACCGCTTTTGCCGATGAAATCTCCGCATGGCGCTCACGCACATAAGGCGCGCGCTCACGCTCCCAATGCAAAAACTCCGGTATCATCGCAGTAAAACGCGGCCACCACACGGCTTCGATCTCCGGTGGCAGATCAGCATCGGTAAAAGCACCGCGCCCGATTTCCAGCAATTCTTCTTCTGCCTGCGGTGACAGAGGATCAATATCGCGGCGGGTAAACTCACCGAGAATGTCATGAAACAGCGTTCCGCGCTCAGCCGCAGCCGGATCGCGGATCAGCGGTTCCAGAGCACGCAGACGCAGGATTTTCTTGGCATAGATTGCATAAGGATCGCGGCGCAGTGTTTCAATTTCTGTCACCGAGAAATGTTTCGGTCGCGCATCAACCGGCGGCTTCGGCTCCGGACGCGAGACAAACGGCACATCGGGGCTCACATCAAGCAGACGCGCCCAATACAGATATTTCCCGCCGCGCTCACGCATAGCGTCCGTTACCGCTTTACCCGTTACCGTTTCCAGTCGCAGTAACCAGCGCGACGGTACAGTCGGTGCATTTTCAGAGCGCTGCGAGCGGGAGAAAATCACCTGCTCCATACCCGTTGCCATGGCAAAATCATGCGCGGCAAGGCCGGTACGCACTTCCGGCGGATCAAGAGCGATCATGCCCTTCATCGGTCGTGACATAAACGGATCATTGCGGGTTTTCGCCGGCCAGATCCCCTCATTCAACCCGCCGACAATCACCGTATCAACAGTCTGAAGACGCGCTTCCAACGCACCCCAGATAAAGACACGCGGATGGCCACCCGGATGCGGCTTGACCGTTTCATTGGCCAGCAGCGCTTCAAACATATCCGGCCATTCTTCCGGCAGAAAATCCAGTCCTGTATCAGCGGCAATCAGCTGACGCAGAAATGCACTGAACTGCTCGCCCTGCTGTCCCTGATAGAGCAGATGCACCGTATCATCGATATCCCGTGCCAGATTTTCCAGTGCCTCGACACTCGCCCGCATGATCTGCGGTACTTCAATCCGCGCCTGAATACGGATGAGATCGGTCAGCGGTGCCACAGCCGCAGTCATTGCCGCACAGAAAGTCTGCAACTGAAGCAGCTCTGCTGCCGCAATATTATCCTGCCAGGCCGGTTCATAAGGCTTGGCAGAGGCTTCCATCATTTTTTGTTCAAGGAAGCCCGGCAGATCGGCAATATCCGCCCTGCCCGTACCGCCGCGTAACGCAACCAGTTCCAGCATTTCCGCGGCACGACGCAGATCACCGCGCTTTTGCCCCAGCCGCACCAGCGGATGTTTGGCCAATGCCAGCAGTGCCACCGGATCCCCCGGTTCAAATACACAGGTAATCAACAGGCGCAGCAGAATAACCGCTTCCGTATCGCGCAGGAGTTTACCACCGGAATCATCCGCATCAATGCCGAAACGAGTAAGCTCCAGCACCACACGCCGTGCCAGATTACGATCAACCGTCACCAAAGCTGCGGTTTTATCCGGTGCTTCAATCGCATCCCGCAAAGCCAGTGCTACTGCCAGTGCTTCTTCACGCTCATTGGCGGTTTCGATCAGTGCCACATTCTGCATCGCATCGCGCACAGCCTGTGCATCCAGCCGCAAATGCCCCCATAGGTCTGTGGTTTCTGCCGGACGCAGTGCCTCACTGACAATGTGCTCACGCATACGCTTTGCAGGATTTTCAATATCCAGATGCCGAACATCGTCACGGCGGCATTGCATCTGATCCAAAAGCTTGCGCAACCCATATTGCGGATGGCCATAGGTGGACGGATTATTCAGCCCGTCTGCGAGCAAGGTCCACGCCTTCTCGTCCAGATCACGATCCAGCCCCGGAAACACCACGGCACCCTTTGGCAAACGGGCAATCGTTGCTACCAGTTTCGCTGTTGCCGGAATAGAACCGGTGGAACCGGCCACAATCACAGGGCCTTGCGGCGGATTTTTCTGCATCCGCTGTGTTTCAAATTCAATCAGCCAGTTGCGATGCTGCGAAGCATTGGAGCGGTTGCGCTCGGCCAGCACATCCGGCCAGATTTTGGTGACAATTTCCAGAAATTGCAGTGTCACCCGCCACCAGTCGGCCAGTTCTTCCGGTGCAATCAGACCAAGCTCGCTCCAGCTTGCCCCTTCTGTCTCCACCTGATCCATCAGCCGCACCAGATCACGCGCCAGCCAGATAGCATCAGCAGTCGTTGCCGGAATGGCAATATCCTCTGCGCCGAACATAGCACGAATATGCGACGGCAGGCTTTCACGCCACGGGCGGATCAGTTGCGCGAGCAATAATAGTCGTTCCGGCTCACTCATCGGCGGAGTAAGTTGAAGAAACTCTTCTGCGGCACTGTCAAACAGCGCGGCACTTTCTTCCACGTCACCGAGCGGGCGGATAGACGGCAAAAGAGCGGCATTAGCCGGATTCCGGTCAACCAGCAAAGCACGCAGAGCGCGCGCTGCACGACGTGTCGGCACATAGATTACCGCGTCTGCCAGAGCCAGCGGATTGCCTGCATCAGCGCCAAAGCCTTCGATCAGCTCACCATTCAGCAAAGCATCGGCAAAACGCGGCAGAAATGGTGTTCCCGGTGCAATCGAATAAAGACGCGGACGCCGCTCGCTCATAGACCCGTCTCCCTAAAACTGAATATTCTGCTTTACGCGAGTGTCAAAAGGGCAGCTTCTGCCTCGCTGATCGCTTCCGGTGTACCAACCGTCAGCCAATGTCCCTGCATGACCATACCGTAAAGCCGGCCTGCGGCAATGGCGGCGTTAAAATAGCTGTTGAGCGAAGAAACACTGATCTCTTTACCGGCAAAGAGCTGCGGATTAACCAGTGCCGCACCGGCATAAATATAATCGGAACGCTCATCCACAGGCACACGGCGCAATGTGCTGTTTTCATTGAGATGAAAATCCCCGCGCCCTTCATGGCCGGTGGAGTGATGCCGGTCTGCCAGCATCAGCAGAATATCCATTCTGCTTTCATCCCAGCTTTGCGCAAGACGCTTCAGATTGGAATTCTGGCTATCCACCCAAAATGTATCGGCATTGAGGATATAAAATGTCTTATCGCCGAGCTCCGGCAGAGCTTTGACAATACCGCCTGCGGAATCGAGCAGCAGTTCGCGCTCATCGGAAATGGTGATCGCAATGTCATCACGGGTTTTCAGATGCTCTTCCATCTGATCGGCCAGATAATGCACATTAACCACTGCCTTTTTAACACCGGCCTCAACCAACGCATCCAGCCCGCGATCAATCAAGGTGCGTCCTGCAACTTCGATCAGCGGCTTTGGCTTGGTCAGGGTCAGCGGGCGCATCCGCGTACCCAAGCCACCCGCCAGTACCATGGCGGTATCAGGGGCGAATACTTCTGAGTTCTTCTTATCCGGCATGGGTATTAATCCTGCAAAAGACCATTGTCCTGATACCATTTGCGCACCGGTGCGAGCGACGGATGCTGCAAGGCACGGGCTGCATAGGCCTGAATGCGCGGCAGATGCTGCAAATAAGCCGGCTTACCATCGCGTTTGAACAGGCGCACAAAAATGCCGAGAATTTTGGTGTTACGCTGCGCAGCCATAATCGCATAGGCCGAACGGAAGACCTCTTGGTCAAAAGCCTTGGCCAGCTTGCGACGTTCATCACAATAGGCCGCTACAATCTGATCCTGCAGATCATCCGCAATTGTCACACGCGCATCCATTGCCAGTGACGCCAGATCATAGGCCGACGGGCCGATCATCGCATCCTGAAAATCAATGATGCCAAGGCGATCAATGCCTTCGTCCTTCTCCTGCCAGAGAATATTCGGTGAATGATAATCGCGCATCAGCAGATTATATTCTGCATGCTCAAGGTTTTTGAACACGCTGTCCCATGCCTGTTCAAAGCTTTGTACCTGATCTGCACTGGCAGGCTCACCTTGGCAGTAAGGCAGATACCAGACCGGCAGCAATTCTGCTTCAATCAGCATCGCATCACGGTCAAACACATGCAGATGATGCGTGCGGTCTTCATTGATTGTAATATCCTGCGGCCAGTCATGCTGATGCAAATGCGCCAGCATCCGTGCTGCCGCTACATAGCGCTCAGCCAATGGCTTACCTTCGCTATCCAGCACACCTTCCGTGCCCAGATGTTCCATCAGCAGAAAGCCACGATCGAGATTGATGGCGCGCATTTCCGGAACGCGAAAGCCCTTCTCAGACAGCAACCGGCTCATTGCAACGAAAGCATCCATATTCTCCGCCAGATGGGCAATCTGTCGATACGGACGGCCATCTTTGACCGGCGGATCATAAGGCATTGCCGGTGCATTCATCAGGATTTCAGTGCCGCTGTCACTGGTAATCAGTTCATAGCCGCGCGGGGATGCATCGCCCAGCAGATAACGGCGGCTGGCATGATGACGACCTGATTTTCCGAGAAAACTACGAATACCGAGCGAGCGGGAAATACGCCGTGCCGCTTTGGCTGTGACTTCCATCGTCAGGCGACGACCGTCACCTTCATGATCAATACTGATCGCAATAGTTGGTGCAGGCAAAACGCCCTCGCCCTGCTGTGGCCATTCCACCAGCACAGCGCCGCTTTCCAGCGCCTCATCGAGCCCCAGCTCATCCAGCTCTTCCGGTGAGGACAGGCGATAGAGATCTGTGTGGGCTATGGGTAAACGTAATTCAGGATACGACTGCACCAGTGTAAAAGTCGGGCTTGGCACTTCGTAGAAATCATCATTGGCAATCGTGCGAATAATTGCCCGCGCTAAAGTGGACTTGCCTGCACCCAGATCACCTTTTAAGGTGACAAGATCCCCCTTTGTGAGAGCCAGTGCAATATCTTCCGCAAAACGGACCATCGCCGCTTCATTTTCCAGCACCAGCTCTAGCGTATAGAGAGTGCTGCTATCCTGTTCATCAGCCATGCCAGCTTCCGTTATTAAAGCACTATGCCCGTCAACTCCGGACATGATGAGAATAATGATATTCAGAGGAAAAGACAGTCTGATCCGGTTATTCCGCTGCCGCACGATACAGGCGTGCATCCAGCGGGAAACGTACAAGCACAGTTGTGCCTGAGGACGGTGCCGTGCGGATATCAACTGTGCCGCCATGCAGCTCCACAAAGCTTTTCACCAGTGACAGACCCAGCCCTGCACCACGACGACGACCGCCATTGCTGTGTGACTGGAAGCGCTTGAAGACCGTGTCCAGCACTTCCTTAGGCATGCCTGGCCCGTTGTCCTGTACGCTAAACAGAATATGATCGCCGTCAAGACGCGCATTCAAACCGATAGCCGAACCTTCCGGTGCATAATTGGCTGCATTGCTCAGCAGATTAAACAGCACCTGATGCACACGATTGGCATCCCCCCTGAAACTGGTGACGGCATCTTCAATATTAATCTGCAGCGCAATATTATGTTCACGCAGACGGTCCGCCACACGCTCACCGGCAGCTGCAACCGCCTCACGGACCGGTACATCGCTGACATCCAGCTCCATAATACCGGCATCAACGGTCGCCAGATCCAGAATATCATTCACAATGGTCAGCAGAGTCAGGGAAGATGTGCTGATATGTTCAACATATTCGCGCTGACGGTTGTTCAACTCACCGAAGCCCGGCGTCTGCAACAATTCGGTAAAGCCGATAATATTGGTCAGCGGCGAACGCAGCTCATAGGATACATGCTGGACGAAATCATTCTTGATCTGATCAGCCAGTTCCAGCGCTTCGTTTTTGTCTTTCAGCGCACGTTCCACATGCACCGTATCCGACACATCAACAAAGGTCAGCATCATCTGGCCTTTTGGCAGCGGTACCACGGCATAAGAAAGGATTGTGCCGGTGGATAGTTCTGCCTGCCCCTGCGTGCCTTCACGCTTGTCAGCAATACCGGTGACTGCCGAGACAAATTCATCCCAATAGCGGTCATCGGCCAGTTCTTTACATTGCTTACGGATAACTGAAATATGCGTGCCTTCAACGGCAATTGTCGGCGGGATCGACCACAATTCGGCAAAGGCCGGATTGGACAGGCGGATACGCCCGTCAGCGCCGAACACGGCCACGCCTTCGGCCAGATGATCCAGCGTTTCACCCTGCACTTTCATCAAAGTATTATAACGGCTTTCGAGATCAAATTTCTCGGTCATATTCTCGAAGAACCAGGTCACGCCGCCCTGCGGATGCGGATTGGCAACCACACGCAAGGTGCGGCTGTCCGGCAGATGCCACCAGTGTTCCTGCGGATCGACAGCACGATAGGCCGATAGCATAGATTCTTTCCAGCGCCGCCATTCCGGCTGTTCTGGTAATTTACCGTCACTGCGCAAACCATCAAAGAGCATGGCATTGCTCGGGTGGCTTTCCAGATAGGCAATATCCAGCGACCACAATTTGGCAAAAGCCTGATTGAAGAATTGCAGCTTCATTTCAGGATCAAAAATCGCCACAGCTGTTGAAAGCTGATCCAGCGTTTCCGCGTGACTGCGGAGTGTGCGCTGCAATTCTGCCCGCACCTGCTCCAGATCGCTCATATTGGCTGCAAAACCGGCAGAACCGGCTGAACAGGAAACCTCCGCCACATCCAGCATATGACGGTCACCGGCAATTACAGTGGCCAGCCGGTCACGGAAAGTGGCAATGGATGTGCCCTGTTGTGCTGCCTGCATCATAACCGGTTGATGGCTCAGATTAGCCGCGGACGGATCGGCTGACAGAACGCGCTCGCGCTCAATCTTCTGACGCGCCTGTTCGCCCAGCAATTCACGCCCTTCCTGCAACACCTGATCGAGATCATTTGCACCGACAGCCTGTACATAGGCATTATTCGCCCAGTTCAGCCGTCCTTCCACATCGCGTGTCCAAACAGTCTGATCCAGACGGTTCAGAAGTGCATGGAGCATTGTCAGCGTGTCGGACAGCTCATTATTCTGCACCTGCAATTGTGCCGCTCTGGCCTGAACACCGTCTACATTAATGAAGCGGGTAATGGCATAGGCACCGGTTGTCTGCCCCTGCACTTCGAGCATCGTGCCGTTATTGGTCTCAACCAGAAAATCAAAAGAGCGGCCATATTCACGCAGTGATAAAATCGCGCGCTCCAATGCCACCACGGAATCGGTGCGCAACCAGCGCCCGAAACTTAAAAAAGCCGCAGGATCCTGCGGCACTCCGCTGGCCACCGGTAACTGACCCAGCACTTCTGTCTGCGTATTATGTTGTGGTGTCCCGCGTTTTGCCGGTTCTGCCCCTGCCCAAACCACAATACGCTGATCTTTCAGGTTAAGCAGGGTCTCACTACGTGTTACCGCATGGCTGAGATCAGCAACACGGGCACGCAAAGCACTGTTCTCGCGATTTACACGGTTACGGCTGCGGATGATCCAGCTGACCGACAAAAGTGCAGCACCTGTTACCCCTACAACAATGGCAAATTGCACCACTTCATTCGGGCCTAATGTGCTGCCGCCCGGCATCGGAATCCGCCCGATATCATAGCTTTGTGCCAGTGCCTGACCGGAGAATAAAACAGAAGAAAATGCGGCTGTCGCTGCCAGAGCTTTGCGAAAATGACGGCTTATAACAGAGCCAATATTTCGAAATGAACTGACACCTGACATGCCTTAAAATTCTCCGCCGCAGCATTTGCTGCTTCATAACTGTTTAAAAATCAGCGGCAGAATTTTCTGCCATTATCTTCGAATCATAGCACAATACAGCTACAGGGAATCTGTTTGAAGCGCTGCGGGCGCAAAAATAAAGGCCGGAAGAATGTCAATCCTTCCGGCCACAATATGTTGTATGTTAATTAAACTATAGTTAATACCTGTAGTGATCCGATTTAAACGGTCCCTGCGGTGTCACACCAATATATGCAGCCTGTTCCTCAGAAAGCACAGTCAGCTTCACGCCAAGCTTGGCCAGATGCAGCCGCGCAACCTTTTCATCGAGGTGTTTCGGCAGCACATAAACTTCGTTTTTATAAGTCTCGCCACGGGTGAACAGCTCGATCTGACCCAGTACCTGATTAGTGAAAGAGGCCGACATCACAAAACTCGGATGGCCGGTCGCATTGCCGAGATTGAGCAGACGACCTTCAGATAACAGGATCAGACGTTTATCATCCGGGAAGGTGATCATATCCACCTGCGGCTTGATATTCGTCCATTTCAGATTACGCAGTGCACCAACCTGAATTTCATTATCAAAATGGCCGATATTGCCGACAATCACCATGTCTTTCATCTTGCGCATATGCTCGATGGTGATGACGTCTTTATTGCCGGTTGTGGTAATGACAATATCCGCATCCGCTGCGGCATCATCCAAGGTCACCACTTCAAAACCGTCCATTGCCGCCTGCAGGGCGCAGATCGGATCAACTTCTGTGACTTTAACACGGGCACCGGCACCAAGCAGCGATTGTGCTGAGCCTTTACCCACATCGCCATAACCGCAGACAATTGCCACTTTACCGGCCATCATCACATCGGTACCGCGTCGGATACCGTCTACCAGTGACTCTTTACAGCCGTATTTATTGTCGAATTTCGACTTAGTTACGCTGTCATTAACATTAATCGCAGGGAAAGGTAGCTGACCGGCGCGCTGCAACTGATAAAGACGGTTCACACCGGTAGTCGTTTCTTCCGTCACACCTTTCAGTGCCACACGCTGGCGGGTGAAAAAGCCCGGTGTTTCGGCCATACGTTTTTTGATCTGCGCGAAGAGAATTTCCTCTTCTTCGCTGCCAGGATTAGACAAAACATCTTCACCGGCCTCGGCACGTGCACCGATCAGAATATACATAGTAGCGTCGCCGCCATCATCGAGGATCAGATTGGAAGGCTCACCATCCGGCCACTGGAAGATTTTGTCCGTATAGGTCCAGTATTCTTCCAGCGTTTCCCCTTTAATGGCGAAAACCGGCGTGCCTTCAGCCGCAATCGCCGCCGCTGCATGATCCTGTGTCGAGAAAATATTGCAGGATGCCCAGCGTACTTCCGCACCCAGCGCCTGCAGTGTTTCAATCAGTACGGCTGTCTGGATTGTCATATGAAGAGAACCGGAAATCCGTGCGCCTTTCAATATCTGTTTCGGCCCGAATTCCTCACGCGATGCCATCAAACCCGGCATTTCTGTTTCCGCAATGACAATTTCCTTGCGTCCCCAGTCAGCCAGACCGATATCCTTGATGATATATTCTCCCGATACAGACATCTGCACTCCGCTTTCAGCTGTTACAACTTCAATAAAATATGTGTAGCAGATCAGAGAAAGCGGCTCAAACAAAAATATAAGGCAATCTTTATATCTTTATGTTGATTGGAAAAATCGCTAAAAATAAAAAACACCGGTGTGACCGGTGTTTTTAAAACGGAGAGTAAGCATCTTTAGCATTCTTCGCCGAATTTATCGCCGACAAGCTGCTCCAGCGCATCAAGCACGGCTGTTGCCTCAACGCCGCAGGCGCTGACATCAATGCAACATCCCGGTGATGCCGCAAGCATCATCAACCCCATAATCGATGTGCCGCCAACACTCATTCCGTCTTTTTCAACACGGACATGAGCATCAAAACTATCCACCAATTGCACGAATTTTGCCGAAGCCCGCGCATGCAGACCCCGCTTATTCACGATTGTAAATTTGCGGGTCTCTGCCTTATCAGGCTCATAACATCCGCTGACAGCAACCTGAGCCATATTTATTTTTCCCGTCAGGACCTAATCTGATTATTCGTCAGTACCTGACTTTGTTATTTGCTCGTCAGTACCTGACTGGCAACATTAATATATTTACGGCCTGCATCCTGCGCTTCACGCAATGATGCTTCCATATCACCGGACTGACGCACACTGGTCAGTTTAATCAGCATCGGCAGATTAACTCCGGCAATGACCTCAACCCTGCCCGCATCAAGCACTGAAATTGCCAGATTGGAAGGCGTTCCGCCGAACATATCGGTCAGAATTATAACACCCTGCCCCTGATCAGCCTTATCAACCGCCGCGACAATATCCTCACGGCGTTTTTCCATATCATCATCGGCACCGATACTAACGGTTTCGAAATTTTCCTGAGGGCCGACAACATGCTCAACAGCATGGTGAAACTCTTCGGCCAGCCTTCCGTGCGTAACAAGCACGAGTCCGATCATTATTAAACTGCTCCTGCTGGTCGCTTTTCCATTGTCGCACTCACAATATAAAAGCTTGTAAGCTCAATCCGAACCAAAAGTTCAGACATTTACCCCTAAGATATAAATTGTGTGGCCAATATTATCTGAATTCAGGCTCAGATTTTCAATATTGGCCAGACCTTCTATGTTGGCACCGAGAATAATGAGTGCAAGCAAAAAATAAAGCCCCCCACGGCTTTCGTCGGTTATGCCGCACTGAAACACAGATTTTATTATAAACCAGCCGTTAAAAAATAATGGATTTCAGGCAGTTTCACGACTGCCCCAGCGTTTCATAAATAAAGTTGCTTCTATCGCTCTGGCACATTGCAGCGAATCGCAATCCCCTGCCAGTTCCGGCAAGACCAGCACAGGAACCATAATTCCTGCCAGTTCGCGCTTATCATCTGCCGGATAACGAGGCGCTTTATCTGCACTCACCAGCTCTACCAGCAAGCTGATCTCTGCCTGTGGCTGATAAGGCACTTCAAATAAACCGGCCCCGCGAATTTCAACAGCACCGGCAATCGCTGAAGGCGTGAAAGCAATCAGTTTCCCCTCTTCCGCACTGATCGTCGTCTGGTCGTCAGAAATCAATGTACCGACACGGCCTGTCTGCTGCGCGCGTTCTATCAGAGTGAGCGCCAGCGATGATTTTCCCGAGCCGGAAGCACCACATATTAAAATGCCAAAGGAACCAAGAACCAGAGATGTGGCGTGAAACACAAAACTTTCAGAATTGCTCATGCGTTTCTCCGCCCTGTTATCCGTTTTCCGTATTCTGTGCTGCCTGTGCACGCTGACGTCTGGTGTTTTCCTGTAATTCCGCCGGCAGATCAATCAGAAACCGTGCGCCCAGCCAATGCTCTGCATCTTCAGGGTCAGGAATATTAGAAGCCGTCAGTGTACCACCATGTGCTTCAATAATCTGCCGGCTGATTGAAAGCCCCAGACCTGAATTCTGGCCAAAAGCCTCAGAAGACGGGCGATCCGTATAGAAACGCTCGAAAATACGCTCAATATTTTCAGCGCCGATACCCGGACCATTATCTTCAACGACAACCTGAATTTTTGACCCTTTATGATTCAGATAAATTCTGATTTCACCATTATCTTCCGGCACAAAGGTACGGGCATTTTCAATCAGGTTGGAGACAACCTGACCAAGGCGCAGATCATGTCCCGGCAAGTAGAAGCCTTTTGCCCCTGCGGGAAGCTTACCAATATCCAGCAGAATTTTTGTACCCACTTTATTACGGCGCACTTCTCTCGCAGCTGCCACAATATTATTGAGCAGTGCCTGCATATCCACCCGATCCGTATGTTCTCGGGCAAGTTCGGCATCCAGACGCGATGCATCGGAAATATCGGTAATCAAACGATCAAGACGCCGTACATCATGCTGGATCACGTCAAGAAGGCGTCTCTTAGCACTATCGGTTTTTGCCAGAGGCAGAGTTTCAACTGCACTGCGCAAGGAAGTCAGCGGATTTTTCAACTCGTGACTGACATCGGCCGCAAAACTTTCAATCGCCTCAATACGTGCATAAAGCGCATCGGTCATATCGCGGATCGACGTGGAAAGATGGCCGACTTCATCCTGACGGTCAGAGAAATCCGGAATTTCAACACGGCCTTTAATACCGTGACGCACACGATCCGCCGCTTCAGACAATTTTCGCAGCGGATTGGCAATCGTTGAAGCCAAAAACAGCGACAGAATCACCATCACCAGCGACACAACAACAAAAACACGCAGGATCGCATTGCGTTCACCGCGGACAATCTTGTCAATATCACCGCCTTCGGTCGACATCAGCAAGACACCGAGCACCGCACGATAACGCTGGATGGGCACAGCAACAGACACAACCAGTTCGCCTTTTTCATTCCGGCGCTGTGCTTTACCGGAAGAACCGGTCAAAGCTGTAATCACTTCCGGATAGACCGAGCCGTTACCGCCCGGCGGCTCCTGATAGAGCGGCAGACTGTTGCGGTTAATCAGATTGTTAAACCATGAGCTGATCTGCTCACCAAAACTTTGGTCATCCTCATCCAGCAGCGGCAAATCATAGCTCAGCACCTGACCGCGCGAATAGAGATGACGCGAGTCCAAAAGAATATTGGCGTTGTTGTCGTAAATACGTGCACGGGTACTGGTCGGAGAAATCAATGTCCGCAGCAAAGGTGCGACTTTTTCCGGATTGATCGGAAACTCCCAGTTGTCCGGAGAGTCCGGTGACGGGGTAATGCTCTGACCAGCCTGCAGTTCCAGCAGCTTATCCGGATCGATCATAATCGAATTGGTATCAACACTTGCCGATGAGGCAATGGAGGCCGCAATAATTTTACCTTGCGTCAGAAGACTTTCAATCTTCGCATCCACCAACCCGTCGCGAAACTGGTTGAGATACATGATCCCCGAAACCAGCACCGCAAGCGCCGCCAGATTAAGAAACAGAATACGCTTGGTCAGGCTGGAGAAAACATAATTGCCTAATGTACGGCGCAGTGGTGAAAACAGACGGCGCCACACAAGCGAGCGCTGTCGGCGCGCAAGACGTTCCTGACGACGCAATGTCGTTCTGTTTTCCGTTTCAGCGACCATTGAGGGCGATCAGTTCCTTCAGCGAATTAAGACGGAGCGGTTATGCAATGCATTATAACCGCTCCGTGCTTTTATATCAGCTATGTTTGCGAGGCTTTTATGCTTCGTGCTTTCTTATATTGCGAGGCTTTTACGCCTCGCGGAAGCGATAGCCAACACCGTAAAGCGTCTCAATCATTTCAAAATCATCGTCAACAACTTTGAATTTCTTACGCAGACGCTTGATATGGCTATCAATCGTGCGGTCATCCACATAGACCTGTTCATCGTAAGCAGCATCCATCAGCGCATCGCGGCTTTTCACAACGCCCGGGCGTTGTGCCAGCGAATGCAGGATAAGGAATTCAGTCACTGTCAATGTAACCGGTTCGCCCTTCCATGTGCAGGTATGGCGCTCCTGATCCATTTCCAGCTGACCGCGCTGCAATGATTTTGTCGGCTGACCCGGATTTTTAACCGCACCTTCACGGGCAGCCACACGGCGCAGAACCGCTTTCACGCGTTCTACCAGCAGGCGCTGTGAGAATGGTTTGGTGATAAAATCATCCGCACCCATTTTCAGGCCGAACAATTCGTCGATCTCATCATCTTTCGATGTCAGGAAAATCACCGGCAGATCAGATTTCTGACGCAGGCGGCGGAGCAGTTCCATACCATCCATACGCGGCATTTTAATATCAAAGATTGCAAGATTTGGCGGACGCGCCATCAGACCATCCAGCGCGGAAGCACCGTCTGTATAGGTCTCGACCCGATAGCCTTCCGACTCCAGAGCAATGGAAACAGAAGTCAGGATATTGCGGTCATCATCTACGAGCGCAATGGTCTGTGTTACCGGAACTTCCCTCATCAGGTCGCTTCTCCTCAATCAAATTCGACTATTCAACATATATAGCACGTCTTTTAAGCAGCACAAATTAAGTACAAAGTAAGGCAGCAGCGATATTTCTGATGCTTCGACTGCAATTTATACCCGCTCCAGACACCTTGCATATGTGGATAGCAGCAAAATAAATTGCCATAAAAACGATTTAAAAAAAATTTAAAAAATTTTAAACGATTAAAGATTTGAAATTGTCTCGCTAATCTGGTTGTGACTTTCCCTTAGCGCGGAGAGAAAATGCGCTGTCGACCAACCAATGAAAACTGCGAGTGAAAATTATGATCGAGACTGGCAATCGCAATCCAGCTGCTTCCATTGCAACGACGGGGCTAAAAGACCTCGCCGCGGTCTATTATAATTTTGGGCCCGCCCAGCTTTATGAAGAGTCGATCCGCCGCAATGAATCGACCGTGACTGCTCAGGGCGCATTGATGGCCGTTACCGGTCAGCATACAGGCCGCAGCCCTAAAGACAAATTTGTTGTGCGTGATGCAATCACCGAAGACCAGATCTGGTGGGATAACAACAAGCCGATGAGCCCTGAAAACTTCGCCAAGCTGCATGCCGATTTCATCGCGCATGCCAAAGGTAAAGAACTGTTTGTTCAGGACCTGATCGGTGGCGCAGACGCCGAGCACAATATCAAAGTTCGCGTTGTTACCGAATTTGCCTGGCACTCGCTGTTCATCCGCAACCTGCTGATCCGTCCTGAAATTGCTGCCCTGCAGAGCTTTATGCCGGAAATGACCATTATTGATCTGCCGTCCTTCCGCGCAGATCCTGAAAAATACGGCTGCCGCACAGAAACTGTGATCGCCTGCGATCTGGTGAATAAAGTTGTGCTGATCGGCGGTACTTCCTATGCCGGTGAAATGAAGAAGTCGGTCTTTACCGCTCTGAACTACATTCTGCCTGCAAAAGGCATTATGCCGATGCATTGCTCGGCCAATGAAGCACCAAACGGTGATACCGCGATTTTCTTCGGTCTGTCCGGCACCGGTAAAACCACCCTCTCCGCTGATCCGACCCGTACACTGATCGGTGATGATGAGCACGGCTGGAGCGAAAACGGCATCTTCAACTTTGAAGGCGGCTGCTACGCCAAGACCATCCGTCTCTCGGCAGAAGCTGAACCGGAAATCTATTCCACAACACAGCGTTTCGGCACTGTACTGGAAAATGTTGTTCTTGATGAAAACCGTCAGCCGGATTTCAATGATGGTTCGCGCACAGAAAATACCCGCGCAGCCTATCCGCTGGATTTCATCTCCAATGCATCCAAAACCGGTACTGCCGGCCAGCCGAAAAACGTCATCATGCTTACCGCTGATGCGTTTGGTGTGATGCCTCCGATTGCCAAGCTGACCCCTGCTCAGGCTATGTATCACTTCCTGTCCGGTTATACCGCTAAGGTTGCCGGTACAGAAAAAGGTGTGACCGAGCCGGAAGCAACTTTCTCCACCTGCTTTGGCGCACCTTTCATGCCGCGTCATCCTTCGGAATACGGCGATCTGCTGCGTAAGCTGATTGCTGAGCACAAAGTTGACTGCTGGCTGGTAAACACTGGCTGGACCGGTGGTGCTTACGGCATAGGCAACCGTATGCCGATCAAGGCAACCCGCGCCCTGCTCTCCGCAGCGCTGGATGGTTCGCTCAATGGTGCAGAATTCCGCACAGACCCTAACTTTGGTTTTGAAGTGCCGGTTGCAGTTCCGGGTGTTGATTCAAGCATTCTCGACCCGCGTTCAACATGGGCTGACAAAGCTGCCTATGATGCACAGGCTAAAAAGCTTGCTAATATGTTCATCACCAACTTCGGCAAGTTTGAAAACCATGTAGATGCTGAAGTCCGTTCTGCTGCGCCGGTTCTGGCTGTTGCTGCTGAGTAAATAAGTCTGCATTTCTGAAATTAAGAACGGTGCCTTTCAGGCACCGTTTTTTATTTCTGCACTTATCTTCGCAGTTTCAGGATAATCCGTTATAAAATGGCCATGACTGAACAAAACAAACATCTTATCCGCATTACAAACCGGATCAGCATTCATGAAAACCTGCTGGAGGAAAGTTTTATCCGTTCCTCCGGGCCAGGCGGACAGAATGTGAATAAGGTTTCAACAGCCGTACAGTTGCGCTTTGCAGCCATGCAAGCGGGCTTGCCGGAAGATGTTTATACGCGCCTCATCAGCCTTGCAGGGCAGCGTGCCAATAAAGACGGTGAGATTGTGATTGAAGCGAGCCGCTTCCGCAGTCAGGAAAAAAACCGCGAAGATGCCCGCAACCGTATGATTGCACTGATTGCCGAGGCTGCCAAACCGCCGCCGCCGCCCCGCAAAAAGACCAAACCGACCAAAGGGTCTGTTGAACGGCGCCTGAAAGCCAAATCCGGTCGTTCTGATGTCAAGAAAATGCGCCAGCGCGTCAATAACGACTAGAGCATAGTTCCTTAAATCTGGATCAGCTTAAGGTAACATTATACTCTGGTTTAAAAAATGTTAGAGCGCTCTAATATTGCTCAAACCCTGTTATTTTAAACAACCGTCTTTCTTAATCCATATATCTGCCTATATTCTTTAAGCGGATGATATCTGACACTCAAAGGAGAAACGGAATGGGCATATTTGATTTTGTGAAATCGGTTGGTACCAAACTTGGCTTTGGTGACGACGAACCGAAAGCAGAAGATCTGAAAAAAGAACTGGATTCCCATAATCTCGGCACCGGCGATGTGCAGGTTTCTGTGCAGGGGGACAAGGCTGTACTGTCCGGCAATGTCAAAGATCAGTCCGCTTTTGAAAAAGCGATTATTGCTGTCGGTAACTCCCTCGGTGTTTCCAAAGTGGAAGCTTCAGAACTGAAAGTTGACGGCGCTGCTGAAGGTGCAGCACCAGTTTTCTACACAGTGAAAAAGGGCGACAATCTCTGGAAAATCGCTGAAGCCCAGTATGGCAAAGGCCACGGCGATAAAAACCCGAAAATCTTTGAAGCCAATAAGCCAATGCTGACCTCACCGGACAAAATCTATCCGGGTCAGGTTCTGCGCATTCCGCCACTGGCATAAAATAATAGTTCTCAATAAAAAAGCCCCGCCTGTTATCTGCAGCGGGGCTTTTTCCTTAGCTGAAACTCAGATTTTGCGCAGAGCGACTTCTTCAATCATATGATTTTCGCCTTTACGCAGGATCAGATCGGCGCGTGGTCGTGTCGGCAGAATATTCTCAAACAGGTTTTTGAGATTGATATTCGTCCACAGCCCTTCGGCAATCGACAATGCTGCCTCTTCCGATAATTGCGAATAGCGATGGAAGAAACTCTGCGGATCACGGAACGCCGTTTCACGCAGTTTCATGAAGCGGTTAATATACCATTTGTGGATCAGCACCGGATCGGCATCGATATAAATCGAGAAATCAAAGAAATCCGAGACAAACGGCACGGCTTTGCCGTCTGCCGGCAGATCACGCACCTGCAACACATTAATGCCTTCGAAAATCAGAATGTCCGGCCGGTCAATGGTCACATGCTTACCGGCAACAACGTCATAAGTCAGATGCGAATAGACAGGCGCCTGAACATGGCTCATGCCAGCCTTCATCGAAGACAGGAAATTCAAAATAGCACCGGCATCATAACTGTCAGGAAAACCTTTACGCTCCATCCGGCCTTCGGCACGCAGCACTTCATTGGGATAGAGAAAGCCGTCTGTCGTTACCAGCTCGACTTTAGGGCTAGACGGCCAGCGGCTCAGCAATTCCTTCAGAATACGCGCTGTGGTCGATTTTCCAACGGCAACAGAACCGGCAATCCCAATGATAAACGGTGTTTTGACCGTATCATCCTTCATCAGAAACTGTTTGCGCTGCTTGTAGAGCGATTGCAGCGCTTCGACATGTGTCGACAGCAGACGCGACAAAGCCAGATAAATCCGACGCACTTCATCCAGATCCACCGGATCGTTCAGCGAGCGCAGGCGCTTTACTTCATCCAGCGTCAAGGTCAGCGGCGTATCGGCACGAAACTCTGCCCATTCCGCAGCGGTAAAAACCTGATAAGGCGAGTAATGCTTCTTTTTAAAAAGATCCATGGAGTGCATTTCGATCTCTGAATAGACTGGATTGCGAATGAAGGCTTCCGGTTATTCCGGTTTTCGCGCAGCTTTTTCCTGAAGGCCGGTCTGAGACGTGCGATTGTCCAGTTCCTGCATCACCGATTCCAGAGAGACACCTGCAATTTTCCACACCACCATCAAATGATAGAGCAGATCGGCACTCTCCGAGATAACAGCTTTTTCATCCTGCATCATCGCCGCAATAACAGTTTCAACCGCTTCTTCACCCAGTTTCTGGGCTGCCTTATGCTGACCTTTGGCAATCAGTGAGGCCGTATAAGATGAACCGTCTGTGGCAGCAGCGCGTTTTGCAACAATCTGCTCAAGCTCAGCAAGGGTGAAATTTGTCATGCTGCACTCCCGTTTCAGTGCAATTTATGGAATGCGTGATAAGAATCCCGCACAGCAATGCCTGTGGTCTTTAAAGCAAATGAGGGATGAAAAGCACCCCTCATTGCATAAAACAACTTAATTTTACCAAAGAAACAGAGGTTTTCAGTTTGAAAAACCTCTGAATATTTATAGCATTTCCAGCAAAAGTGGGAACCGGTTTTGCGTCGGATAATGCGTAAAAACAAATAGTTACAGCGATTCCAACGATTCAGTCTTAACTGGAACCGCTGTAACTCTGAACATCATCCAGACGCATAGCAATACCGTGGCTTGCCATATAGCGTTTGGCTTCTTCAATTGTGTAAGTACCAAAATGGAAAATAGACGCTGCCAATACCGCGCTGGCATGGCCTTCCTTTACACCAGCCATCAGATCATCCAGCGAGCCGACACCACCCGAGGCAATCACCGGAACACTCACAGCATCTGCCACCGCGCGGGTCAGCGCCAGATCATAACCAACTTTAGTGCCGTCACGATCCATCGAGGTCAGCAGGATTTCCCCTGCTCCGCGATCAACCATTGTGCGGGCAAATTCAATCGCATCCAGACCCGTTGCATTGCGGCCGCCATGGGTGAAAATCTCCCAGCGATCTGCTTCTCCTGCTCCCGATACTTTCTTGGCATCAACGGCCACAACAATGCATTGATTGCCGAATTTATCGGCCGCTTCTGCGATCAGATCAGGATTTTGTACCGCAGCAGTATTGATTGAAACTTTGTCAGCACCGGCCAGCAAGAGTTTGCGGATATCAGCAACTGCACGTACACCACCACCGACCGTCAGCGGCATGAAACATTGCTCAGCGGTACGCGCGATCACATCGAAAATCGTCTCACGATTGTCGGAGGATGCAGTAATATCGAGAAAGCATAATTCGTCAGCGCCCGCTGCATCATAGGCTTTTGCAGCTTCGACCGG
Organism: Ochrobactrum sp. SFR4; assembly: GCF_019730395.1. Classification (NCBI taxonomy): domain Bacteria; kingdom Pseudomonadati; phylum Pseudomonadota; class Alphaproteobacteria; order Hyphomicrobiales; family Brucellaceae; genus Ochrobactrum; species Ochrobactrum sp. SFR4. Next base: position 163,810 of record NZ_JAAPBB010000005.1, on the reverse strand, counting down.
ATCTCCGGCATCAATCAGATCAACAAAGTTGACACCCTTGACGACGCGCCCGTCTTTTACATCGAGACATGGAATAACCCGTGCTTTAAGCATTTTCGCCTCCGGTCCGGCGCGTCTTTTTAAAGTTTGTCTGTCCTCGCTGCGCTGCGGGCAGGCGGACGCACCCGTCTTTAACGTCCAGACAAGGAATAACCCGTGCTTTCAAAGTCATTGCGCGGCCTCCCTAGCGGCACGTAACAATGCCAGCGCTTCAGCCGGATCAATGCGGCCATCATAAAGCGCACGACCGGAAATCGCACCTTCTAGCTTGCGGGCGTCGGCTTGCGTCATACGATGAATATCATCCATCGAGGCAAGACCGCCGGAAGCAATTACCGGAATAGACACGGCTTCTGCCAAGCCCAGAGTTGAAGGCCAGTTGATGCCCGCCAGAATACCGTCGCGGTCAATATCCGTATAGATAATCGCTGCGACCCCTGCCCCTTCAAATTTCTGCGCCAGTTCAATCACGCCGAGTTCTGAAGCCTCTGCCCAGCCCTCAACCGCAACCTTGCCGCCTTTGGCATCAATACCAACGGCGACTTTGCCCGGAAATTCTTTACAGGCTTCAATCACCAGCTGCGGATCACGCACGGCAACGGTGCCGAGAATGACACGGGAAAGCCCCTTGGAAAGCCATGCCTCAATATGCTCCAGCGTGCGGATGCCGCCGCCGAGCTGCACCGGATTTTTGGTTGCTTTGAGAATAGCCTCAACCGCTGCACCATTGACACTGGAACCGGCAAAAGCGCCGTTCAGATCAACCACATGGAGCCACTCAAATCCCTGATCTTCAAAGGCTTTCGCCTGATCTGCAGGATCAGTGTTATAAACCGTGGACTGGTTCATATCACCCAGTTTCAGGCGAACGCATTCACCGTCTTTCAGGTCAATTGCCGGAAAAAGTATCATGGCTTCCACTTCAGGAAATTAGTAATGAGTTTAAGGCCGAGACGCTGGCTTTTTTCCGGATGGAACTGCGTCCCGACAATATTATCGCGTGCAATTGCCGCCGTGACTGATCCGCCATAACTGGTGGTTGCCAGCACATCAGCGCTGTTTTTCACATCAAACATATAGGAATGCACGAAATAGGCATGCAAACCATGCTCCCCGGTCGCAACATCATTGAAAACCGGATGAGCATGCTTGAGCTCAATCGTATTCCAGCCGATCTGCGGGATTTTCAAAGCCGGATCAGACGGTTTCATCTCGCGCACATCGCCTTCAATCCAGTTCAGACCATTGGTTGTGCTTTTTTCCAAACCGCGCGTTGAAAGCAGCTGCATTCCAACGCAAACGCCGAGAAACGGCCGCGCTTTATGCTGCACAGCCTCATCCAGCGCATCAACCATACCGGCAACGGCATCCAGTCCGCGGCGGCAATCGGCATAGGCACCGACACCCGGCAGCACAATATGATCTGCGGCCAGCACAGTTTTGGCATCACTGGTCACGTCCACATGAATGGGACCGCCCATATCCGATACCGCACGTTCAAAAGCCTTGGCTACCGATTTGAGATTTCCGGAACCATAATCAATAATGGCAACACGCATGTCACGACCTTCCGTGATATTCAACCAGACCAATCATAGCGCCGTCTGCTGCTGCAGGAACCGTACGACCGGTTATTGTGCCCGACATAGCCTGATGATCAGAAGGCACAGAGACAGGCTCCGCTTTTTCCGCAGGTTTTGAGGCACCATAAAAATAAAGAGTTTCCGCATCACTCAGGTCATTGGCGCTGATCAGTGCCACCTCCTCATAACCCTTGCGCCGGAGAGCCGTGAGATACCAGTTACGCCCTTCCAGCGCAACAAACAGCGACAGCAAAAGCGACAGGCCGGAAACGACAAAAGCCGAGGAAAGATACGAGCCTAAAACACTGAACGCCCCCCAGCCGATCAAGGCAACCATCAGCGCATGCCACCACAGCCGATGTGTCAGCAGCCAGAGAAACGGCAGGATCAGTGCAAAGACAGTAAACTCATCGCGCACAAAAATCGTATGATCACCGCTGACAGCTTTAACCGGTTTCAGTTTCACTGCATCCGTTGGTTCCAGAACGATATAGCTGGCCATAATCAGCCTTTCAGCGTACCTTTTGTCGAAGGAATGGCATCTTTCTGCCGCGGATCGGTTTCAATCGCCATACGCAATGCGCGCGCCACAGCCTTGAAACAAGTCTCGGCAATATGATGATTATTGATACCATAGCGCATATTCACATGCAGGGTAATGCCCGCATTCTGCGCCAGCGCCTGAAAGAATTCCCGCACCAGTTCTGTATCGAATGTGCCGATTTTCGGTGCATTGAATGCCACATTCCACACCAGAAACGGACGACCGGATACATCCAGCGCCGCAGAGGTCAGTGTCTCGTCCATAGCGAGATCTATCGAGGCATAGCGCACGATGCCGCGGCGTTCACCCAAGGCTTCCGCAATGGCTTTACCGATCGCAATACCGGTATCTTCAACCGTATGATGGTCATCAATATGTGTATCGCCCTTCGTGGTGATTTTCATATCAATCAGCGAATGTCGCGATAATTGCTCCAGCATATGATCGAAAAAGCCAACGCCGGTCGAAATATCGAAACGGCCCGTACCATCCAGAAAGACTTCAGCTTCGATGCTGGTTTCTTTGGTGCTGCGGCTGACTTTTGCTGTACGCTGATTGCTCATATTGATAACCCGATCTTGTTCTTCTCCGGCCTTGTTCTAGAGCACATCCCGAAAAGTGTGAAGCGGTTTTCGGGTAAGATGTGCTTTAATTCTAACAAGCAGAGCATTTCCAAAAATTCTAATAATTACAAATGCTCTGTACAGTGCTTGAGTTTTGCCAAATGCTTTGATCATACAGGGTGTATTATTGTGCGTTGTAATTTACGTATGAGAACATAAATACAGCAGATCGATTTGATGAATACCAATCAGCGGAGTTGCGCAAATGATTGAACATAATCCGAATACAATTTACGGCACCACCATTGTTACCGTGCGCAAGGGCAACAAAGTGGTGATCGCCGGTGACGGACAGGTGTCCCTCGGTCAGACCATTATGAAGGGCAATGCCCGCAAAGTGCGCCGTATCGGCAAGGGTGGCAGCGTGATTACCGGTTTTGCCGGTGCGACAGCCGATGCTTTCACCCTGCTTGAGCGACTGGAAGCCAAGCTGGAACAATATCCGGATCAGCTGATGCGCGCATCCGTAGAACTGGCCAAAGACTGGCGTACAGACCGCTATTTGCGCAAGCTGGAAGCGATGATGCTTGTTGCTGACAAAAACATCACGCTGGCGATTACCGGTCTTGGTGACGTTCTGGAACCGGAAAACGGCGTCATGGCCATCGGTTCCGGCGGCAATTATGCCCTGTCAGCAGCACGTGCATTGATTGACACAGATATGGATGCGGAAACCATTGCCCGTAAAGCAATGACCATTGCCGCTGAAATTTGTGTCTACACAAACAGCAATTTCACCGTAGAAAGTCTTGATTGCGCGTAAGAAGCTGCCAATTATGCGAAAACTAAATTTAATTCTGTTTTTCGCAAAAGGTATATTGTGAACGCATCACCAGTTTCATCCAAAGCAACCGGCTCATCGTGGCCATGGGGTAAAATCCTGCTCATCATCGGGATAACAACAGCCATACAGGCGGTTATCCTTTATATGATGGGTCGTGTACCGGTTTGTGAATGCGGAACAATCCGTCTCTTCGTAAATGAAGTGAACAGCAATGAAAACTCCCAGCAATTCTTTGACTGGTATACGCTGTCCCACATCATTCACGGGTTTCTTTTTTACGGATTGTTCTGGCTGATTGCACCAAAAGCACCGCTGCATGTGCGATTGCTGCTGGCGCTTGGATTAGAAATCGGCTGGGAGCTGGTGGAGAATTCGAATTTCATTATTGATCGTTACCGTGCCAATACATCTTCCGTAGATTATTTCGGCGACAGTATCCTCAATTCCGTATTCGATACGCTCTCCATGGTGCTGGGCTTTTTTCTGGCAGCCCGGCTTCCTATATGGGTGATAGTCGCCACGGCAGTGTTTTTCGAAATTCTTGCCCTTATCGTTATTCGAGACAACCTCATTCTTAATGTTATCATGCTGCTGCATCCGTTCGACTTCATCCGGCAGTGGCAAAGCGGATCCTGATAAATATGACCACATTTTCTCCCCGTGAAATCGTCTCTGAGCTTGATCGTTTCATTATCGGTCAGAATGCTGCCAAACGCGCTGTTGCCATTGCTTTGCGTAACCGCTGGCGCCGTCAGCAGCTGCAAGGCCAGATGCGCGAAGAAGTGATGCCGAAGAATATTCTGATGATCGGGCCTACCGGCGTCGGTAAAACAGAGATTTCACGCCGTCTTGCCAAACTGGCCGGCGCACCTTTCATCAAGGTTGAGGCAACCAAATTCACCGAAGTCGGCTATGTCGGCCGCGATGTGGAACAGATCATCCGTGATCTTGTGGAAATCGCCATTGGTCTTGTTCGCGAGAAAAAACGCGAAGAAGTGAAAGCCAAAGCCCATATCAATGCGGAAGAGCGCGTGCTGGATGCACTGGTCGGCAAAACAGCCAGCCCCGCAACCCGCGACAGTTTCCGCAAAAAACTGCGTGAAGGCGAACTCGACGACAAAGAGATCGAGATTGAAATTGCCGATACCAGCTCGGGTATGCCGGGCTTTGAAATTCCGGGTATGCCGGGTGCCAATATCGGTATGATCAATTTGAGCGATATGCTTGGTAAAGCGATGGGTGGTCGTACAAAGCCGCGCAAAACGAGTGTCAAAGAATCCTATGCGCTGCTGATCAATGACGAATCCGACAAGCTGCTGGATCAGGATCAGGTGACACAGGAAGCGCTGGAAGCAACTCAGAACGATGGTATTGTTTTTCTTGATGAGATCGACAAGATCGCATCGCGTGAAGGCGGCACAGGGGCAGGGGTTTCCCGCGAGGGCGTGCAGCGCGATTTGCTGCCGCTCGTCGAAGGTACAACCGTTGCAACCAAATACGGACCGGTTAAAACCGACCATATCCTGTTTATCGCCTCTGGTGCGTTCCATGTGGCCAAGCCATCGGATCTCTTGCCGGAGTTGCAGGGTCGTCTGCCGATCCGTGTTGAGCTTAATGCCCTGACACGCGAAGATTTCCGCTCGATCCTGACGGAAACCGAAGTCAGTCTGCTGAAACAATATGTGGCGCTTATGGCCACAGAAGAAGTGACACTGGAAATCACTGATGACGCAATTGATGCGCTTGCTGATATTGCCGTTGATCTCAATTCCACTATTGAGAATATCGGTGCGCGTCGCCTGCAGACAGTGATGGAAAAAGTGCTGGATGATATTTCATTCAACGCGCCGGATAAAAGCGGCTCTGTCTTTACCGTTGATGCAGCTTATGTGCGCAACAGCATCGGTGATCTGGCCAAGAATATCGACCTGTCACGCTTCATCCTGTAATGCGGGAATATGTTTAGCATAAGCATTGTGTGACATTCACACATCATATGCAGTTAAGTTTTTGAAACCCTCTCGACTTGTGCGCGAGGGTTTCATATTTTCTGCCGAAGTTAAAATGCCGTGCTTTCCTGAAATTCCCATTCAGCAGGACAAGCAAATGCGAACGGAGCAAAAATACCTATGAACCTCGGCAACAATTTTAAACGGATAGCAATTGCTGCCGGAACAGGTTTTTTTGCACTTACACTCTTCTCTGCAGCACAGGCAGCAACAGTTGTGCCGGCAGGCAATCGTAATGCGGAACAGCCGCAAATTCCGGGTGCTTCTGCTAAGCGTACAAAAAAACTGAATACGACCTATGAAGCGAAATATCAGAAGATTTATACGCTTCTGAAAACCGACCGTAATCTGCGTTCAAAAATCAAATCAACAGCCGCCGCCTATAATATCGATCCGGTCCATATTGCCGGTGCGATCATTGGCGAGCATACCTATAATGTTGATGCCTATGATCAGTTGCAGACCTATTATGTCAAAGCCATTTCCTATGTGAAACAGGGGGTCAGCTTTGAGTATAAAGGCGAAGCTGTCGGCGATTTTATCAAGCGCCCGGAATTTGCAAAATGCTCCGGCCTGTCCGACAGCTATTCCCTGTGGACCTGCCGTGAAAATATCTGGGATACACAATTCCGCGGTAAGACCGTCGACGGCAAATCCTATCCGAATAACCGTTTTGCTGCCGTGTTCTTTCAGCCTTTCTATGCCGGACAGACCTTTGGTCTTGGTCAGATCAGCCCGCTGACCGCGCTGCAAATGTCAGATATGGTCAATCGCGTTTCCGGCTTGCCAAAGCTTAATGCAGAGAATGGCACACAGGTCTATAAAACCATTATGGATCCTGATCTGAGCCTTGCCTACATGGCGGCAACGATCAAACACTCCATCACCGCCTATAATAAATATGCCGATTTCGATATTTCGAAAAATCCGGGCATTACCGCAACTCTGTATAATACCGGCGGAGCAGACAGCCGCGCCCGTGCTCTGGCTGCCATCAATGCAGGCAAACAAAACAAGCAATTGCCGCAGGAAAACTACTATGGCTGGCTGGTTAATTCCAAAATGGATGATCTGCGATCATTATTTTAAATTGAGGTTTCAGAGCGTGCGCGTTTAATTGTATCCACTGCGCACGCTCTGTTTCCTTGTTTTTACGCATGTCGTTATCGGAAAACCGGTGCCCACTTTTCCGCGACATGCTCTAGAGCTGTTTACGTTCAGATTGGATCACAGCGCTCGCTCTAGATTTTTTATTTGGTCGCATTATCACGGACGTCAAGTTGATCCAACTTGACTGTGAAATGCTCTAACGCAGGCTGCGGTGTTTTTTATGAGCCAGCCGCAGCGTCGTGCTGAGACTTTCAATCATATTCCTGTCCAGAATGCGGATATGATTAGCCAAGAGATTTGCTAATTCTGTAGCTTCCGGCGACAGACCTGAAGTGTCGATTGTTACACGCGGATGAGAGATCATTGCCAGATTTTGCAATTCCTCTGCCTCATCCCAGATAATATTCAGATAACCGATCATTCTTTGCAGCAAATCCCATGTCGGCTGGCCACGGCGTCCGTGCTCAAGCGCTGAAAGATAGGCAGCTGACACACGAATAGCTGCAGCCATTTCCTTCTGGCTGACACCGCGCTCCTCACGCAATTGCCGTAAACGCTGCCCAAATGGTGTCATGATAGTGTCCGCTTTCCTGACGGGAAGGACTGGCGCTCTGCGAGTTTCTCAGCCGGAGTTTTGCGCAGCCTGACATAGAGAGCACCTTGTCCGCCGTGATGGCGTACAGCATCCTCATAGGCGCTCACATAGAGACGAAAGAGGGGGGTGGAGAACCAATGCGGCACGGCCTGTTTTAACACGCCGTCACTGCCCATGGATGTGCCTTTACCGGTAATCACCAAGACAAAGCGCAGGCCTCTGTGCCAGGCATCTGAGAGGAACCCATATAGCAGATCATGCGCTTCGTGCTGGCGCATGCCATGCAGATCAATCCGTGCCTGAATTTCAACCCGACCTTTGGCAATCTTGCGAATGGTCGGTCGGTCGATATCGTGAAGCGGATTGGTAATCGTCTCCTGCTTTTTACGGGTTTGCAGGGATGTTTCACCGGCTGCCTTGGCAACAGAAGCTTTAACCGGTTCAGCCTCCACACGCTGCGGAATATTAATGCCATTCTCAATATCCCACAGATGCATATCCTCGATCACAAAGGCCTGTCGTGGTTTAACCGGACGCAAAGGACGGGTAGTGCGTGCAACTGTTTCCCAGAGAATACGGTCCTCGTTTTTGAGAAAGCCAGAATTTTGTTTTGATAAAGCTTCAGCCTGATCGGGTTCTGCTTTCGGGTTTTTTGGTATTTTCATGGTATTTTTATCCGAAATACGCGTGGCAGAGCGCTTATTCTTTGTGTGTTTCATACTGCTAATCTGCCATAGTTTTTCGGGGAACCAGCATTATAAAATCAGCATCATGGCGTATTCCGCCGGCAAGCTCGCCAGCCGCATCGCCGGAACCGAAAAACAGATCGCCGCGGGCAGGGCCAAGAATGGCTGATCCGGTATCCTGAGCAATCATCAAATGACGAAAAACCTCGCCATTTTCTAAATTCTTATGTGTGTTTATGAAAAACGGCGTACCAAAGCAATGATATTTACGATCCACTGCCAGCGATCTTTGTGCCGTGAGGGGTACTTTGGCAGCCGCCACCGGCCCGGATAAAGGATCATCCACCGGTGCTTCGCGGAAGAAAATATAAGACCGGTTATGCCACAGAATTTCATCAACTCGGGCAGGGTGCTTTGCCAGCCATTGCCGGATCGACTGCATAGTGACCTTTGCAGGTTCCAGTTCACCTTTATCAATCAGAACCCGTCCTGCACCGGTAAAAGCGTGGCCTGACTTAGCCGCATAGGTCAGACGCATCTGACTGCCATCGTCAAAATTCAGGCGCACAGCGCCTTGTACATGGGCGAAATAGGCATCCACTCTATCGACTACATAGGCAATTTCCAGCCCCTGATCTGCCAGCGCACCCTGATCAATCGCCTGCCGGTCAAAATATTCGCTAATCTGCTCACGATCAAACCGGCCAAACGCCATGTCCTCAGGCAAATTTTTCGGACGGTTATCCGCATCCAGCTTGATGAGATCTGGCGGTTTTCTATAAAACGGCACCGAATATTGTGCAGTTTTTACACGGGAAGCAGTAATTTCCGGCTCGTAAAAACCGGTTACAAAGCCGTCTTTCCGGTCATGGGGAATGATTTTAACGGGATAAAAGCAGCTCTCAAAGAATGCACGCGCTGCCTGCCGGTCAATTTGTTGTCTCGCCGCCAATGAACGGGCTTGCGTGAAAACAGGTAGAAGGTCTTCAAATTGCGGGCCGAGACTGCCGCTCTTATAAAGATGTGTTTCGGCATAGATGGCGGATTTCAAAAAAGCATAAAAGGCTGCAGCGTGATCATCTTCTGCCCAGCCCGCACAATCTGTGAAATTGAAAAGCTCAGTGGAGCAGTGCGCAGCAGACAGATCTGACATAACACTGCTCCTCAAAATATTTGAAGGTCTGACAATTACCGATGCTGTTTCAGCAGCAAAGATAGAGCATTTCCAGTTTTTGTATAATCAGAGGAAATGCTCTATCTCTTTGTTTTTACGCATTTCCTGACGCAACACCGGCTCCCGATTTTGCTGGAAATGCTTTAATCTTCAGCTTCCGTTGCAACCAGTTTCCAGTTCGGATCACGGTTTGCAGTATTGCGGGCAAAAGTCCAGACATCGCGGATTTCCGCAACTGTTTCCAGATCGCCGTCGATAATATTGCCCTGTTTGTCCTGTGTCGCAGAGATCATCTCGCTGACAATACGTACAGTAACCTGTGCATCTTTGCCCTTCATATCAGCCGCAACAATTTTCGCCTGATTGATGCCGACAAAGGTGGAATTCACTTTTTCACCACGGGTTTCGCGCTCTTTAATCGCAGCATCAAAACCTTCATAAACATCTTTAGAAAGCAAGTTTTTCAAAGTTTTGCGATCGCCGTCGGCAAAGGACAATACAATCATCTCATAGGCCATTTTGGCACCGTTGAGGAATTCTTTCGGATCAAAACCGGCATCCTGCGCGCGAATATTGCGCAGGCCGTTGTTCAGCTCTGAGCCTTCCGGCGCCATTGCATCGATTGTTGTAAAATCTTTTGCCTGATTTTCAATTGTCTGGCGTTGCGGCAGCGAAACAACATTATCTTTCTGCTGCGAAAGAGTGGCAGTATCATCCTGACGCGTTGTATAAGGGTCAAAAGGCGGCCGTTCATTACCTGTGCGCTTGCCCAATACACTGCGCAATTGCAGGAAAATAATCACTGCAACAATGAAGAAAAAGAATGTGCCAAAACTGAAAAAATTCATACCGCTCGCCAATTATCTCCGCAGTGATCTGCCGGAACTCACAATGAACATCTATAGCATTTCCAGTTTAAATTGAATCCTTGTAAATGCTCTAGTATTTTGCTTTTACGCGTATCTTGTTCCGAAAACCGGTTCTCACTTTTCGGGATACGCTCCAGCTATTCAGTCTCAGGTTTTGCCTGTACTGATAAATTATACAATATCTTTTTTACAGATCATATTCAGAATATGCTTTATCAAGCCTGATATTTATATCGCAAAAGCCTTCAGAGACGCCGTCATCAGCCATAAATCTGCTAAAAGATACCATAAAAACGCTATGTTTTAAAAAAATATATAGTTCACCACATTCCGGCATTCAAATGCCAAACCGGCATTCTTATCTGTATATCCTGTTTAAACTCATAATCCGGCATATTTACGGTAAAATCCGCCCGTGCCGCTCCAGTATCAAGAGGTCAATCACCCGTGACAAAAATGCTTGGTCCGATCAGCCTGCTGCTGTTTTTAGCCCTGCCATTTATAGAGATTGCCGGTTTTGTCATTGTCGGTTCAGAAATCGGTGTGCTGGCAACGCTTGGTTTGATTATCCTCAGTGCGGTTCTGGGTTTTGCATTATTACGCCGTCAGGGACTGAGCCTGCTTAACCAGATGAAAGCAGAAACTGCCGCAGGGCGCGCGCCGCAACGTGAAATCATTCACGGAACTTTGCTGATTTTTGCCGGTATTTTGCTGATTATTCCGGGATTTTTGACCGATATTATCGGACTTTTGCTGTTTATTCCGTTTATACGCGATCTGATCTGGAACCGTTTTTTGCGCAACCGTGTGGTGATGGCGACAAATTTTCAAACAGGCAGTGCCGGCTACCAGCCTTACGGACAAAGACATACGCCACAGGATGACGATATTATTGATCTCGACCCTGAGGATTATTCCAGTTCATCGGATGAGGATAAAAAGAGTAAGAACTCTCCATGGAACACAGATCCGAAAGAGATTGAAGACAACAGAAAATGAATATGCAGCTTGAAAAGCGCAGAGCAGCATAATTTATTGCCGGTACTGCGTTTTTACGCCTGTCTTTTTAGTATTATCAAATAATGCGCCGCGTTATTGCCTGTAAAAGGTACATATGCTAGCCAAAAGACACATGTTTCGGATTGCTTTTGCAACAGCCATTGTTTTCTGAAATCAGGGGTTCAATTTTATGGTTCAATTGCTTCTTACGAAGTTTGTTTTACAATAAAATTGTATAAGCTTTCAAAGTGTTACAGCACAAATCATGTGTTGTCATACTGTTCGACGGTCTGTCGATCATCGTTAACAAAAAGGTATATGATAATGGCAGAGACGCCAAACGAAGCACAGAACGGTAACGGTAGTGCACAGCCATCCCTCAACATTCTGGCTCAGTATATCAAGGATTTTTCCTTTGAAAGCCCGAATGCACCGCTTTCCCTGCGTCCGCGTGAAAATGCGCCAAACATCAGCATCAATGTTAATGTGAACGCAAATCCGATCGCCGAGGGTGATTTTGACGTTGTTCTGACCCTGACCGCACAGGCCGGTGAAGGCAAAGAAGTTCTGTTCAGCACAGAGCTGGTTTATGGCGGTGTTTTCCGTATTCAGAACATTCCGCAGGAGCATATGCTGCCGATCCTGTTCATCGAATGCCCGCGTCTGCTGTTCCCGTTTGCCCGTCAGATCATTGCTGATGCAACACGCAATGGCGGCTTCCCGCCACTAATGATCGACCCGATCGATTTCGCCACCATGTTCCAGCAGCGTATGGCTGAAGAACAGGCAAAAGCTCAGGTTAAAAACTAAGCTATCTGAAGAGTTTTTAAAAAGCCGCTGCGTCTCAGACACAGCGGCTTTTTTATTTTCGAACAGTAATCAATTCAGATATTTTTTCCAGATTGCTTTATCGCCCATTTTATCAATGAGCTTCTGATGCGCAGCAAGATCATCCGCAGTCAGGCGTGAGGGCAGGGGCTGAGGACGCGCTTTCAGAACAATCTCGGCAACAGGTTCATTTCCGTTCTTGTCTTCATTGGCAGATTGTACGCTCAAACCCAAAGATGTCTGACGGCCGCCGAGCAGCTCAATATAAACTTCTGCCAGCAATTCCGTATCAAGCAACGCGCCATGCAATTTACGATGCGCATTATCGACGCCATAGCGCTTACACAGTGCATCCAGCGTGTTTGGCCCCATAGGATGCTTGCGTCGCGCCAAAGCCAGTGTATCAATCACTACATCGGTAGAAATCGGTGTCCGGTTAATGCGCTCCAGCTCGGCATTCAGAAAGCCGATATCGAACATTGCATTATGCGCGACCAGCTTAGCGCCTTCGATAAAGGTCAGAAATTCATCCGCAATTTCAGGAAAAGTCGGCTTATCCAGCAGGCTTTCATCGGTAATACCGTGTACAGCCAATGCATCCGGATGGACCTTTTTGCCCTGCGGATTGATATAGATATGGAATGTTTTTCCGGTGATGAATTTATTCACCATCTCGATACAGCCGATTTCAATCACCCGGTCTTCATTTTTCTCAAGGCCGGTGGTTTCCGTATCGAAAACAATCTCGCGCATAGTTCGTCCTGTAAATTGCTTATGCAGCTGGGTTTAGCAGCTTTTCTAAAATCTCTGAAACCTGCTGACGGGCAAATTCTTTATCCTGCCCCGTATCAACAATAAAATCGGCTTTTGCGCGTTTTTCAGCATCCGGCATCTGACGTGCCAAAATAGACTGAAATTTCTCTTCTGTCATATTCTCACGGGAAAGCACCCTTTCCCGTTGCATTTCATAAGGCGCACTAACCACAAGGATTTGATCCACACGGTTCGTTCCGCCGGTTTCAAACAGCAGCGGAATATCCAGAACCACCAGTTTGGCACCTTTGGCCTCAGCATCGCGCAAAAACTGCTGTTCTTTTGCATGGACAAGCGGATGAACAATGTTCTCAAGCTTTTTTAGCTGCTCCGGCTTGCCCAGAACACTGGCCGACAGAATTTTACGATCAACTTGTCCGTCAATAACAGCTTCCGGAAAAGCTTCCGCAATCAGCGGCACGGCTTCAGACTGATAAAGCTGATGTACGACCGCATCGGCATCATAAACCGGCACACCTTTATCCGCAAAAATCTGTGCGGTTGTGGATTTTCCCATGCCGATTGAACCGGTCAGTCCCAGCTTGATCATAAGTCTGCCTATCAAGGTTTTTGAACATCATCCAATATGATCTGGCGTAACTCATCTGTCACCTCAGGACGCACACCAAACCAATGTTCAAAGCCCGGCACGGCCTGATGCAGCAACATGCCAAGGCCGTCCACACAGCGTAAACCAGCCTGACGCGCCTGATATAAAAACGGTGTTTCCAAAGGTATATAGACAATATCCGTTGCAACCGCACCGGCTTTGGCTGCAGAGAAATCAAGCGGAAAAGCTTCTACCTCACCGTGACCGCTCATACCCAGTGACGTTGTATTCACAATCACATCGGCAGAGCTGACAAAGCCCTGTGCCTTATCCCAGCCGGCAGCTTCAATTTTTGAGCCAAAATGACCGGCCAGAACCTGCGCCCGCTCAACAGTGCGGTTCACCACAATAATCTTCTCAAAACCACGGTTCAGCAAAGCATAGAGAACAGCGCGACTGGCACCACCGGCACCCAGCATTAAAGCAGTTTGGCCGCTTTTGTCCCAATCCGGCAATTGCGCATCAAGATTAGCAGCAAAACCATAGGCGTCCGTATTGCCGCCGTTGAGCGTATTTTCCGCATCTATCCACAGGGTATTCACAGCCCCGATGGCCTCCGCTGCCGCATCACGTTTTTCACATAATGCAAAGGCCGTTTCCTTATGCGGAATGGTCACATTCCCGCCGCGTAAGCCTTGTTCTGCAAGGGTTTTAACAAAATGCGGAAAGTTCTCGGGGCTGTTTTCAATTGCCTTGTAAGAACCGCTCAAACCATAGCGTTGCAGCCAGTAATTGTGGATTAAAGGTGAGCGCGAATGTTTAATCGGAAAACCGGTTACAAAAGCCTGTTTCTTCTCAGCCATCAATAATTCCTCTGGCACGCAATTCTTTCAGCAAAGGCAGCAATGGTAAACCGACAATGGTGAAATAATCACCGTCAATTTTGTCGAAAAGCTGGATACCTTCACCCTCAACCTGATAAGCACCCACACTGGAAAGCGCAATATCGCCGACACGCGCCAGATGACGACCGATAAAGCCCGGTTCCAGATGACGCATAGTCATATAAGCCACCGAAACATGACGCCATACGGTCTGGCCGTTCTGAACCAGCACCACCGCGCTGTTCAACTGATGAGTTTTACCCGACAAAGCCAGAAGATGGCGGCGTGCGCCGTCCATATCCGCAGGTTTGTGAAAAATTTCATTGCCAAGCGACAATGTCTGATCACAACCGATAATCAGTGCATGCGGAAAACGTTCGCTCACTTCTTCCGCTTTGGTTTCTGCAAGGATCAGCGCCACGTCTTCCGGCGTTGCACCGGTTTCATATAGCGGTGCCTCCACCGCGCGCTCATCAATATTAGCTTTCTGCGATGTAAACTGAATACCCGCATTTTTTAAAAGTGCTGCACGAAAAGGGCTTTGAGAAGCAAGGATCAAAGGCAGTGCCATATTGAAAACTCCGTTCAAATATCAAAAAGATCACTGCCATATACGCAGCTCAAAATACTTCTCTGAAGAATATCAGATATTTCACCGCACAGCACAGTGAAAAAATACCGATCAATCATCTGTCCTGACACGGGGGCGCAAAGCCAGAATAGCTGCAGCGGTCTCTTCGATTGAGCGACGCGTAACATCAATCACCGGCCAGTTATTGCGCTCGCAAATATTGCGCGCATAAGCCAGTTCCTGTGCAATATTAATACGATCCGTATAGCTTTCCGTATCCAGCCCCGGAGATGTACCCAGCATCCGGTTCTGACGGATATGGGAAATACGCTCGGCGCTAGCAATCAGTCCGACAACAAGCGGCTTTTTCACATGAAGCAGCGCTTCCGGCAGCGGTATGCCTAAAACCAACGGAATATTAGCCGTTTTGATCCCGCGATTGGCCAGATAAATGCTGGTTGGCGTTTTGGATGTACGTGAAATACCGATCAGAATAATGTCGGCTTCTTCCAGATCAGGCGGCAACTGCCCGTCATCATGTTCCATTGTGAAATTCAGAGCATCAATTCGGCGGAAATAATCAGCATCCAGCACATGTTGCGCACTGGCGCGGCGATGGGCAGGAGCACCAAGATAAGACTGAAAAGTCGCCAGCACCGGTTCCAGCACCGAAACACTCGGAATGCCCATCTGTGAACAGGCTTCATCAATTTTCAAAGCCAGTTTCTGATCCACCACTGTGTAGAGAACAATGCCTGGTTCGGCATCAATGTTTTCCAGAATTTTAGCCAGCTGTTTCTCGGTTCGGATCAGCGGATACATATGCTCAATCGCCCGCGCATGGCTGTATTGAGCGGCCGCCGCACGGCCTGCAGCAAGGAGAGTCTCTCCTGTTGCATCTGAAATCAGATGAAGATGAAAGTAAGAAAGAGTCTTTGTCACAGATTTCTCACATCCCTGTTGATGGCTGTGTGTAAAAAGTACCGGCTCTGAGACGTCTTTCTCTGCCTGTTGATTTAAACAGGATTCATCCACAGCGCGCCTGACTGTATATTCGTGACAATAAACACTGTGGGTAACAGGAGCAATTCAAAGATGGAAAGAATTCATTCAATGGTTGTCCACAGGATAGCATAAATGATATTTTCAATAAGTATCAGTTTTTATTGATGAATTTTTGGTCGCATTGCTTTTTCCAGATTGATGGGCAATTTATCCACATCAGCCGGTTTTCATGATCAGCCTGTGGGAAAACTCAGGGAAACATTTAATCCCCGTTATCAACAGACTCTAAGAATCATAAGAATCCAAAAATCATCACTTTCTTTATGGGATAACCGGGGAAAACCGGTGTGGGTAATCGCATGACACGTAAAGTTCTGAACGTTCTCAAAGGTGAAACCGTCTTTCCACCACCAATCTGGATGATGAGACAAGCAGGACGTTATCTCCCGGAATATCGTCAGACACGACAGCAGGCAGGAAGCTTTCTTGATCTGTGCTATAATCCTGAACTGGCAACTGAAGTGACACTTCAGCCTATCCGCCGTTATGGCTTTGATGCAGCCATTCTCTTTTCAGATATTCTTGTCATCCCTCATGTTCTTGGACGTGACCTTCGCTTTGAAGAAGGAAGGGGACCTTTAATGACACCTGTGACAGTTGATGAAATCAAAGATCTCGACATTACAGGTAAAGCAGCCAAATTAAGCGCTGTTTATGAAACCGTCAGCCGTTTGCGCGAGCAATTGCCGAATGAAACCACGCTGCTCGGATTTTGCGGTGCCCCGTGGACTGTTGCCACCTATATGATCGCCGGTCACGGCACGCCGGATCAGGCACCGGCACGTCTGTTTGCCTATCAGCACCGCGATGTTTTCATTAAACTGCTGACTGATCTTGCAGATATTTCTGCGGAATATCTGATTGAGCAGCTTAATTACGGTGCCGATGCGGTTCAGATCTTCGATTCATGGTCCGGCGTGCTGGATGAAGATTGCTTTGAAGATTTCTGTATCAAGCCGGTTGCCCGCATTGTTAAAAAAGTTCGCGAAACCCATCCTGAAGCTGTGATTATCGGTTTTCCGAAAGGAGCAGGGATGCTCTATCGGGATTACCGCGCCAAAACCGGCGTAAATGCTCTTGGGCTGGACTGGTCTGTTCCTTTGAACTTCGCTCAAGAATTACAGCAACAAGGCACTGTACAGGGCAATCTGGACCCGCTGCGTGTGGTTGCCGGTGGTAAGGCTCTCGATGAAGGCGTGGATGTTATTCTCGAAAAACTGGGGCAGGGACCGCTGATCTTTAATCTTGGTCACGGAATTACACCTCAGGCGCCGCTCGAAAATGTCGCTCAAATGGTCAATCGTATCCGTCAGGCAGGTGCATAATGGATAAATCCGGCACAAATACAGGCAATCCTGCTGTGAGAGCAGTGATTGCTGTCGCTATCACTGCAATTGCAGCCTATGCGCTGTTTTTTGCGGCAACTGATGCAGTCTATCTCTGGATCAAAGCTTTTCATATTATTGCTGTGATCGCCTGGATGGCGGGCATGTTATATCTGCCTCGCCTTTTTGTGTATCACAGTCAGGAAAAGACCGGATCGCAGGCATCCGAAACTTTCAAAATCATGGAACGCCGGTTGCTGCGCTATATCATCAATCCGGCGATGATTGTGACCTGGGTTTTAGGCCTGTGGCTGGCATGGAAAATCTTTGAATTCCGTGGCGGCTGGTTGCACGGCAAGATTTTGCTGGTTGTTTTGCTGTCCGGTTTGCATGGTTATCTTTCCAAGAGCGTGCGGATGTTCGCTCAGGACAAAAACACCAAATCAACCAAACATTGGCGCATTGTGAATGAAATTCCGACAGTTCTGATGATTTTGATCGTCATTCTGGTTGTCGTAAAGCCGTTCTGATCACCATATAAGATAAGAAATTACGCTTTAAGCTCCGTTTACAGCGTAATTTCACTCTGTCTGACTATTTTTATAGCGCTGCAAAGCAGCTTGGCTCTTGCTCAAATCATCGGAACCGGTTAAGGAAAGACACCTTCCTTCAAGAATAGCAGGTTTCCGATGCCGGTCATGCCCCTCATGACCATTATGAGCGCACAACTGCATTTTTCTTTTTTCAATCTTTTATAATATGAGTTCCGCACCCATGCAGGAAATGAAACTACAAGATCTTAAGAACAAGACACCTGTTGATCTGCTCGCTCTCGCTGAAGAGCTGCAGGTTGAAAACGCCAGTGTTATGCGTAAACAGGAACTGATGTTCGCTATTCTGAAGAGCCTTGCCTCTCAGGAAGTCGAAATCATCGGTGAAGGTGTCGTCGAATTATTGCCGGACGGCTTTGGCTTCTTGCGTTCCGCAAATGCCAACTATCTGCCTGGTCCGGATGATATTTACATTTCTCCTTCGCAAATCCGTCGTTTTTCGCTGAAAACCGGTGATACGGTTGAAGGACCAATACGCAGCCCGAAAGAAGGCGAACGTTATTTCGCGCTTCTCAAAGTCAATACAATCAATTTTGAGGATCCGGAAAAGATCCGTCATAAAATCCATTTTGATAATCTGACACCGCTCTATCCGAATGAGCGTTTCAAAATGGAACTGGATATTCCGACCAATAAAGACAATTCAGCCCGTGTGATCGATCTGGTTGCACCGCTTGGTAAAGGCCAGCGTGGTCTGATTGTGGCGCCGCCACGTACCGGTAAAACGGTTTTGCTGCAGAATATTGCGCATTCGATTACCGCCAATCATCCGGAATGCTACCTGATCGTCTTGCTGATTGATGAGCGTCCTGAAGAAGTGACCGATATGCAGCGCTCGGTAAAGGGCGAAGTTGTATCCTCGACCTTCGATGAGCCGGCATCCCGCCACGTTCAGGTTGCTGAAATGGTGATTGAAAAGGCAAAACGCCTTGTTGAGCACGGCCGCGATGTGGTCATTCTGCTCGACTCGATCACCCGTCTCGGCCGCGCTTACAACACTGTTATTCCTTCATCCGGTAAGGTTCTGACCGGTGGTGTGGATGCGAATGCGTTACAGCGTCCGAAGCGCTTCTTCGGTGCGGCCCGTAATATCGAAGAAGGCGGCTCGCTGACCATCATCGCAACTGCGCTGATCGATACCGGCTCGCGTATGGACGAAGTTATCTTTGAAGAATTCAAGGGTACCGGTAACTCGGAAATCGTGCTTGACCGTAAGGTTGCTGATAAGCGCATCTTCCCTGCTATGGATATTCTCAAATCCGGTACACGTAAGGAAGATCTGCTGGTACCACGTCAGGATCTGCAGAAAATCTTTGTTCTGCGTCGTATTCTAGCGCCAATGGGCACAACCGATGCAATTGAATTCCTGATCGACAAGCTGAAACAGACGAAGAATAATGCTGAATTCTTCGATTCAATGAATACGTAATTTGTTTTATTATGGTGATATTAAAAACGCCGCCTCAAAAGGGCGGCGTTTTTGTTTTTATAATTACAGTAATTTCTCCAGATCGGCCGCATTATAAACCGGCGGTAAACAGACTTGATTGCGACAGAGAATGGCACAGGAGCGTTTGCCAGTCAGAGACAGGAAAGAAGCCCATTGCGGCTGCTGTGAGGCTTGTTGATGGTTTAAAATGATATCTGTACGGCAAGGATCGGCATGTCGGGATGCGCAGCGGTATAATTCATCCTCTGTGTTCTCAACGATCAACGCCAGTTTAACCGGATCAAGCAGCTGGACTGCAGCATTGAGAATTCCTGCCTGTCCATAAGCCATATGTTGACCGCGCCCCAAGGCACGCTCTGCAAGCCTGTTGGCCTTTGCTAAAAGCTCATCATCCTCACCTATAAGCGCCAGCCTCATGCACGCTTCAATAATCTGGCTGGTGGAGCTTGGAATGGCTTCATCCTGATCGCCATAAAGATAAAAAATCACATCATCATTATCCAAAGCCGTCAGCCGGTAATCACCATTCTGATCAAGATAATGTTGATTGAGTGAGATCAACAATGATTTGGTATCATCAATATAGTTTTGCTGCGGATCAGCTTGGTAAAGTGACAAGGCAGCATTGATAAGCGCGGCGTAATCAGAGGACAGGGCAGGGAGCTTAGATGCAGTATTTGACCATACATGACTGACGGCTGTGCCTTGTTTCGGCATTAAGATTTGATAAGTGCTTTTTGCCAGTTCGAGCCAGTCAGTGCGATTAAAAACACGGGCAGCTTCAGCCAAAGCGCGAATGAAATAGGCATTCCAGTCGGTCAGGCATTTTTCATCGCGGCCGGGTCTGGTTCGCTGATTTCTTATGCCAAGCAGTTTTGTCCGTAGTGGCTTTAAGATTTCATCTTCTTCCTGGTTGAAATTCAGCATATCCAGCCGATGAAGAATATTGCTGCCTTCCCAGTTTCCTGCAGCACTGACATTGTATTTTTCAATGAACTCAGAAGCATCTTTGCCGAGAATGCTCTCTATTTCTGACTGATCCCAGATATAGAATTTACCTTCAACATCTTCGCTATCAGCATCAAGGCCCGAGGCAAAACCGCCATCCGGTAAAGCCATTTCAGATGTAACCCAGTGAATAATTTCTTCGATTCGATTCCGAAACAATAGATTTTGTGTAGTGCTCCATGCCCATAAGCATTGCCGGATTGTCTGCCCATTATCATAAAGCATTTTTTCAAAATGCGGCACGAGCCAGAAGGCATCAGTGCTATAGCGGGCTAAGCCACCGGCGAGGTGGTCATAAATGCCGCCATTGAGCATTTTCTCGGTGCTGAGAATGAAAAGATCATGGTGCTGTTGCTGCTGGCTGATTTTCCAGGATGTCCAAAGCATTGACATGAACGGGAAGTTTGGAAATTTAGGTTGTCCGCTGATGCCGCCATAAGTCGTATCAATACGTCTGGCTATTGTATCAGCATAGCGTTGGAAAGCGCTTTCATCATTCTCAGCGGGTTTAGCATCCGGTGTTAAAACAGTCTGGAGATGCGTTTTAAGAGCCGTTACATTGCCGTTAATCCGTTCGCGGTCATTTTTCCATAAAGTTCCGAGGCTTTGAAGAATATCCATAAAGCCGGGCAGTCGACCATTGGCATGTTTTGGAAAATATGTGCCACCCCAAAAAGCATCACCCTGAGGCGTTAGAAAAATTGTCAGTGGCCAGCCACCTTGTTCTCCCATGGCTGTGAGGGCTGACATATAAATCTGGTCAATATCCGGTCGTTCTTCACGATCCACCTTAATATTGATGAAATGCTCGTTCATCAGCTGAGCAACTTGCTCATCCTCAAAACATTCATGGGCCATAACATGGCACCAGTGGCAGGCAGAATATCCGATGGAAAGCAAAATCGGCTTGTCATGAAGACGTGCCAGTTCGAGCGCTTCATTGTCCCAGAGCTGCCAGTTGACCGGATTATCGCTATGCTGTTTCAAATATGTACTGTTCGCTGTATGAAGGCGATTAGAACTGGCATTGTTTTGTGTTGGGCTTTGCGTCGGGCTCATGGCTTTGCCTTTCCGATATTCAAGCCGATACAGTAGTGTTTCAAACAGCTAAAGAACGGCAATTATTCTCTTAACTTGTAACGGATTTTCGATGTCAGTGCAGCCATTTCATCATGATACTATTTTTGCGCTTTCAAGCGGGCGTTTGCCTTCCGGCGTAGCAATTATCAGACTATCAGGCCCACAATCTCGATTCATTACCGAAACTATTGTGGGGAAATTGCCCGAACCGCGCAAAGCGCATTTAAGTCTTTTAAAAAACAAAACAGGCGAAGTTCTGGATAGTGGTCTGACACTTTTCTTTGAAGGACCAAAAAGCTTTACCGGTGAAGACTGTGCGGAATTTCATATTCACGGTGGTGTTGCTGTGGTGGAAAAATTTCTGGAAAGCCTGTCAGAATTTGAAAAATGCCGTTTAGCTGAAGCCGGAGAATTTACACGTCGCGCATTTGCAAACGGCAAGATGGATTTAACAATGGCTGAAGGGCTGGCGGATTTGATTTCTGCTGAAACGGAAACACAAAGACGATTAGCACAACAAGTTGCCTCCGGTGCGCAGCGCAATCTTTATATGGATTGGCGACAGAAACTCATTCAGGCGCGTGCATTTATTGAAGCAGAATTAGATTTTGCCGATGAGGGGGATGTTCCGGGTTCAGTATCCGATCGGGTCTGGAGTGAAATGCAAGATCTCAGAGGACGCATTGAAAAGCATATTGAAGACGGAAAACGCGGATCAATGCTGCGTGACGGTTTTCATATTGTTATTATTGGCGCACCGAATGCCGGAAAATCCAGCTTAATGAACTTATTGGCCGCGCGTGATGTAGCAATCATTTCTGATGAAGCGGGCACAACGCGTGATCTGCTTGAAGTGAAATTGAATCTGAATGGCGTCGCGACTTACGTGACGGATACAGCCGGTATTCGCGAAACAACAGGTAAAGTTGAGCAAATCGGCATTCAGCGCGCAATGGATAAAGCTGCGGAAGCTGATTTAATTTTATATATTGAAGATATCTCCAATCCTATCGCGATAGATATCTCTAAATTTCAGGCAAATATTTGGACAATCGGCAATAAGGCCGATCTGAAAGTTACTATCACACCAAATTATAACTACCTGATTTCAACAAAAAACAATTATGGGATCAATGCACTTTTAGATAATTTAAGCACTTACATTACTGACAAGACAAGACCTCAAAACGATGTTGTGCCAACGCGTCGCAGACATATTGATTTATTAAATCAATGCAAATCTGAAATTGAAAAAGCTACTAATTCAAAAAACCTGCCACTGGAATTAAGGGCTGAAAATTTACGCATTGCCTCTCAACACCTTGGAAAAATTACCGGCGACGTAGACGTAGAGGATATTCTCGATCTCGTATTCTCTCAATTTTGCATCGGAAAATGATTCACGTGAAACAAATTTCATGATATAGGCTGATTAACAATCAGAGATGTTTCACGTGAAACATTCTGTGGAATCTAAAAACACAGTTTGACCCGGCTAGATTATTCTGAGTCGACAGATTTCCATTTATGAAATTATTGTTCACTCTCGAGTTATGTGTTCCCTTTTCAGAGAGAACATGAGAATGATGATTCACGTGAAACCAAACAAGTTTTGGATATGATTATGACAGGTTTTTACGACGTCATTGTTATTGGTGGTGGTCATGCCGGTACAGAAGCTGCCGCAGCATCAGCAAGAACAGGCGCTAAAACTGCTTTAGTAACGCATCATTTTGATACGATCGGTGTTATGTCCTGTAATCCTGCTATTGGCGGATTAGGAAAGGGACAGCTTGTTCGTGAAATTGATGCGCTTGATGGCTTGATGGGCAAGGCGGCTGATCAGGCAGGTATTCAATTTCGTCTATTGAATCGTCGTAAAGGTCCTGCTGTTCGCGGCCCGCGCACTCAGGCGGATCGCAAATTATATCGTCTGGCTATTCAAAGCTTCATCAAAGAACAGCAAAACCTGACTGTCATTGAAGGCGGTGCAGCAGATATTATCGTTGAAGATGGCACAGTAAAAGCTGTTCAACTGATGGATGGTACAATTATCAATTGTACGTCTGTTGTGCTGACAAGCGGAACATTTTTGAATGGTCTTATTCATATTGGTGAGAAGACTATTCCTGCCGGACGCATGGGTGAAAAACCGGCTCTTGGACTATCTGAACGTTTGATTGGTCTTGGCTTTGCTTTAGGCCGTTTAAAAACCGGTACACCTTGCCGTATTGATGGCAAGACGATTGACTGGGCAAGTCTGGATAAACAATCAGCAGATGAAGATCCGGTTCCGTTTTCAATGATGACGGATAAGATTACAGTACCGCAAATTGATTGCGGTATTACGCGTACAACAGACGCTACCCATCAATTAATCCGCGATAATATTCATCGCTCGGCAATGTATTCAGGGAATATTGAAGGCATTGGACCTCGCTATTGCCCGTCGATTGAGGATAAAATCGTCAAATTCGGTGATCGTGACGGCCATCAGATTTTTCTTGAACCGGAAGGTCTTGATGATGATACCGTTTATCCGAATGGTATTTCGACCAGCTTGCCGGAAGATGTTCAGCTCGATATTCTCAAGACAATACCAGGCTTGGAGCATGCTAAGATGTTACAACCGGGCTATGCTATTGAATATGATTTTATTGATCCGCGCGAATTACAACGTAGTCTTGAAACGCGTCGTGTTAAGGGATTGTTCCTGGCTGGCCAGATTAACGGCACAACCGGTTATGAAGAGGCCGGAGCACAAGGCTTACTCGCTGGTTTGAATGCTTCCAGACATGCCGGTGGTAGTGAACCCGTTATTCTTCAGCGTACAGAAGCTTATATCGGTGTGATGATTGATGATCTGACAGCGCGTGGTGTCAGTGAACCATATCGCATGTTTACATCACGTGCAGAATTCAGACTTTCACTTCGTGCAGATAATGCCGACAGTCGTTTGACGCCTTTGGGTGAAAACTGGGGACTTATTGGTTCTGCACGGCAAACACGTTTCAATGAGAGAAAGCAGGAGTTGGACCAGGCGAGGGAGCTTGCTCAATCCTTGTCCATTACACCAAATGCTGCGGCTGGTTTTGGTTTGAATCTCAACAAAGATGGAATTCGCCGTACGCTTTATGATCTGCTTTCCTATCCGGATATTAATCTGGAGCGTCTCACAGAAGTCTGGCCTGAACTAACTAGTTTGTCTTCGGCGACAAAAGAAGCTTTGGAAATTGAAGCGCAATATTCTGTTTATTTGGATCGTCAGACAGCGGATATTGCCGTGATGGAACGTGAAGAGCAGTTGATTATACCACGGTCAATCCAGTTCTCGACAATTTCTGGTCTTTCCCTTGAATTGAAGCAAAAGCTTGAGAAGCGTCAGCCTTTAAATATTGCAGAAGCGCAAAGAATTGAGGGGATGACGCCTGCTGCGATCGCATTATTGATAACACATATCCGCAGACATGGTATTGCACAGGATATTTCGGGTGATTTGGCAAAACCAGCATGACAAAAGATAAATATTTTGATTCACTGAAACAAATATACCCATCTGTTTCACGTGAAACAGCCGATGATTTGATTGGTTTTGAAGCGCTGTTCAAAAAATGGTCCAAAGCAATCAATCTGGCTTCGCCAAATACACTGGAAGCACTGTGGGAACGTCACATTCTTGATAGTGTTCAGCTTTTTAAACTGGCACCTCAAGTAAAGCAGTGGTTGGATTTGGGGTCAGGCGGAGGTTTCCCAGGGGTTGTTTTGGCAATCATGCTGAAAGAAACAGGCGGTTCAATAAGACTGGTTGAGAGTAACAGTAAGAAATCAGCGTTTTTGAGAAATGCATTAGCTCAGTTCCAGACGCGTGCACAGGTTGTGAATGCCAGAATTGAAAGCTGTTATCAGCAAGTTCAGGTTCCGGAAATTATCACTGCCAGAGCCTTGGCTTCACTGGATAAGCTGTTTGAACTGACAGAACCGTGGATGACAAAAGGTGCTAAAGCGCTTTTTCAAAAAGGGCGGGACTATCAGCGTGAGATTGATGAAAGCATGCTGAATTGGAAATTTGATTTTGCACGACATGGAAGCGCAATAGAAGCGGATTCAGTCATTCTGGAAATCAGTAATTTACAACGCCGTTGAATGGCAATGACATTGAATGAGCATTGAAAACGGAAGTTATTCGGGACAATTATTATGAATAACAGAACACGGATTATAACGATCGCGAACCAGAAAGGCGGCGTGGGAAAAACCACAACGGCTATTAATCTGGCGACTGCTTTGGCTGCAATCGGTGAAAATGTATTGATTGTTGATCTCGATCCGCAGGGCAATGCCAGTACCGGACTTGGAGTTGACCGTAAAAATCGCCCATTGTCATCTTATGATGTGCTGACGCAGAATGCTTCTGTGCCGGATGCAGCAATTGCGACTGATGTACCAAATCTTTACTTGGTTGCATCTACGCTGGATTTGCTCGGTATTGAAATGGAAATTTCCCATGCACCGGACAGAACCAGACGTTTGCGTGATGCGCTGCGTTTTGATTCAGGTATTGCCGATCATTTCAGCTATATTCTGATTGATTGTCCGCCGTCGCTCAATCTTCTGACATTGAATGCAATGGCTGCCGCAGACTCTGTTCTGGTGCCGTTGCAGTGTGAGTTTTTTGCTCTGGAAGGTCTGAGCCAGTTGCTCGAAACCGTTAATCAGGTACGCAATTCGCTTAATCCTGAATTGTCGATTCAGGGGGTTGTGCTAACCATGTATGACAGCCGAAACAATCTGGCCAATCAGGTTGTTGATGATGTACGCGCATTTATGGGCGAAAAAGTTTATCGCACCGTTATTCCGCGTAACGTGCGGGTATCGGAAGCCCCGTCCCATGGCAAACCTGCCATTTTGTATGATCTGAAATGTGCAGGAAGTCAGGCCTATCTTCAACTTGCATCTGAAGTAATTCAGCGGGAACGCCAGCTTCGTACTGCAGCCTGAAACTGACTATTCGATTCGACTACGTAACAAATTGCAGAAAGCATTCAACTGATGAACGATGATCCTTCAAAAAAGCGTCTTGGTCGCGGTCTGGCAGCTCTGATTGGGGATATCGACCGGCCTGCAGAAGAACGCAAGGCACCTGTTCCGCTTGAACGTTATGTGCCTATTGAATTTGTAAGCCGTAACCCGCGTAACCCGCGCCGTATTTTTACAGAAGCTGAACTTGAAGATCTGGCACAATCCATTCGTGAGCATGGTATTGTGCAGCCGATTGTTGTGCGCCCGGCACCGGAAAATCGCGAACATTTTGAGCTGATTGCCGGTGAACGTCGCTGGCGTGCAGCGCAGCGCGCAGGTCTGACCGAAATTCCGGTTATTATGCGCGATGTGGATGATCGTGTTGCTCTTGAGCTGGCGATCATTGAAAACGTACAGCGTGCTGATCTGAATCCTGTTGAAGAAGCAATGGGTTACCAGCTTCTGATTGATGAGCATGATTATACGCAGGCTGATTTGGCGCAGGTTATTGGTAAAAGCCGTAGTCATGTTGCAAACACACTGCGTCTTCTTAAACTTCCAACAGAAGTACAAGGGTTAATCAATGACGGTGCTTTAACTGCCGGTCATGCCCGCTCACTGATTACCATGGAAAATCCGCAGGCTGTTGCTGAACGTATTGTCAAAGAAGGCCTTTCTGTGCGTCAGGTTGAAGCTTTGTCTCAGGCTGAAAGCAAAGGCATTCCGGCCGTTAAACCGGAACGCGCACCGATTGAAAAAGACGCAGACACCCGTGCATTAGAAAAATTACTTTCTGATGTAACTGGCATGAAAGTTGAAATTAACCACCGGGATCGGGGTGGTGAAGTTCGTATCCGCTATAGTTCTCTTGAACAATTGGATGAAATTTGCCGTCGTTTACAAAGTTGATATACTGAAAATTAATAGAAAAGCCGGTTTGAGTACCGGCTTTTTTATTATGATAAAATCAACGTCTTCGTTTATTTCTTATTGCTTCTACAGTGAGAGCAATAAAAGTCTGTCTTATAATTGCAGTTGAAAGCGCCGAATTCTGACGGCTTTCCAGAACCGTGCGCTGAAGTTTGTCTGTCACGCGGTTGAGTGCTGCAACACTCCACAGCCCTAATGCTGTCTCTACGAGTTTTTTACGCGCGAAGAAGATCGGTGGCTTTGCTGAATTAACGACAAGGCCTGCCGGTACATTTCCTGTTTCCATAGCATAGCGCAGAGTTTGCAACTGGCTGAACTGGCGCATAGCACTATTCACCAGCAGGAAAGGATGTGTGCCGGTATTTACGACACGGTCAAAGGCGGTATTGAATTTTGGCAGGTCACCGATCAGCACAGCATCAATGACTTCATCCTGAGAAAGTGCTGCCACATCGCCGACAGATTCCCGCACATCATCAAGTTCAATACGCTGCTGACCACGTGCATAGAGGCAAAGCTTTTCAAGTTCTCCACGTGTTGCGAGACGATCACCGCCAAGGCTCAGGCGTAAAAACTGACGGGCATCATTGGACATTTGTAAATGATTGGCTTGCAACACATCATCTATCAGCCCGTCAATGCCACGGGCATCGTCCGTATAGCAGGGAAGTGCCATGCCGGTTGCGCCATTTTCGACATTGGTGCGCAGACCGGCACCCTTTTTCAGGTCGCCAGCCTCAATCAGAATATAAGTATCCTGAGGTGGTTCAGAGATCAGCAGTTTAACAGCCTCGGCCAGACTTTTTTGCGCTGAAGCATTTTTAATCCAGATCAGACGATCGCCGCCGAACATTGAAATTGTTCGGGCTTCATCCATCAGGCGGGCAGGGTCCTTGTCAATCTCATCGGCCTCAATGCGCAAGACAGCAAAAGGATCATCTAAAGGCAGACCGGTGAGCTTTGCATATTTAGCACCGCGCTCACTGACCAGACCTTTATCCGGTCCATAGATCAGTATGACTGTTCCGGTTTGTGCCGGACGCGCGAGAAACCCGTCAACTTCATGTGCTTTTTTCTGTGCCATAAGTCTGCTTACAACAAAGGTATGAAAAGGGAAATCAGTGTTTGTGTTTTCAAATAAAAATGCCGCGGAATGAGCGCGGCATTTTAAGTTTCATATAACAGAACTATTTATTGGATCAGCAGAGCATCGTCATCCAATGTTTCGCCACGTACTTTTTTGAACATATCAATCAGGTCTTTGACGGTGAGGTTCTTACGCTCATCGCCGGAAACATCGAGAATGATATTGCCGCCGTGCAGCATGATTGTACGTGTGCCGTAATCAAGCGCCTGCTGCATGGAGTGGGTAACCATCATTGTCGTCAGCTTGTTTTCGCTGACCAGTTTGGCTGTGAGCTTCATAATGAAATCTGCCATGCCCGGATCAAGCGCGGCGGTATGTTCATCGAGCAGGAGTACTTCTGAATCTGTCAGAGTTGCCATGATCAGAGACAGTGCCTGACGCTGGCCGCCGGAAAGCAGATCCATGCGATCCTGCACACGGTTTTCCAGACCAAGATTGAGACCTGCAATACGCTCACGGAACAGCTCGCGGCGCTTATGATTGAGCGCATGGGCGAGGCCGCGTTTTTGTCCGCGCAGGGCAGCGAGGGCAAGGTTTTCTTCAATTGACAATGCACCACAGCTGCCTGTCAGCGGATCCTGAAATACACGGGCAACCATGGATGCACGGTCAGCAGTGGACTGTTTGGTGACATCTTTATTACCGATGAGGATTTTGCCTTCAGACGCCTGAACGTCACCGGCCAGCGCTCCAAGCAGGGTGGACTTGCCTGCACCATTGGAGCCGATCACCGTAACAAAGGTGCCTTCTTCAATTTTCAGATTGATGCCGGACAGTGCTTGTTTTTGCAGTGGTGTTCCGCGACCGAAGACAACACCAAGATTTGAAACTTCAATCATTTGGATGCACCTCCGCGACGCAGGCGTGGCAGAACCAGTGCCAGTGTGACCAGTACAGCTGTTGCCAGATTTAGGTCGGAAGCTTTCAGACCGATAAAATCACTGCCCAGAGCCAGCTGAATGGCAATACGATAAAGAATGGAACCGATGATACAGCCAGCCAGTGCCCAGAGCAGGAAGCGGGTGCGGAACAGTGTTTCACCAATAATCACAGCGGCAAGACCAACAACAATTGTACCGACACCGGAGGTGACATCGGCAAAGCCGTTTGTCTGTGCAAATAATGCGCCGCCCAGAGCAACCAGAGCATTAGACATAGCCATGCCCAGATAAATCTGGCGATTGGTCTTCACACCCTGCGCACGTGCCATACGCGCATTGGTACCGGTTGCACGCATGGCAAGACCGATATTGCTTTCCAGAAAGCGCCAGACGAGCAGGGCGGCGATAATAACAAGCACGCCAACAAAAAGCGGACGCACATAATATTCAGGAACACCCAGCCCGTAAAAAGGTGAGATCATTGTATCCTGATTAATCAGAGCGACATTCGGCTTGCCCATCACACGCAGATTGACTGAGAAAAGTGCAGTCATTGTGAGAATGGAAGCCAGCAGATTAAGAATGCCAAAACGTAGATTCAAAGTTGCGGTGACCAGTCCGGCAACAGCACCGGCCATCATGGCAATCAGTGCAGCGAGCCAAGGGTTAACACCGGCAAGAATAAGAACTGCGGTAACAGCTGCGCCGAGCGGAAAGGAACCATCTACAGTCAGGTCAGGAAAATCCAGCACACGGAATGACAGATAAACGCCGAGAGCTACAAATGAAAAGACCAGACCTAATTCGACCGCGCCCCAAAAAGCGATCAGACTCAAAATAATGTTCCTTCGGCTTGTGCAGACGGCCGGCACTTTCAAACACATCATTCACAGGGTTTCTGTTTCGATGATTTAAAATTACGGGGCAGCCTGCTTGTTGATATCTGAGTATCGTTTCACGGCTTCAGTGCAGTATGTGAAAGACACAAAGGAAAGTGTCCGGATATTCAGTTTTTAATTTCCGCTGAATATCCGGATGATGAAAAACCGGTAAAGCAGCTTTACCGGTTTAAATACAGATTATTCTTTGATGACTTTGCTGGCGCGATCGACAACAGCCTGAGGGATTTCAATCCCCATTTTCTTAGCTGCAACCAGATTGACGACCAGATCGGTACCGGCAGCAACATTCACCGGAATGTCACCAGGCTTTTCGCCCTTCAGAATACGGACAACGACTTCACCGGTCTGTTTGCCGACATCGTAATAGTTGAAACCGAGAGCAATGAAGGCACCGCGGCTGACGGAATCTGTGTCGGCAGTCATCAGAGGAATTTTGGCTTCTTCTGCAACGCTGACTGCACCTTCAAGCGCAGAAATAATGGTGTTGTCGGTCGGAATATAAATCAGGTCTGCTTTGCCGATCAGCGCGCGAGCGGCCCCCTGAACTTCAGCGGATTTGGTCGCAGCAGATTCAACCACTTCCAGACCACCTTCTTTGGCAGCAGCTTTCAGGCCTTCAAGAAGGGAGATCGAATTGGCTTCACCGGAATTATAAAGGAACCCGATGGTCTTTACATTCGGTGCAACTTCTTTGATCAGCTTGACGTGATCAGCAACCGGCGAAAGATCGGACAGGCCGGTGACATTGCCGCCTGGCTTTTCCATGCTTTTAACCAGCTGTGCGCCAACCGGATCAGATACTGCAGTGAAGACAACCGGAATATCGCGGGTACCGGAAACAACAGCCTGAGCTGAAGGTGTGGAGATCGGAACAATTACATCCGGTGCTTCACCGATGAACTGGCGTGCGATCTGTGCGGCAGTTGCAGGGTTACCCTGAGCTGACTGATAGGTGAATTTCAGATTTTCACCTTCTTTATAACCAGCAGCGGCCAGTGCATCTTTTACACCGTCACGGGCGGCATCAAGAGCAGGATGTTCAACAATTGCTGTTACCGCAACGCTGACATCTTTTGCATTTGCCGGACCAGCAATCATAGTGGTGGCCATAGCTGCTGTTGAGAGCAAAGCCATAATAAGTGTACGCATGAAAATCTCCCTCTGTTCCGCGTCCCGATCAAAACGAATAATCAGTTCTCTAAGAGAGGTCAACGCGCATCATATGGGATAGTGAAGAGGCAGACATTTTAGTGCTATTCTTACCGGCAGGCGTGGCGGTAAAAGCATAGTTGTTTCACGTGAATCATCGTGGTTAGCAAAATCTTAATGTACAGTTTAAGAAATTTGGAAATTTTAGAAATCAGAGCTGTGCCAATTCAGTTGCAAGACAGCTCTCATTTTTCCAGTGAATTGCATGCCAACCGCACTCTTTGGCAGCAATGATATTGGCAAGCGTGTCATCAATCAGAACGATCTCTTCTGGTCGTAGCTTTGAAAGTTTGGTGGCCTTTTTTGAAAAATGAATGATCCGGTTTTTTAACGCCGAGTGCGGCAGAATAATAAATCGTATCTGTAAGCTCATTTAGTTTCAGGGTTTGAGCAATATATTCCGCACGCAAATGTTCCTGATTGGTTGCAAGATAAACTTGCACACCAGCAGTGCGATAAAATTTCAGAGACTGTATCAGCTTCGCATTCAGGCGGGCATCATTTTAAACCAGTAGGTAATGAAATCATCTGAGCTGAGATGGGGTGCTAACTCTGCAAGCACCGGTTTGAGTGCTGAAAGAATATCCAGTTTTCCAGTGACTATTTCATTCCAATAAGGTGTGAAAAATCTATCTTGTAACAGGCAGGGTGACAGGCCGAGATCTGCTTCTAAATCTGTCGACCAGTGCTTTCCGTCCCGAGGGTGCCCATTAATCAGAACACCATCAACATCTACCATTAAAGCTTTTATCGCAAACCTGGACATGGGTGTGCACCTAGCTGAGTTTGAGATATGTATTCAGTTCTTTTGCTGCAGCAGCACCGGCGCGATTGGCACCGATGGTTGATGCTGAAGGTCCATAGCCGACGAGATGAATCCGCGGGTCTTTTATGACCTGTGTTGCCAGTCTGCCGCCCATAACAATACCGCCATTGGCTTCGCGGATTTGTAATGGCGCCAGATGGTCAAGAGAACTCCGAAAGCCGGTACACCATAAAATCACATCGGCTCTTTGTTCAGTGCCGTCAACCCAGCGGATACCTGTTTCTGTTATCTCACTGAACATTGGCAGGCGGTTTAATGCGCCGCGTTCACGGGCTGCTCGCAAAGCAGGGGTAAGGGGAATACCGGTTACGGAAACCACAGAACCGGGGATCAGGCCACGACGGACACGATCTTCGACAATGGCAACAGCAGCACGGCCGTCTTCTTCAGTAAAAGGTGTTTCACGAAATTGCGGTTCACTGCGGGTTACCCATGTCGTTGTGGTGATCTGCGAAATTTCATCAAGCAGTTGCAAAGCTGAAATGCCACCGCCGACAACAACAACATGTTTGCCGGCGAATGCTTCTGCAGTTTTGTAGTCACGCGTGTGAAGTTGCTGTCCTTTAAAAAGTTCAGCACCGGTATAATGAGGGATGACCGGTGTCTCCCAGGTGCCGGTGGCATTGATGATGCCGCGTGCCGTAAAAGTCTCGCGGTCGGTTTCTATACGAAAGCGATCATTACGTTCACAAACAACACTGACAGTTACAGGTCTGTAAACCGGCAAATGAAACTTCTTTTCATAGGCTGCGTAATATTGCGGTACAGCTACAGACGCTTTGACCTCGGATACTTCCGGCTCCAGTACATCAGAGAAAGACATGCCCGGAAGGTCATGAATCCGGTTTACAGTACTGAGGGTGAGGGAAGGCCAGCGATATTGCCATGCACCACCGGCATTGGGTGACTTATCCAGAAGGAGAAAATTACTGCCTGCGTTCAGACCGGATTTTTGCAGGTGATAAGCGGAAGATAAACCAGCCTGTCCTGTGCCGATAATGACAATATCGGTTTTATAGGCCATGTGCAGATTGCTGGATGGGGATGCCGCTTCTGAATGATCTGCCATGACTGCAATTCGCCTGTAATGAACCTGAAATAAGAATGTCTCATTCTTACTTAGGTTTTCGCGCAGCACATACAAGTTGCCTGAGGCAGTGAAGGGAGAGGTGGTGATCCCGACTGGATTCGAACCAGTGGCCTCAAGATTAGGAATCTTGCGCTCTATCCTACTGAGCTACGGGACCAGATAGCTTATTGCACACATACTGATTTTTTGACTGTAAGCCAAGGGCAGGCAGGGCAGAAAATGCCGGAATAGTTGCTAGAGTGGTTTGCGTTCATGTTGGATCGCAGTGCTCACTCTAGATTCTCTAGTTTGTCGCATTATCCCGGACTGTCCAAGTTGATCCAACTTGACTGTGAAATGCTCTAGTGAATTAAAAAAGCGAAGAGGGGATTATGCCTCTTCGCTGAACAGTAACCTGTTTAATTTGTAGCCTGAGATCAGGCTGCGATTTTTTCAGCTGGTGAAAGCTGTGCATCCTTAAGACGATATTGTGCCAGCTCAACCCAGTAGCTCATGCCATAGGGCAGGGCATCATCGTTGAAATCATAGGCCGGATGATGCAGGTTGGCGCTCTCGCCATTACCGAGGAAAATATAGCAACCCGGACGGGCTTCGAGCATATAGGAGAAATCCTCACCGCCCATCATCGGTTCAACTTCACGGGTGATCGGACCATTGATGCTGACTTTATCGGCAACATCGGCTGCGATATCTGTCTGACCGGAATGGTTGAATGTCACCGGATAGTTGTTTTTAAAATCAAGATCGATCTTGATATTATTGAGCAGACCGAAGGCTTCACAATGGGCACGCATACGCTGCTCGGCAAAAGCACGGCTGTGTTTTGTGAGACTGCGTACTGTACCTGCGAGAACCGCTTTTTCCGGAATGATATTGTAAGCTTCACCGGCATTGAACTTGGTCACTGAAACGACCAGTGAATCCAGCGGGTTTGATCCACGTGAAACAATGCTCTGCAAAGCAGTAACCAGCTGCGAACCGATAACAATCGGATCAATATTGCGATGCGGCTGGGCAGCATGGCCGCCTTTACCATTGATGGTGATTGTGAACTCATCGGTCGCGGCCATGATCGGGCCTTTGCAAACCGCCAGTTCACCGACTGTGATGCCCGGCATATTATGCATGCCGTAAACTTCAACAATATTGAAGCGCTCCATCATACCGTCTTTGACCATGGCCAAACCACCGGCGCCGCCTTCTTCGGCAGGCTGGAAAATGACGATAACTTCACCGTAGAAATCACGGGTTTCACAGAGAATTTTTGCGGCACCGAGCAGCATGGATGTGTGACCATCATGACCGCAGGAATGTGCTTTACCCGGATTTTGCGAAACCCATTCCGGTGTGCCGGTTTCTGTCAGCGGTAATGCATCCATATCTGCACGCAGACCTATTGCCTGCCCCGCACCTTTTTTGCCCTTAATGACGCCGACAACACCGGTGCGTCCGATACCGGTCACAACTTCATCACAGCCGAATTCACGCAATTTTTGTTCTACAAATGCCGCAGTTTCATGCACGTCATAGAGTAATTCCGGTTTGCTGTGTAAATGTCTGCGCCACAGGCTGACTTCCTGTTTTAATTGTGCGGCGCGATCTAAAAGCGGCATTTCTGTTCTCCGAACCTGTGTGCCTCTCCTCCGAGGCGGTGTGTGGATAACGTAACCCCGAGCAATGTTCCGCTACGGGATGATGCAAGAAAGACAAAATTCTGTCTGAGGCAGTGTGGGTAAAACACAACGCTCTCAGATAACATAGTGTGTTTTACAAAATTTCGCCAATCGGTCTTTGCCTTTTATGCCCGGTCTGGAGTAGAAAAGTACAACCGAGTAAAAATGTGCAGGCATTTTTTCTGACGACCGGATTTTTGCCTTTTTATCCCGATTGAAGATCTGTTGAATTGAAGGCAGTTATCGATCTGCGGATAGAGCGCAAGAAATCCGGATATCTGTCTATTGAATATTTCGCCTTGAAAGGTGGTCATCCCATGATCCCGCGTATTTTAAAACAATCTGTTCTGGTCATGACTGTGTCATGTCTTGCTGTTTCTCAAAGCATGTCAGCGGCCGAAGCCAATCCTTATATGTCTGTCGATGTGGCAACAGGCCAGGTGCTGGCGCATAATGAAGCTTTTAAGCGCTGGTATCCGGCATCGCTTACTAAAATGATGTCAGCCTATGTGGTTTTCCGCGCTTTGCGCTCCGGTCAGAAAACACTGGAATCGCCGGTGCGTATGTCTGTTGCTGCTACGAAAGAGCCGCCGAGCAAAATGGGCTATAAAGCCGGTTCGGTAATGACGCTTGATAGCGCTCTGAAAATCATGATGGTGAAGTCTGCCAATGACGTATCTGTTGCGGTGGCTGAATCCGTTGGCGGCAGCAAGGCCGGATTTGCAAAAATGATGAATGCAGAGGCCAAACGCATCGGTATGTTCGGTTCTAATTTTGTTAATCCGCATGGTCTGCCGGATCCGAATAACTACTCGACCGCCCGTGATATGGCTCTGCTGGCTGCACAGTTGCGTCGTGAGTTTCCTGAATATGCCCATTACTTCAATACGGAAGCAATTGATCCGGGGGAGGGCAAAAAAGTTCAGGCGAATTACAATATTCTGCTTGGCCGCTTTAATGGCGCTGATGGTATGAAAACCGGCTTTATCTGTGCCTCCGGCTTTAATCTGGCTGGTTCAGCAACACGTAATGGCCGTACTATTGTTGCTATTGTGCTGGGCGCATCCAGACAGGAAGACCGTACCGTACAGGCTGCAGAATTACTGCAAAACGGTTTCTCAACCCGTGGTGGCGGCGGTGCCACACTGGCAAGCCTTGTGCCTTATGGGAACAATAATAATCAGGCCACAGATTTGCGTGCGCAGATTTGCAGTCAGGAAGCGATGTCCGACCGCTGGGATGGCCGTGATGTTGAAGGTCGTTTGAAAATTAATTCGCCTTACATCACAGCAATGACCCGTGAGCCGGTGGCTGTTCCGGTTGGCCTGATTGCCAAGGCACCGGATGTGAAGGCAGGCGGTGTGTTGCATATTTCGCAAGTGCCGATCCCATTGCAGCGACCAATGCGTGGAAATATGACAACTGCAGTGAATTAGAACATGTCCTTCAAACCGATCAGTGTTTCTGTTCTCACGGGTTTTTTGGGAGCAGGAAAAACCACATTGCTTAACCGGCTGCTGAAAGATCCTGCTCTGCAGGATACGGCAGTTATCATCAATGAATTTGGTGATGTCAGTATAGATCATTTGCTTGTTGAGCAGACGGCTGACGGGGTTATTCAGCTTGCCGATGGTTGCCTGTGCTGCACTGTTCGCGGTGAGCTGGTGGATACGCTGGCGGATCTGATTGAACGTGTGCAGATGGGCAAGATCAATGCTTTACAGCGCATTGTCATCGAGACAACCGGTCTGGCTGACCCCGTGCCGGTATTGCAGGCGCTGATGGGGCATCCGGTTTTGATGCAGGTTCTGAAGCTGGATGGTGTGATTACCGCAGTTGATGCTGTGAATGGTATGGCGACATTGGATGCCCATATCGAGGCGGTGAAACAGGTTGCTGTTGCCGACCGGATTGTTCTGACCAAATCTGATCTTGCTGATGCAACACAGCTAGCAGCTTTAAGGACGCGGATCAGAAATCTTAATCCGGCAGCCGAAATCTATGACAATGTTGCTGATGATATCGGTTATGCAGCTTTGTTTGATTGCGGCTTGTACAATCCGGCAGGCAAGACACCGGATGTGCAGAACTGGCTGAAAGCAGACAGTTACGACGATCATCATGACCATCACGATCATGTTTGTGAGATACATGGCGCAGGCTGTTCCGGTCATCATCACGGTGAGCATGGACACCACCACCACGATGAGACAATCCGTTCATTCTCGCTGAAGCATGATGCGCCGGTACCTTTTGCAGCCATTGAAATGTTTCTGGATTTGCTGCGCTCTACCCACGGCGACAAATTACTGCGCATGAAAGGGATTATCGCTGTTGCTGAAGATGCTGAACGACCGATGGTTATTCATGGTGTGCAGCAGATTTTACATCCGCCTGTGCGTCTGAAAAGCTGGCCGCAGGAATTACAGGATAGCAAATACCAGACACGTCTGGTTCTGATTACCAAAGATCTGGATGAATCTTACGTGCGTGATTTGTTTGATGCGTTTTTAGGTAAGCCGCGTATTGATAAAGCTGATGCACAGGCGCTAACCGACAATCCGCTGGCTATCCCGGGTTTTTCCATGAAAGGCTAAAAATCTTAGAGCGGTTTACGTCCAGATTGGATCATAGTGCTCGCTCTAGATTCTTTATTTGGTCGCATTATCACGGGCGTCAAGTTGATCCAACTTGACTGTGAAATGCTCTAGCCTTTTTCTATCAGAAAATGAAAAACCCGACCCTCATTCTGCTGTTCCAGCAGAATATGCCCTTCTGACTGGCAGAAATGGGCAATATCAAGCGGGGAAAGCGGATCCGTGGTTTCAATCCTGACGCGGTCACCGGCAGACAGATCTTGTAATTTTTTACGGGTTTTCAAAACAGGTAAGGGGCATTGCAGCCCCTTAAAATCATAAAAAATTTCAGCTTCAGTGGTCATTTTATTGGCCGGTCAGCCGGTTCCAGAGAGATTTCTTCTCAGCACTTGCCGCAGGCATATCCGGTGTTACCTGAGGTACAGCAACTGCTGCCGCTGCCGGATTATTGTTCGGCACCGGAACAGAAGCTGTTGCATTCTGATCCAGTACAGGCTGGGCTGCTGCCGGTATATTGGTTGCAACCGAGGTGGTTGCGGGTGCCGTTACAGGTGTCTGAGCCACTGCTGTCGGTGCTGTAGTATCCGGTGCGCCCGGTGTCTCGGAAGAGGCAGGGCTTAAAGATGGCGGCGTGCGGGATACTTTCTCACCACGTGCGCGGCGTGCACTCCAGTCAGATACCAGTTTCGCTTCCTGAACACCCATGATTGATGGCGCAGGCTGTTTTTTCGATGATTTATTCAACGCGCTCGAAAAAGCTGCATCATAGGTTTTCTGATAGCTGGAATAAGCAGACTGGATAGAATCCGGCTGTGACATCGGCGGGCAGGCGGCAGAAGCGGAAACACCCTGCTGACCCGGGAAATTCTGATTAAAGACGTAACGCTTGCCGCAGACATCGACTTTAGGCGGTACTTTTGTAATTTCGAACTGGTCATAGCCTTCTTTAAGCATGGTCCAGAATTGATAATTCGGATCACTCTTATAACGTGCCATATTGGCGGCTGTCATACGGAACGGATAGGCCTGAACCTGAAAATCGCGCTGACCTCCCTTAAAGGCATCGCGTCCGAAAGCATAAATTTCGGACATGCTTTCGTCAGTCATGGAATAGCAACCGGCAGAAGAACAGGCACCATGCACCATCAAATGCTGACCGGTACGGCCATTGGCGCGATCATAAGCATTCGGGAAGCCGAGATTGAATGACAGATAATATTGGGAGTTCGGGTTCATCTGCGCAGCAGAGACCGAATAGAAACCTTCCGGTGCCTGACGGTCACCTTCTACATATTTAGGGCCGAGCTTGCCTGACCATTTGCAGATTTCATAGGACGCAACCATGTCATAGCGGCCATTGGTTTTCTGTTTCCAGACCTCCAGAACGCCTTCTTCCTTGAAGATACGCGCCATAACCGGCGATGTCTTGTTCATGCCCTTGGCTTTGATTTTAGCCAGAACTTTGGAAGGCAGCTCACGCTCTGCTTTTGCGCCGACACCATCAAAAACTGAACCCTGACAACCGGCAAGTGCTACGGTTGCGATCAGTGAAGCAAAAATTGCAGTTCTGAATTTCATGAGAGTCACCGGTCAAATTAGGCAAGAGTTGGAACAAAATATCCTGAAACAGCAAAAAGGCAAATTTTCAGCAGCAATCAGTTTGTCCCGCAGTATCGGTTAGTATGATTGATAAAGTGTTATTAAGTTAGCATCGGGCAATATTTACAGCAAATGAGCCGTCTTGACTATATGCCCTAGAGCAGTTCCTGTGACGACTGAATTGCCGGAGCCGCTGTATCTTTTTGCCCAACGCATCGTAGCGGGAAAAGAAATCAGTCCGGCGAACTGATTTTCCCGCGAGAGCGCTTCGCACTTTTGCCGGAAATGCTTTTAAAACATAAAGGCCGCGCTGGTTGCGCGGCCTGAATTTGGAATACGCGGTTGAAATCTCCGTCAGAGATTACGACCCATGGCCAGATATTTCTGGCGGCGTTCCT
Source organism: Ochrobactrum sp. SFR4 (assembly GCF_019730395.1). NCBI lineage: Bacteria > Pseudomonadati > Pseudomonadota > Alphaproteobacteria > Hyphomicrobiales > Brucellaceae > Ochrobactrum > Ochrobactrum sp. SFR4. The sequence continues at coordinate 124,339 of NZ_JAAPBB010000005.1, read as the reverse complement.
GTTTCAGTGTTTCGCCGTCCACGCCTTCAAGAGATTTCAGGGCTGTTGCAATCACTTCGCCTGCAGCATCGATAATCGCATTTTTACCGCGATGTGCGCCACCGAGAGGCTCAGGAATAATATTATCAATGATTTTCAGCTCAAGCAGATCCTGTGCAGTGATGCGCATATTGGTGGCTGCATCTTTGGCGCGGGTCGAATCACGCCACAGAATTGAAGCAGCACCTTCCGGTGAAATCACCGAGTAGATTGCATGTTCAAGCATGTAAACGCGGTTGGCGACAGCGATAGCAATCGCACCACCGGAACCGCCTTCACCGATCACAACCGTGATAACAGGTACGCGCAGTTTCAGGCTCATTTCCAGCGAGCGGGCAATAGCTTCCGCCTGACCGCGCTCTTCAGCGCTGACACCAGGATAGGCACCGGCAGTATCGATGAATGTGATAACCGGCAGTTTGAAACGGTCAGCCAGTTCCATGATACGGATGGCTTTACGATAGCCTTCCGGACGCGGGGAGCCGAAATTATGTTTCAGACGGGTTTTAGTGTCGTTGCCTTTTTCCTGTCCGAGCACAGCAACAGCCTGACCGTTAAAGCGCGCAAAACCGGCCTGAATGGCCTGATCTTCGGCAAAGTTACGGTCACCGGCCAGCGGTGTGAATTCTGTAAACAGGCGGTCCACATAATCCAGACAATGCGGACGATCCGGATGACGGGCAATCTGCACTTTCTGCCAAGGGGTGAGTTTGCGGTAAATATCTTTCAGCGCGTCGCTAGAGCGCTTTTCAAGGCGCCGTATCTCATCACTCATCTCGACACTGCCGCTTTCCTGCGCCAGTTTTTTCAGTTCGAGGATCTGACCATCGAGATCTGCGACGGGTTTTTCGAAATCAAGGTAATTATACATATGACCTGACTATTACGCTCCGGAGATTAAAACCATCAGACATTAAGGTCTGAGAGAGGGTTTCATCTGTCCTATATAGATTGTCTGACAGAAAAATCTATCTGCCGAATATGTTTCTCTTAAACTTCATAACGTCAATCGGCAAGCGGATGATGCGTTGCAACGAGCTGATGCAGTCTTTCTTCCAGCACATGGGTATAAATTTGTGTCGTAGAAATGTCCGAATGGCCTAATAATTGCTGTACTGCACGTAAATCCGCACCATTTTGCAAAAGATGACTGGCAAAGGCGTGACGCAGCACATGGGGAGAAACGGCAGCGGCCGAAATTCCGGCGCGGGCGGCAAGGGACTTCAAATCGCGGGCAAAGACCTGTCGTGCCAGAAACCCGTTGTCCGAGCGGGCAGGAAACAGCCAGGGACTATTCTGCCATTCGGGCACCCTGTCGCGTAAATTGACGTAAACCTGCAAGACATTTTGTGCTTTTACAGATAACGGCACCATGCGTTCTTTGGCACCTTTGCCGCGCACCAGCAGAAAGCGCTGATTGCTGCGGATAGTTTTCTCCGGCAGGCTGACAAGCTCGCTGACACGCATACCGGTGGCATAGAGCAGTTCCAGAAGCGCATGCAAACGCACGGCGTTGAAGTAGCCGCTCATATCTTCTTGTGCCCATACTTTAAGATCTGCTTCCGCCTCAGCCTGTGCAAGCAGCTTTGAAACTGTGTCTTCGCTCATGATTTTAGGCAGTGCCTGATTTTTCTTCGGCGCATCGATGATACCGGTCGGATCGTCGCTGCGCATGCCTTCAGTATAGAGAAAGCGGAAGAATTGCCGCAAAGAGGAGAGGCGGCGTGCCTGTGAAGTGGAAGCGAAGCCCTGAATATTCATCTCATCAAGGCAGGCTTTAATATCGACGGAATTGGCTGAAACCAGTCCGGTTTTGCGACCTGCCATAAATTCCGCAGCGGTTTCCAGATCGCGGCGATAGGATTCCAGCGTATTGTCTGCAGCCCCCCGTTCAGCACTCATCATTTCCAGAAACGAGTCGATTGCAGCATCTGTTGAGAGATTATTCTGCATCTTCAGCCTCCGGTTCACCCTCTGTATAGGGCGATGGCACAGGGGCCGGGCTGACGGGTGCAGTATCGCGCGGTTGCTGCACCATTTTATGTGCCGGTACGCGAACAACAATCTCTGACGTCACCGGACTGACAGTTTTCACAAGCACCAGCATCAGCCCGTAAATACAGGCAGAAATCAGAGCCAGAATGATAATCAGGCGGGTGAGGGTTGGCATAAAGGTAATAGTGCTTTCACAGTGACAGAGATATTTGGTGCTATTGTGCCCTGATAATCTCAATAAAGCCTAACCAAATTCGATCTGAAAAAGAAAAGGCCCGGTAAAAACCGGGCCTCGTATTTTATGTAATCCGCAGATTACGTAGAACCAATTACATATGAATTGGTTTGTCGTAAGTTGCCATTGCTGATTCACGAACAGCTTCCGACATGGTCGGATGTGCATGGCAGGTACGAGCCAGATCTTCGGAAGAGCCGCCAAACTCCATCAAAACGGTCAGTTCGTGGATCATTTCACCGGCATTGTAGCCGAGGATATGAGCGCCGAGAACTTTGTCAGTTGCTTTATCAGCCAGAATTTTCACAAAACCGTCTGTGTGCTGCATTGCACGTGCACGGCCATTGGCTGTGAACGGGAATTTGCCGACTTTATATTCAATACCGGCAGCTTTCAGCTCTTCTTCGGTTTTACCGACAGAAGCAACTTCCGGCTGGGTGTAAACAACGCTCGGGATCACATCAAAATTGACGTGGCCTTTCTGACCGGCGATGATTTCTGCAACTGCAACGCCTTCATCTTCGGCTTTGTGCGCCAGCATCGGGCCTTTAACCACGTCGCCGATCGCATAAATGCCGGCTACATTGGTCTGCCAATGATCATTGATCGCAACGCGGCCGCGTTCATCAAGAGCAACACCGGCTTCAGCCAGACCCAGACCATCAGTGTAAGGACGACGGCCGGTCGAAATCAGAACGGCTTCGGCTTCAAGGGTAACAGCATCGCCGCCTTTAACAGGTTCGAAAGTAACCTTGGCGCCATTGCCGGATTTTTCAACAGCTGTCACTTTGGCGCTGAGTTTGAAATCAATGCCCTGTTTAGCCAGCATACGCTGGAACTGCTTGGAAACTTCACCATCCATGCCGCCGAGGATCTTGTCGAGATACTCGACAACAGTCACTTTAGCACCGAGACGCGACCATACGGAGCCGAGTTCCAGACCGATCACGCCGCCGCCGACAACAACCAGAGTTTCAGGCACTTTAGTGAATTCCAGCGCGCCGGTTGAAGAAACAATGACTTTTTCGTCAATATCAACATTAACGCCCGGAATACCGGCAACATCGGAACCGGTGGCGATGATGATGTTTTTGGTTTCGAGTTCTTTGACAGAACCGTCTTCAGCAGTGACAGAAACTTTGCCTGCAGCAACAACTTTACCAAAACCGGTGAAAGCTTCGATCTTGTTTTTCTTGAACAGGAATTCAACGCCGGTGGTGTTGGCTTTAACAGTTGTTACTTTGTGCGCCAGCATTTTTCCGAGGTTCAGCTTTGGTGCACTGACTTCAACGCCGAGCGCGTCAAAAGAATGACCGGCTTCCGCAAAAACTTCAGAAGCGTGCAGCAATGCCTTTGAAGGGATACAGCCGACATTGAGGCAGGTGCCGCCGAAAGTGCTGCGTTTTTCAACAACGGCAACTTTCAGGCCGAGCTGGGCAGCTTTGATAGCTGCAACATAACCGCCAGGGCCGGTACCGATAACAACGACATCATAAGACATTGCTTAATCCTTTTAACTCTTTTTAAGTCCGCTCAGGCAGGGGATTTCTGCATGAAGACAAGGGTCGATCTTTTACTCTTCGGGTGTGCAGGCTTTAAAGCGAAACACTTCCCAGTTCAGCGGTTCGGCCGGTTTGGCCGTTCCAAAATCATAACTGTCCAGCATACTGACGAAATCCGGCAGGAGGATCGCTGCGGCAGCCGGTTCATCATTGCGGGGCAGAAACTCTGCATCTGCACCATCTTTAAGCGCATATACTACGCCCTGCCAGATTGTGCAGTCATCAATTTCATCTTCAGCAGTCTCATCACCCGCACAATTATAGGTGATCATGGCTGTCGGGCGGGCTGCACCGTCTGTCCATTGCACAGTGCCCTGTAATTTGAATTCAGGTTTTTCATTGGCAATGATGGTGAAACTGTTTCCTGACTGCTCATCGTCTTTTTGGACAGGGCTGAAAGTCAGTGTGTAATTCTGGTCTTTGTCAGAATAGGCGGCGCGGTTCTGCATACAGGCGGCTGAGGCAACGGCTGTGGCGGTCAGCAGAATCGTACAGCTTGCGAGACAGGTAATAGTCTTTTTGAAAATGGCTGATTTGATAGGCATTGTTCCCTCACCGGGCTTTAAAAGTCTGATTTACACCATTGGCCTGAAATACGATGCGTACTTCTTTCTAATGGGCTTGCTGACTGGCCAGCTTAATTCCTAATCCGATAAATACCATACCGGTCACGCGATTAAACCATGCACCCAGAGCGAAAAAGCGTTTACGCACGGGTTCCAGCGTAAAGAACAAAGTCACAATTGCAAACCAGCCGATGACGACGATTGCGATCAGAATTCCGTAAATACCCTGAATTGCAGCCGGTGTTTCATGGCTGACAAGGGATGAGAACAGGGAGAGGAAAAACAACACGGCTTTCGGGTTCAGCGCATTGGTGATGAAACCCATAGTAAAGCAGCGTTTGGCCGAAATTGCCTTTTGTTGTGGTTGAGCAGCTTCGCCGTCTGTCTGAAGAATTTTATCTGCATCGGCTGCATTGAGCGGTTTTTCCCGCAGCGCCTTGATGCCGAGATAAAACAAATAGGCAGCACCCGCCCATTTAATCAGCGAAAACAAAAACAGAGACTGGGATACGATCAGGCCGATACCGAGGATCGTATAGGAAATGTGGAACATCAGCGATGCGCCGATGCCAAGACTGGTGATGAAGGCTGCACGGCGGCCATGCACAATGCTTTGGCGCACAATCAGCGCGAAATCCGCACCGGGTGCAACGAGCAGGATCACGAATACCGCCATCAGACCGGTGAATTCGATCACATACTGCATGAGAGGCTCCGTGATATTAAAATATAATAGCCATAGCGGCTTATAAAAGATGCAGTTGAAAAGAGCGCTGTCGGGAGACAGCGCTCTTAGTCATTTTATTACAGGTCGAGAACCAGACGTTCCGGATCTTCCAGGCTGTCCTTAACGCGAACGAGGAAGGTCACAGCTTCTTTGCCGTCTACGATACGGTGATCGTAGGACAGAGCCAGATACATCATCGGACGGATAACGATCTGACCGCCGACAACAACCGGACGTTCCTGAATCTTGTGCATACCGAGAATACCGGACTGCGGTGCGTTCAGGATCGGGGAAGACATCAGGGAGCCGTATACACCACCATTGGAGATGGTGAAGGTGCCGCCCTGCATATCAGCCATGGAAAGCTGACCGTCACGGGCTGCACGGCCGAGACGACCGATTTCTTTTTCGATTTCAGCAATCGACATCTGGTCGGCATCGCGAACAACAGGAACCACGAGACCCTTGTCAGTACCGACTGCAACGCCGACGTGAGCAAAGTTCTTGTAGATGATGTCTGTACCGTCGATTTCGGCATTAACAGCAGGAATTTCTTTCAAAGCGTGAGTTACAGCTTTGGTGAAGAAACCCATGAAGCCGAGCTTAACGCCGTGCTTCTTCTCGAAGATATCTTTGTAGCGTGAACGCAGATCCATAACCGCGCTCATATCCACTTCGTTATAAGTGGTGAGCATGGCTGCGGTGTTCTGAGCATCTTTCAGACGACGTGCAATGGTTTGACGCAGACGGGTCATTTTCACGCGTTCTTCGCGTGGTGCATCACCGGCAGGGGACGCAGGACGTGCAGCAACTGGAGTGGCGGCGGCTGCAGGTGCAGTGCCTTTTGCCAGAGCGGCAAGAACATCGCCTTTGAGAACCTGACCACGTTTGCCGGAACCGTCAACCTGATCATTGTTCAGGCCGGCTTCAGCCATCAGCTTGGCAGCAGCAGGAGCGGCTGGCATGGAAGAAGCAGTTGCGGCAGGTGCAGCAGCGGCTACAGGTGCAGCGGCTGGCGCAGCAGCAGGTTTTGCGGCAGGAGCAGCAGCGGCACCCGATGCATCAATCTGGCCGAGCAGGGCATCGAGACCAACATTGTCACCTTCCTGAGCGGTGATTTCTGTCAGAACGCCGGAAACAGGCGCAGGAACTTCAATAGAAACCTTATCGGTTTCCAGTTCAACCAATGGTTCATCAGCAACAATAGCGTCGCCGACTTTTTTGAGCCATTTGCCGATGGTTGCCTCTGTGACGGATTCCCCGAGGGTGGGAACGCGGATTTCGGTTGCCATGGTTTTATCTTCCCTGGATCTTTAATCTGAATGATAGGCGACCCGCTGAGAATAAATCAGCGGGTCAGAAATTTAAATTTTAAGAACCGAGCGCATCTTCAAGGAAGGCTGCGAGCTGTTCAAGATGCTTGGACATCAGACCTGTTGCAGGCGATGCGGAAGCCGGACGGCCTGCATAGCGGGCACGCGGATATTTCGCATCAATATGCGCCAGAACCCATTCCAGATAAGGTTCAATGAACGACCATGCGCCCATATTCTTCGGCTCTTCCTGACACCAGACGATTTCTGCACCGCGGAAGCGGGACAGTTCGTTGATGAGAGCTTTTGCCGGGAACGGATAAAGCTGTTCAACGCGCAGCAGGTAGATATCGTCGATACCGCGTTTTTCACGCTCTTCGTAAAGGTCGTAATAGACTTTACCGGAGCAGAGAACGACACGACGAATCTTGGCATCTTTCTGCAGCTTGATCGGCTGATCCTTGAGATATTGTGCATCATCCCACAGCAGACGGTGGAACGTGCTGTCTCCGGATAGTTCGCTCAAGGAAGAAATTGCACGCTTGTGACGCAGCAAGGACTTCGGTGTCATCATGATCAGCGGCTTACGGAAGTCGCGTTTCATCTGACGACGCAGAATGTGGAAGTAGTTTGCCGGTGTCGTAACATTGGCAACCTGCATATTATCTTCAGCGCAAAGCTGCAGATAACGTTCCAGACGTGCTGATGAATGTTCAGGACCCTGACCTTCATAGCCGTGTGGCAGAAGGCAGACGAGACCGGACATACGCAGCCACTTGCGCTCACCTGAAGAGATGAACTGGTCGAATACAACCTGGGCACCGTTTGCGAAGTCACCGAACTGGGCTTCCCACAGTACCAGTGCGCGCGGATCTGTCAGCGAGTAACCATATTCGTAACCGAGCACGGCTTCTTCCGAAAGCATCGAGTTGATGGCTTCGTAAATCGCCTGACCCTTCTGAAGATTATTCAGAGGAATATAGCGGCTCTGATTTTCCTGATCGTAAAGAACAGTGTGACGCTGCGAGAATGTACCGCGTTCCACGTCCTGACCGGAGAAACGGATCGGGTGGCCTTCGAGAGACAGCGAACCGAATGCCAGCGATTCAGCTGTTGCCCAATCAATACCTTCACCACTGTCGATCATCTTCGAGCGATTGTCGAGGAAGCGCTGAATGGTGCGGTGTACGTTGAAGCCTTCAGGGGTTTCGGAAAGTTTCTTACCGATTTCCTTGAGGGTTTTCGCTGGTACGCCGGTTTTGCCGCGACGCTGTTCATCAGCATTGTCAGCTGTACGCAGGCCCGCCCACGCACCGTCGAGCCAGTCGGCTTTATTCGGCTTGTAGTTCTGGCCGGCTTCGAATTCTGTTTCCAGCTTGTCGCGCCAGTCAGCTTTCATCTGGTCGATGTCAGCCTGAGTCAAAAGACCTTCGCCGATCAGCTTTTCACTGTAGAGCTGTACAGTGGTTTTGTGCTTGCGAATTTCTTTGTACATCAAAGGCTGTGTGAACGCAGGCTCATCGCCTTCGTTGTGACCGAAGCGGCGGTAGCAGAACATGTCCACAACAACCGGCTTATGGAAAGTCTGGCGGAATTCGGTTGCAACTTTTGCAGCGAATACAACAGCTTCCGGATCATCACCATTCACATGGAAAATCGGTGCTTCAATCATTTTCGCTACATCGGAAGGATATGGCGAAGAACGGGAGAAGGCCGGATTGGTGGTGAAACCGATCTGGTTATTGATGATGAAGTGAACTGTACCGGCAACGCGGTGGCCGCGCAGGCCCGACAGACCAAGGCATTCTGCAACAACGCCCTGACCGGCAAATGCCGCATCACCATGCAGCAGCAGCGGCATGACTTTAGCGCGTTCTGCCAAAGGTACAACTTCATCACGGGTGCGGCCGGCCAGCAGATCCTGCTTGGCGCGGGCTTTACCCATAACAACCGGATTAACGATTTCCAGATGCGAAGGGTTGGCTGTCAGCGACAGGTGAACGGAGTTGCCGTCAAATTCGCGGTCGGAAGACGCACCCAGATGGTATTTAACGTCGCCTGAACCTTCCACATCATCCGGCGCATAGGAGCCGCCTTTGAATTCGTGGAAAATAGCGCGGTGCGGTTTGCCCATCACCTGCGAAAGCACGTTCAGACGGCCGCGGTGAGCCATACCGAAAATGATCTCTTTCACGCCCATGGAGCCGCCGCGCTTGACGATCTGTTCAAGGGCAGGGATCAGGGATTCACCGCCATCAAGACCAAAGCGCTTGGTGCCTTTGTATTTCACGTCGATGAACTGTTCAAAGCCTTCAGCTTCGATCAGTTTGGACATGATGGCTTTCTTACCTTCCGGTGTGAAAGCAATGCTCTTATTGGCGCCTTCGATGCGCTCCTGAAGCCAGGCTTTTTCAGCCGGATCAGAAATGTGCATGAATTCAAAGCCGATTGTCGAGCAATAAGTGCGCTTCAGAATATCGAGCATTTCGCGAACGGTCGCATATTCGAGACCGAGCACGTTGTCGATGAAGATTTTGCGGTCAAAATCAGCCGGTGTGAAACCGTAATTTTCCGGAGCCAGTTCATTATGATCATCCGGCTTTTCGGAAAGACCGAGCGGATCAAGATTGGCATGCAGGTGGCCGCGCATACGGTAAGCGCGGATCATCATGATCGCGCGAACACTGTCGCGTGCTGCCTGTGTAATTTCTGCTTCAGACAGAGCCGGTGCAGCAGCTGCAGCTTTGCCGCCTTTGCCTTTCAGCTTGTCTGTCATATGTTTTTCAACATCTGCCCAGTTGCCGTCGAGAGCATTGGTCAGCTCATCTTTCGGCGTCACAGGCCAGCTGCTTTTTTCCCAGGATGCACCGCGGGCATTTTCAATCACATCTTTCGGATTGTCACCGAGATTTGCGAAAAAATCGCGCCATTCTGCATTGACCGAATTCGGATCGGTTTCATATGCAGCATAGAGCTCCTCAATATAGTCGGCATTGCCGCCATAGAGAAACGAGGTCAGGGCGAAAACGTCATTGGCTTCTTCTTGCCGTGCCATTGTCCTTGCCGGAGTATCCACTCCGTCTCCTTATACCGGCCATACCGGAAAATCTTCCGGTCCCGTTTTAAGTTGCTGGTCTGTTGTCTCTGTTCTGAGAAATAGTGCGTTTGTACTGATTTCCAACAGAAACGGGCATAAGTTTTAGTCTAGCGAACCCGGTTCGGGGTTCAGGCGTGCCATGGGCCACGAACCGGGCTTTTTAGAGGCAGTCACGCAATGCGACTGCCAATATTCTTTTAGTTCAAAGGGATTAACCCCTGAGAACCTCAGCCTAAGGGCATTAGCCCTTGAGAACTTCAACCCAAAGGCAATTAGCCTTTGAGAACTTCAACAAGTGTTTTGCCGAGCTGTGCAGGCGACGGGGAAACGCGGATACCGGCTTCTTCCATAGCTGCAATCTTGTCTTCAGCGCCGCCCTTGCCGCCGGAGATAACAGCACCGGCGTGACCCATCGTGCGGCCTTCCGGAGCGGTACGACCGGCGATAAAGCCAACCATTGGCTTTGAACGGCCGCGCTTGGCTTCGTCTTTGAGGAACTGAGCTGCTTCTTCTTCAGCCGAGCCACCGATTTCACCGATCATAACGATCGATTTGGTGTTGTCGTCTGCGAGGAACATTTCCAGCACGTCGATAAATTCTGTGCCTTTAACCGGATCGCCGCCGATACCAACAGCGGTTGTCTGGCCGAGACCTTCATTGGAGGTCTGGAACACAGCTTCATAGGTCAGTGTACCGGAGCGGGAAACAACGCCGACCGAACCTTTTTTGAAGATGTTGCCTGGCATAATGCCGATTTTGCATTCTTCAGGGGTCAGGATGCCTGGGCAGTTAGGGCCGAGGAGGCGTGATTTTGAACGTTCCAGACGTTCTTTCACACGAACCATATCCATAACCGGAATACCTTCGGTGATGCAGACGATGAAGCCGACTTCAGCTTCGATTGCTTCGATGATGGCATCCGCTGCACCTGCAGGCGGAACGTAGATTACGGACGCATCTGCACCGGTACGTTCTTTAGCTTCAGCAACAGTTGCAAAAATCGGCAGGTTTTCGCCCTTGGAACCGGTCCATGTTTCGCCGCCCTTTTTAGGGTGGATACCGCCGACCATCTGGGTGCCGTAATAGGCAAGAGCCTGTTCAGTGTGGAAAGTACCTGTCTTACCGGTCAGACCCTGAACGAGAATCTTGGTGTCCTTGTTTACAAGAATAGACATGGATCAATTTCCCTTCACTGCAGCAACGATTTTCTGTGCTGCATCGTCGAGATCGTCAGCTGAAATAACATTCAGGCCGCTCTCGTTGATGATTTTCTTGCCAAGCTCAACATTGGTGCCTTCGAGACGAACGACCAGAGGAACTTTAAGGCCAACTTCTTTAACAGCTGCGATCACGCCTTCAGCGATAACGTCGCATTTCATAATGCCGCCGAAGATGTTCACGAGAATACCTTCAACAGCCGGATCAGCAGTGATGATCTTGAATGCAGCTGTTACTTTTTCTTTGGTAGCGCCGCCGCCAACATCGAGGAAGTTCGCTGGTTCTGCGCCGTAAAGCTTGATGATGTCCATGGTTGCCATAGCAAGACCGGCACCATTGACCATGCAGCCGATATTACCATCGAGGGCAACATAGGCCAGATCATGCTTGGAAGCTTCGATTTCTTTTTCGTCTTCTTCCGACAGATCGCGCAGTTCCTGAATGTCAGGATGACGGAACAGAGCATTGCCGTCGAAGGATACTTTGGCATCCAGTACGCGTACACGACCATTGGTCATGACGATCAGCGGGTTGATTTCCAGAAGGCTCATGTCTTTTTCAACAAAAGCTTTGTAGAGAACCGGAAACAGAGCGATTGCATCTGCGCGGGCTTCGCCTTCGAGCTTCAGCGCGTCTGCGAGCTTCGCATTGTCTTCATCGGTCACGCCTTTGGCAGGATCGATTGCAACATTGATGATCTTTTCCGGTGTTTCTTCCGCAACAGCTTCAATGTCCATGCCACCTTCGGTGGAGACAACGAAAGCCGGACGGCCGTTGCTGCGGTCGATCAGCAGGGAGAGATACAGTTCACGGTCAATATCCGCACCATCTTCGATGTAAAGACGGTTAACCTGTTTACCGGCAGGACCGGTCTGCTTGGTCACCAGAGTGTTGCCGAGCATTTCTTTAACATTGGCAACAACTTCTTCGATGGATTTGGCAAGACGCACGCCGCCTTTAGCATCGGCTGGCAGTTCTTTGAACTTACCTTTACCGCGGCCACCGGCGTGGATCTGGCTCTTGACCACATAAAGCGGGCCAGGAAGGGTCTTTGCCCATTCTTCAGCCTGTTCAGCGGAGTATACAGCCACGCCGTTGGCAATCGGTGCGCCGTAGGAGTGGAGCAGGCGCTTAGCCTGATATTCGTGAATATTCATCTGGTTGTCCTTTTAAGGGCGCTCCTGAAACCTGTGGTTTCAACTTGTGTTGATAGACAGGCTTCGTGATTTTTATATGAAGTTCCAGAGACCAGTTCGGGGCCACTTTGGGAAAAGCGCCCCGAAACATCCCAGAACTTGAATAAGGGAGCTTATTTCAGATTTGGTGCAATCGCGATGCAGGCGTCGCAAAGACCCTGAACTGCAGCAACTGATTTCTCAAATGCGGCCTGTTCTTCTTTGTCGAGCTGGATTTCGATAACCTGTTCAACGCCGTTCGCACCGATAATGGTCGGTACGCCGACATACATGTCTTTCACGCCGTACTGGCCGGTCAGCTGAGCTGCAACCGGCAGAACGCGGCGCTTATCCTTGAGGTAGGATTCTGCCATCTGGATAGCGGAGGCTGCTGGCGCATAGTATGCCGAACCGGTTTTCAGCAGGCCGACGATTTCAGCACCGCCGTCGCGGGTGCGCTGAATGATCTTGTCGAGCTTGTCCTGTGTGGTCCAGCCCATTTTGACCAGATCCGGCAGAGGAATACCGGCAACAGTCGAATAGCGGCTCGATGGAACCATGGTATCGCCGTGACCGCCGAGAACGAATGCGGTGACGTCTTCAACGGAAACGTTGAATTCTTCAGCAAGGAAGTAGCGGAAGCGGGCGCTATCAAGCACACCAGCCATACCGACAACTTTGTTTGCCGGCAGACCGGAAAATTTCTGCAGAGCCCATACCATCGCATCGAGCGGGTTGGTGATGCAGATCACGAAAGCATCAGGAGCGTATTTGGCAATACCTGCGCCTACCTGTTCCATGACTTTCAGGTTGATGCCCAGCAGGTCATCACGGCTCATGCCTGGCTTGCGCGGTACACCGGCAGTAACAATAACAACATCTGCGCCTTCAATGGCGGCATAGTCATTGGCACCGGTGAATTTGGCATCGAAACCGTCAACCGGTGAGGATTCAGCGATATCGAGGCCTTTGCCCTGCGGGATACCTTCGGCGATATCGAACAATACAATGTCACCGAGCTCTTTGAGACCGGCCATATGGGCGAGTGTTCCGCCGATCATGCCTGAACCGATGAGAGCAATTTTATTGCGAGCCATGCTGGTTACTTCCCTGATCTAAAATCTAACTAAAACAGCCTAACCTCTGCTCAGGTTTTTCCGACCGGTTACGCCTGCAGAGGCCATTACGCTGTATGGTCGATATGCCCGTTTTCAAAATAACTCAACTAATAATTTTGTATTTAAAGATTTCAATCGTTTAGCTAAATAAGTTCTTACGTAAACGTAAATCATTTTTGACAAAATACGGAATTTTTCCTGTTTCATATCATGAAATCAGGGAATGGAATTTTACCGGAATTTTTGTCCGCTTACAGCTGATTTTTGTTTGTTCAGAATGGCTTACAGTCAGCCCGATTGCGGAATGCTTATTTGTTGAATCATAAGTGCTCTTATGATTCCCCTGACTGGCATAAATTAGGCCATGATCGTCACAAAATAGTGACGATCCGAAAATCCGGCCTGTTTTGCAGACAGATCACGCTGTGATCCGCTCTGCATCTGATTCATTTGTCTCAAATACTTCAAGATATTCCGCACTCTGCATCTCGAAAAGACGCGATGCGGTACGGTCAAATTCAAAAGCTTCTGTGCCGCTGGAGGCACTATAGAGTTTGTCGGGTGTTGCTGCGGCAGAGATGATAACACGGGCGCGCTGGTCATAAAGTGTATCCACCAGCAGAATGAAACGTTTGGCTTCATTTCTCCTAGCAAGATCCAGCACCGGCACATGATCGATAAACATAGTGCGAAAACGCGCCATGATCGCCAGATAATCTGCGGCAGCCAGCGGTTTTGTGCAGAGTTCATCAAAGGTTACACGAACGGCTTTGCCGACAGTGCGGTTCAGATGAATGCTGCGGCCTTTGACCTTGATAACCTCTGTTGTCTCAAGCCTGCCTTCCGTCAGACTATGCCATGCCTCGTCCATTCGGGCATCTGTTTTGAGCCCGAGCGGTGTGAGATAGACCGGCTGGCGGTCGAGCTTTTCAAGGCGATAATCGGTGCGCGAATCCAGATTGATCACATCAACACGGGTTTTGAGAATGCTGACAAAAGGCAAAAACAGCTGACGGTTGAGACCATTCGGATAGAGATTATCGGGTGCTACATTGGATGTGGCAACCAGCACTACGCCGCGCTCGAACAGCGCCGAGAACAAACGCGACAGGATCATCGCATCGGCAATATCTGTGACGGTAAATTCATCAAAACACAGAACCCATGCCTGTTTTTCCAGCGCTTCTGCAACCGGCGGGATCGGGTCTTCCTGTTTGGTTTCACCTTTTTTGAATGCCTGACGGTGAGCATGAATGCGCTCATGCACATCGGCCATAAAATCATTAAAATGCGCACGGCGTTTGCGTTCAACCGGCAGCAATTCAAAGAACATATCCATCAGCATGGTTTTGCCGCGGCCAACTTCACCGTGGATATACAGGCCCTTGATCGGCTCAGCCACTTTTTTGGATTTGCCGAACAGCCAGCCCAAAGCACTGGATTTGCGCGAAAGGCGCTTACTGCAAATCGCATCGATCAAAGCATCAAAGCGCTTTGCCAGAATTTGCTGCTGCGGGTCTGCTTCAATATCTCCGGCGGCTGCCAGAGAGTCGTAGCGTTCTGATACGGACGGATAGGCTTTCAGCGTTTCATTGAAAGACATGACAACCTCATTCAGGCGCTGTTCTATAAATGAAAAGCCGCAGATTGTGTCTGCAGCTTTTATAATTCTATAATGTCAGCAAGTTTTTAGCGGGACAAGCTGATCGGCTGACCGCCGGAAGTCTGACCGTCAAAACGGCCGTCAGCAGATGAATAAAGCGACGCAACTGTGCCGCCATTCGCATCATAAAGGACGAGCTGTTTGCCGTTAACCGACCATGAGGACAGGTTGGCAAGTTCACCCGGACAACGCAGCGGACCCGCGCGGAAGCCCTGACCGAATTTGGTTTGCGGGGTTGCAACTTTACAGCTCTGGCCGGCAAGCGAAGCATTCCACACACCGGCAACTTTGCCCGGTGTCAGATCAACGGAAGATGCAGGTGGCAGGCTGGCAACCTGTGTATTGCCCTGCGGCTGGGTATTCATATCATTCGGGTTTGCCGGAAACTGTGATGAATTCACATCATTCAGCGAGCCGGACTGAACCGAAGTTGTCGGTGCAGGACGTAAAGGAGCAGGATTTTGTGCCTGCGGGGGAGTGTTGCTGGCCATGTTGTCAAAACGCGAACTCTGGCAGCCGGCGAGAATGGTGGCAGCTGCAAGTCCGAGCAGGCCAATCTTAGAAACTCCCATACCCATCTCCTTGATAGTGTGGTTTCCGAAGCGGAATTTTTGAAACAGTTCCGTCTTCAGGTCAATATTGAGGCAAAATCCGCTGCACTTTAGACCATTTTGTATTCAAAAGGAATCATTGAACAAAAGGGAAATAAGTATGGTTGCATGATTTTACGGCTTCAGCCTTGTTTTAATCTGACAGGTCGTGGCCTGACAGTATGAAAACCTGTCTGGCAGCAAAATTTGAGCAGATTATGATTTAAAGATAAACATATTTTACCGGCAGGCCAAGGCGTGATCTGCCTTCCAAGGCAGGTTTCAGACAAAAACGCATCACTGCTTTTCGAATCATTGGCACATATACTGGCAATTTGAGAGAAGTTCCGCCATATAGGCCTGTAAATGTATATCCGGAGTGCCTTGCGTAAAGTGTGAAGCGCTTTCAGGATATGCTTTAAGGTAAAATCTCCGGACGCTGCCTGTTTTTCGTATCTCTGCGAACTGAATTTTGTCGATGTTCCGCATTAAGGCTGCTGATATGCCGTAACCGGGATATATCTTAAAACTGTGAAACTATGTCTGTAGCTATGTCAGTCAATGCAGCTTTTGCCAAAATGAATGGCCTTGGCAATAAAATTATTGTGGCGGATATGCGTGGCCGGAGTGACCGGATCACGCCTGATGCCGCACGCGCATTGAATGCTGACAATGAGACCGGTTTTGATCAGATCATGGCGATCCATGATCCGAAGACCACGGGCACAGATTATTATATCCGCATTATTAATTGCGACGGCAGTGAAGCGCAGGCTTGCGGCAATGGTACCCGCTGTGTGGTGCAGGCGCTGGCTGCGGAGACAGGTAAATCGCAATTCACTTTTGAAACGCTGGCAGGTTTGCTGCTGGCAGAGGAATTGCCGGACGGCCAGATTCGTGTGGATATGGGCAAACCGCATTTCGAGTGGCAGGCAATTCCATTGGCGGAAGAGTTTCGCGATACCCGCATGATCGAATTACAGATCGGGCCGATTGATGCACCCGTACTGCATTCGCCGTCTGTGGCGTCGATGGGCAATCCCCATGCAATTTTCTGGGTCGATCAGGATGTCTGGTCCTATGAGCTGGATAAGTTTGGCCCATTGCTGGAAAATCATCCGATCTTTCCGGAAAAAGCAAATATTTCTATCGCGCAGGTCACGGCACAAGATGAGCTGACCATCCGCACCTGGGAGCGTGGTGTCGGATTGACGCGTGCTTGCGGCTCTGCTGCCTGCGCCGCCGGTGTATCGGCAGCGCGTACACGTCGTACAGGGCGCAATGTAAAAGTGATTGTTCCGGGCGGGCCATTGCAGATCGACTGGCGCGATGATGATCATGTTTTAATGACAGGACCGGCTGAATGGGAGTTTTCGGGGCAGTTTGATCCGGCAACAGGTCTTTGGGCAAAAGACACAACAGCAGAAGGTGCCTGATTATGGCGGTTGAGGTTGTAACATTCGGCTGCCGGCTGAATACTTATGAATCCGAAGTGATGAAACGCGAAGCTGATGAGGCCGGTCTCGGCACATTGGAAAACGGCGCGATTATTTTCAACACATGTGCAGTCACGGCGGAAGCGGTGCGTCAGGCCCGTCAGGCGATCCGTAAAGCACGTCGTGACAATCCGGAAGCCCGTATTATCGTAACCGGTTGTGCGGCGCAGACCGGTGCCGATGATTTCGCGGCGATGGACGAAGTTGATCTCGTGCTCGGCAATGAAGAAAAACTGAAATCCAATTCCTACCGTATGCTGCCGGATTTTGGTGTGAACCAGTTCGAGAAGGTGCGCGTCAACGATATTATGGAAGTGCGTGAAACCGCCAGCCATATGGTGGACGCTATTGAGGGCCGTGCCCGTGCCTTTGTGCAGGTACAGAACGGCTGTGATCATCGCTGCACTTTCTGTATTATTCCTTATGGCCGTGGTAATTCCCGCTCTGTCCCGATGGGCGGTGTGGTTGAGCAGGTCAAGAGACTGGTCGGTAACGGCTATGCGGAAGTGGTGCTGACCGGCGTTGATATGACCTCCTACGGGCCTGATCTGCCGGGGAATTTACGCCTTGGCAAGCTGGTGAAAACCGTTTTGTCTCAGGTGCCGGATTTGCAGCGTTTGCGCTTGTCTTCGATCGACTCGATTGAGGCGGACGAAGACCTGATGGAAGCACTGGCCAATGAAAAACGCCTGATGCCGCATCTGCATCTCTCATTGCAGTCAGGGGATAATATGATCCTCAAGCGGATGAAACGCCGTCATTTGCGTGATGACTCCATCCGTTTCTGTGAGGATGTGCGTAAACTGCGGCCTGATGCGGTGTTTGGTGCGGATATTATCGCCGGTTTCCCTACTGAAACGGAAGAGATGTTCCAGAATTCTATCCGTATTGTGGAAGAATGTGGCCTCAGCCATTTGCATGTTTTCCCTTACAGTCCGCGTGAAGGCACGCCTGCCGCGCGCATGCCGCAATTGCGTCGTGAAGTGATCAAGGAACGGGCTGCCCGTCTGCGTGTTGCCGGTGATGCAGCTTATCGCTTGCATCTGGAAAGCCTCAAAGGCACTGTGCAGAATATTCTCGTGGAGCGGGATGGATTGGGCCGGACTGAAGGCTTTACACTGGCAGGGCTGAATACGGACGATCTGAGCGCCGGACAGATTGTCAGCCGCGTGATCTCCGGTCATGATGGTGACAAGCTGCTGGCTGTTCCGCAAAATATCTAATTATCATTCGAAATAAGAAGCGCTGTATTCATGGCTATGGGTTTTATAAAAAAGATTTTTTCTTTCGGCAAAAAGGAAGAGGCTTCTTCCGCTCCGTCAGAGGAAGTTCTGTCGCCTTTAGCAGAAGAGGGCGCACCGGTTGCAGCAGAACATGCTCGTGTTGAACCTCATCATGAGACTATGCTGGAAAAGATCGAAGAGCTGCTTTCCCAGCCGGTTATCGCTGATCCGGCGACGATTGAACTGACACCGGTTTATGATACGCCGGAGCCGGATGAGACCGACCTTGAAGAGAAGCTGCAGACGGAAGAGCCGCCTCACGAGACTTTTCTGGAAAAGGTGGAAGAACTGCTTTCCCAGCCGGTCATCGCTGATCCGGCAACGATTGAACTGGCACCGGTCTATCCTGAAACCGAGCCTGAAATTACCGATGCTGATGCGGAAGTGGTTCCTGCGCCAAAACCGGTGAAAGTGACAGTCAGCAAAGCGGTTGAAGCAAAACAGGAACCGGTTGTTGTCGAAGCTGAGCCGGAAAAGAAACAGTCATGGTTTGAGCGGCTGCGCAGCGGTTTGTCGCGCTCTTCACAACAGCTGGGCGATTCTATTGGCGGCATTTTCACCAAGCGCAAACTGGATGAAGACACACTTCAGGAATTGGAAGATGTGCTGATTCAGGCCGATCTTGGTCTGGAAACTGCGATGCGTATCACTGACAGCCTGTCATCCGGCCGCTATGGCAAAGATATTTCGACTGATGAAGTGCGCCGCATTATGCGCTCCGAGATCGAAAAAGTTCTGGTGCCCGTGGCAAAACCCCTTGAGCTTGATCTGTCCCATAAACCGCATGTCATTCTTGTCGTTGGCGTTAATGGTACCGGTAAAACCACAACCATCGGCAAGCTGGCGGCGAAGCTGACTGCAGGCGGATTGAAAGTGATGCTGGCTGCCGGTGATACATTCCGCGCGGCAGCGATTGAACAATTGCATATCTGGGGCGAGCGCACCGGCTCACCGGTCGTCTCCTCAAAGCTTGGTGCTGATGCGGCAGGTCTGGCATATGACGCATGGCAGCAGGCCAAAGATGCCGGCAGCGATGTGCTGATTATTGATACGGCAGGGCGCTTGCAGAACAAAGCCGAGCTGATGGATG
Source organism: Ochrobactrum sp. SFR4 (assembly GCF_019730395.1). NCBI lineage: Bacteria > Pseudomonadati > Pseudomonadota > Alphaproteobacteria > Hyphomicrobiales > Brucellaceae > Ochrobactrum > Ochrobactrum sp. SFR4. The sequence goes on along the minus strand of NZ_JAAPBB010000005.1, from coordinate 105,172 downwards.
AGCTTGCGAAGATCGTGCGCGTGCTTGGCAAGCATGATCCGGAAGCACCACATACAGTATTGCAGACACTCGATGCCACCACCGGTCAGAATGCGCTTAGTCAGGTAGAGATTTTCAAGAATATTGCCGGTGTGAACGGTTTGGTAATGACCAAGCTCGATGGTTCCGCCCGTGGTGGTATTCTGGTGGCGATTGCCGCCAAACATAAATTGCCGGTCTATTTTGTTGGTGTCGGTGAACAGATTGATGATCTTGAGCCGTTTACGGCACAGGATTTTGCCGGAGCAATTGCGGGAGAAGCACGATGAACGATCAGATTTTTGAACGCGACCCGTCTGACCCGCAGCGTAAAGAAGTCCCGCCGCTGTTAAAGCTGGCACTGGAACTCGGGCCTTTGCTGGTGTTCTTTTTTGCCAATTCGCGCGGCGAATGGCTGGTGGAGCGTTTTCCTGTTCTGGCACAGATCGGCCAGCCGATTTTTATTGCGACAGCCTTGTTCATGGCCGCTACGGTGATTGCGCTGGTTGTATCATGGATCATGACACGCAGTCTGCCGATCATGCCGCTGGTTTCGGGTATTGTCGTGCTGGTTTTCGGTGCTCTGACGCTGTGGCTGCACAATGACACTTTCATAAAAATGAAACCAACCATTGTTAACAGCCTGTTCGGTGCGATTCTGCTGGGCGGCTTGCTGTTTGGCAAAGCCTTGCTCGGCTATGTCTTCGATCAGGCTTTCAAGCTGGATGCGGAAGGCTGGCGTAAGCTGACATTGCGCTGGGGTTTGTTTTTCTTCGTGCTGGCTGTGATTAATGAAGTTGTATGGCGGAATTTCCCGACCGATACATGGGTCACATTCAAAGTGTGGGGCGTCATGCCGCTAACCATTGCTTTTACAATGTTCCAGCTGCCACTGATTAAAAAACATTCTCTGGTGCCATGGGGCGCAGAAGATGACGCCGCATCAGTGAATAAAAAATAAGCGGGAGCGAAACGGATGGCTCGTCTTGAAATTGAACAGTTCTATTGTCGCGAAGATAATTTCGGCGTTCTGATTCATGATCCGGAAACGGGGCTGACAGCATCAATTGATGCGCCGGAAGAACTGGCAATCCGTTCGGCTTTGGCACGTCGCGGCTGGAAGCTCGATTATATTTTTACGACCCATCATCACCTTGATCATGTGGACGCGAATGAAGCATTGAAACGCATCTATGGTGCACAGATCACAGGACCCGCAGCGGAAAAGATTCCGGGCGCGGATCGCGGTGTTAAAGACGGTGACAGGTTTCAGTTCGGCTCGTTTGAAGTGCAGGTGATTTCTACGCCCGGTCATACGGCGGGAGAGGTGAGTTATTATCTGCCGCAGGCAAAAGTTGCTTTTACGGGAGACACATTATTCGCTCTGGGTTGTGGCCGCCTGTTTGAAGGCACACCGGCAGATATGTATGCATCGCTGCAGAAGCTGGCTTTGCTGCCGGTTGATACAAAAGTCTATTGCGGACACGAATATACGCTGAATAATCTGCGTTTCGCGCTCGATGTTGACGGTACCAATCCGGCACTGAAAGAGCGTGGCCGTGAGATTGAGCGGCTGCGGGCAGAAGGTCTGCCGACCCTGCCGACCAGTATCGGGCTTGAAATGGCGACTAATCCGTTTTTACGTACGCATGACAGCGCAGTGCGCAAACAGCTTGGGATGGAAGATGCCAGCGAGTTGCAGGTTTTTGCGGAACTGCGTAAACGCAAAGATCATTTTTGACAAAAGCCGTTTGAGGCAAAGGTATAGTATGATTTGTCTGTTCCGCCGTCCGGCTACATTTATCGCCGGTTCTTTTCTCGCAGCGGGTTTTTTCGCTGTTATGCCTTTGACCACCAACGCAGCATTTGCGCAGAGTTTTTCTGAAGTGGCCAAACCGGAAGTGCCGGCGGAAGTGAACAATTACCCGCTTGATGAAAAATTTCTGACTAAGATGGAAGCTGCACAAGCCGAGCTCAACACGATGGATATGTCCGGTAGTGGTGATTATGAGGCCGGTACCGGCGATCATTCACCAAAGGCGCTGGCTGCCCGCATTGAAAAGCAGCCGAAAGTGATGGCTGTGCTCGAAAAACACGGACTGACCGCGCAGGATTATATTTACGGCTATTTCGCTCTGGTCAGCAGTGTAAGCGCCGTGGAAGCTGAAAATGAAGAACAGCTTGTTGATGAATTAAAAGGTATCAATCCGGCGCATGTCACTTTCGGCAAACAGTATATTGATCGTATCCATAAGCTGTTGGGCGAATAATTGACCCTCTGGGCATTGCGTTAATCATTTCGTCTGCTCAAAACGTGTTGCGCGGACTTTAACAGTTCCGATTTGTGTACCGACACTGGCGGCCACAGGGGCGTAAATTCCTGCACCCTGCTGATCAGTATTCAGCGAGGCGAAACTGATGGTGATTTTGCTTTTGTCCGCCAGATAGCGCACGGATTTCTTGTCTTTCTCATAGCCGGAGACAGGGACAAATTTAGCATTGCAGGTGATTGCAGTGCCGTCAAAACCTTTCACCGAAAACGCCTCAGTTCCCGCCGGACTTAACCGGATCTGCGCGCGCGTCTGCCCGTCAAAGATTTGTAATGTCCGGTTACAGACTGCAGCAGCAGTGGGGCTGGTAATCATCATTGCGCTGATCGGATCAAAAACATTTTTCAGATCATCCGGGCGGGTTTCTACCCACGGATCATTTTTCCGGATCGGCGGCTGATTATCGAAAGCACTGACAGAGCCGCTCCTGAAGCTGATGGCTGTGCGTTTGTGCTTTTTACCGCTTCGATAGGTGGTGAGATAAGAAACGGGCTGAACAGCGGCAGCAGCACCTTGCTTGCGCATATTGCCATTAATGGTGATGGAGCCTTTGGTACTGTCAAAAATACGGGCAACACCGGAGCTGTGAAAACTTCCGTCAAGTGCGTAAGCATTATTCGTGATTCTGGTGTTCAGTTCAGAACGCGCGATTGTTATGCCGAAAACGGAAATACCATATTCCGTGCGGTAGCCGGAATCAGCGGCAAAAGCAGTAGCGGGCATTACGGAGAGGGCCGTGAGAATTGCTGCTGCAAATATCCGGTTCTGACCGGTTGCGGTATGGATTCTTGCAGCCTTGTCCGTAAACATCATTCAGATCTCCCTGAGACTCACCTGAGCGGATAATGTGCAGCACCCAGTCTGAAAATGCAGAACAGGTGACTTTTGTGCCCGCTATTTGTATGATAAAAGCGGCAAAATGCAGTCAATGACAGTCAATTCCTTGTCATTCCTGCAATTGAACCCGTAATCAGCTTGAAACGGCTTGACGGGAAGGGCTGCTTTCACTATAGAAACCCGACTTTCCCAATGGGCCGCTGTCCGATATTGCGCGCCGCGACATATCAATCACGGATTGATTATGATAGTAGCGAAGACGGTATCGGATATTTGTGCCGGGGCCTGAAACAGAATTTTGAAGGTGAGACCAATGTCCCGCGCTTGTGAACTGACCGGTAAAGCGGTCCTCTACGGCAACAATGTAAGCCATGCGAACAACAAGTCGCGTCGCCGTTATTTGCCAAATCTTTGCAATGTAACCCTGATGTCCGATGCAATGGGCCAGAGCTATCGTCTGCGCGTTACTGCGCATGCGCTGCGTACTGTTGAGCATCGCGGTGGTCTGGATGCATTCCTTGCGAAAGCTTCTGACAATGAACTGTCACAGCGCGCACGTCTGCTGAAGCGTCAGGTTGCCAAGAAACTGGCCGAAGCTGCTGCTTAATAGCTTTCACGGCTGAATTTAGTTTTGCTAAAGGCCGGTTCGTCCGGCCTTTTTGCTGGTTCCATTACCCAGGATAAAAAAATGCCTCTACAGCATAATTCCGCTATTAAAGCGTTGATTTTTCCCGTTCTGGCCATGTGTGCGGCTGTCGCCGCTTCCAATATCCTTGTGCAATATCCCGTGCATTATCTGGGATTGCAGGAAATTCTCACTTATGGCGCTTTTACCTATCCGTTTGCCTTTCTGGTCAATGATCTGACCAATCGCCGCTTTGGCCCCCAGCGTGCCCGTCAGGTGGTTTATGCCGGTTTCGCGCTGGGTGTGATCATGTCGATCTGGCTTGCAAGTCCGCGCCTTGCTGTGGCCTCAGGAAGTGCGTTTCTGTTTGCACAATTACTGGATATCAGTGTGTTCAGTCGCTTACGTCGTCTGCGCTGGTGGAAAGCACCGCTGGCAGCAGCACTTTGCGGTTCTGTGCTGGATACGATCCTGTTCTTCTCGCTGGCTTTTGCGGCACCGTTCAGCATGCTTGATACGGCTTTCGGACTGGCTGACAGCTCCATGACCGATCAGGTGCAGTGGTTCGGTCTGACAATGCCGCTGTGGCTGTCACTGGCGCTTGGTGACTTTGGTATCAAGGTTCTGATGAGTGTCGTGATGCTGGTGCCTTACGGGGCGATTCTGGCACTGTTTGCCCCGTCAATTTATGGCGCAGGTAAATCCGACGCTACTAAACCGGCTATCCGGTAAGCGTTTGCAGAACAAGCCATCAAAAAAGCACATCAAAAAAAAGCCTCCCGAAGAGATCATCCCTGGGAGGCTTTTTCATTCAGCTTTGCAAATCAGCGCCGTGCTGTCCGGCCTTTCGGCTGGTCCTGATCGTCAAACAGCGAGGCGAGCTGTTCAGTCATGGCACCGGCCAGTTCTTCCGCATCAACAATTGTCACAGCGCGCTGATAGTAGCGGGTTACGTCATGGCCGATACCAATCGCAATCAGTTCAATCGGTGAGCGATTTTCAATCTCGTCAATCACGGCGCGCAGATGGCGTTCCAGATAATTGCCCGGATTAACCGACAGGGTCGAATCATCAACCGGCGCACCGTCAGAAATCACCATCAGGATTTTGCGCTGTTCAGGGCGGCCGAGCAGACGGTTATGTGCCCACATCAGCGCTTCACCGTCGATATTCTCTTTCAGCAAGCCTTCACGCATCATCAGGCCGAGATTGCGCCGTGCACGCCGCCAAGGTGCGTCAGCGCCTTTATAAACGATATGGCGCAGATCATTGAGGCGGCCCGGCTGGGCAGGTTTGCCGCGATCCAGCCATGCTTCACGTGACTGGCCACCTTTCCATGCCTTGGTGGTAAAGCCGAGAATCTCAACCTTCACGCCGCAACGCTCCAGCGTACGCGCCAGAATATCGGCGCAGGTGGCAGCCACTGTAATCGGGCGTCCGCGCATCGAGCCGGAATTGTCGATAATCAGGCTCACAACCGTATCGCGGAAATTGGTGTCGCGTTCGGTTTTGAAAGAAAGTGGCTGGGTCGGGTCAATCACCACACGCACCAGTTTGGCGCTGTCGAGATGACCTTCTTCCAGATCAAACAGCCATGAGCGGTTCTGCTGCGCCATCAGGCGGCGCTGCAGACGGTTGGCAAGGCGTCCGACAACACCCTGCAAATTCGCCAGCTGCTTGTCGAGGAAACCACGCAGACGATCCAGTTCAGCATCATCGCAAAGATCGGTTGCTTCTACGATCTCGTCAAATTCACGGGTGAAAACTTTATAGTCATTATGCTTGTCGAAATCGGAAAACGGCTGGTTAGACCGGCGCGCTTCGCCCGGTGTTTCCGCATCTTCCTCTTCACCGTCATCTGCATCTTCATAGGCAGCATCTTCAGCTTCCAGATCACCGCGCTCACGGTCATCATTGGTATCTTCAGAACTGTCACCGTCGCCGGACTGGTTTTCTGCATCTTCTTCCGATGCACCTTCCTGCGATTCTTCCGGATCAGCCTGTTCTTCCTGCTGGCTATCCTCGTCATCGCTCTCAGATGGTTCGGCCAGTTCCTCAGCCATATCCAGCGCAACCAGCATTTCACGCACCAGACGGGCATAATCCTGCTGGCTGTTCAGACGGTCACTGAGCGTTTCGAGGCGGTCACCGATTTTGTCTTCAATCCAGTCGCGCCACAGCTCAACCACATTGCCCGCCTGTACAGGCGGACGGTAGCCGGTGAGTTTTTCACGAACCAGAAGGGAGATTGCTTCTTCAATCGGAGCATCGTCGCGCGATGTAATTGCGGAATAATTGGCGCGGCTGTATTTGTCAGCCAGCATGGCTGACAAATTACTTGCCACGCCTTCCATAGCCAGAGCGCCGATAGCTTCAACGCGTGCCTGTTCTACGGCATCATAGATAGCGCGTGCCTGCTGGCCCTGCGGCGCAAGCTGCGCATGAATGCGCGGATCATGCCGCGCATGACGCAGCGCCATAGAGTCACCAAGACCACGGATGATGGAAATATCTTCTGCTGTCGGACGCTTCGGCAGATCCGGCAGGCGGGCATGATTGCCGGTCAGAGCCGGACGGTCATGGCTGAAGCCGACCTCAAATTCATTGCTGCCGGCGATTGCACGCACACAGGCTGTGACCGCGCGTTTGAAAGGTTCGGAATCGACCGGACCTTTAGGACGTTCGCGTGTGTTATCGCCGGGGCCTGCCATGATGAAACTGCCTTATATCAGAAAAACTTAACCTTACTTCGCTGTCATAATGAAGCGAGAACGACCCCGCGAAAAACGGGGTCGTTGTGTTCATTTATGCAAGCACGACATTAACTGCGGATTCAGGCAGTTCCTGTCCGAAAGCCCGCTGGTAGAACTCTGCAACAATCGGGCGTTCCAGCTCGTCGCATTTGTTCAGGAAGGTTAAGCGGAATGCAAAGCCGACATCTGTGAAAATATTGGCATTTTCAGACCATGTAATCACAGTACGCGGGCTCATAACGGTCGACAGGTCGCCATTGATGAAAGCCTGACGGGTCATATCGGCAACGCGAACCATTTTCGAGACGATCTCACGGCCTTCCGCATTCTGGTAATGCTTGGATTTGGCGAGAATGATCTCAACTTCATTGTCATGCGGCAGATAGTTCAGCGTAGTGACGATCGACCAACGGTCCATCTGCGCCTGATTGATCTGCTGAGTGCCGTGGTAAAGACCGGTGGTGTCACCGAGACCAACAGTGTTAGCAGTCGCAAAAATGCGGAATGCCGGATGCGGATTGATAACGCGGCTCTGATCGAGCAGCGTCAGACGGCCGGACGCTTCCAGAACACGCTGGATAACGAACATCACATCCGGACGACCGGCATCATATTCGTCGAACACCAGAGCGACATTGTTCTGATAGGCCCATGGCAGAATACCGTCTTTGAATTCGGTAACCTGCATACCGTCTTTTACAACGATGGCATCTTTACCGATCAGATCAATACGGCTGACATGGCTGTCGAGATTGATACGAACGCAAGGCCAGTTCAGACGGGCTGCAACCTGTTCAATATGGGTGGATTTACCGGTGCCGTGATAGCCGGAAACCATAACGCGGCGGTTATAGGCAAAGCCGGCGAGAATCGCCAAGGTTGTCTGGCGGTCAAAAATATAATCCGGATCTGCATCCGGTACATGCGGATCTTTTTTGCTGTAAGCGGGCACGATCATATCGGAATCAATCCCGAACACGTCACGCACCGATACAGTTGTGTCCGGCATATTGGTTATGTCGAGATCAACCTTGCTCATCATGCCTCCTGAGCGGCGCCTGCATGCCGCTGTATCATCATATGTTCAGAGAGCCTTTCCCTTTTCGTGCAGCGGAAAATCCCTCTATCGCTTTCAGTTCGTCTTGGCTCAGTTCTTCCGGCACAAACAGTTCCGGTTTTTGCTGAAACTGTCTGAAGTGCTGTGCCGGTGTAGTTGTTTCGGCAGGTTAACAGGGAACGAAAGTTTTTTGCTTTCGTAATTTCCCTTAGTTCCCTGCAAATAATCTTTGTTTTACCGCATGTCTTTCACCCAAAACCGGTATCCGTTTTCGGGCGGCATGCTTTAGTCTTTGCCTGTTTAGCAAAAACCTGCGGTCTTTAGCAATTGATAAGCTTGCACAACTTCGCGGAAACGTTCTTCTGAACCGCGATCGCCGCCGTTTGCATCCGGATGATGCTGCTTTACCAGCTCTTTATAGCGTGACTTGATCGCATCGCTGGTCGAATTTGCCGCAATGCCGAGCGTTGCGAAAGCTTTGGATTCGAGCGGGCGCGGACGTCTGGTCGGGGTTGCCGCTTCCGCGCGGGCACGTGTTTGTTCAAAGAGGTTCAGCGGATCACGAATTTTGTTGTGATAGGCTGCCGTGCCTGAACGCATACGGGCAAATTGCGGGGCTGACTGGCGCGAAGTGGAGTTTTTGGTAGTTGTCCATGTCGGACGGTCGCCAACAGCCGCATTTTTCTGGAACTTGGCGATTTCCTCATCGCTAAGGCCGGAGAAAGCATTGAAGTTTTTATTATATTCGCGGACGTGATCCAGACAGAAGTGCAGATAAAGACCTTCACGCGCACCGCCCGCAGGCGCTTTGTGTGTTCCGGTTTCTTCGCATCCTTCCCACTGGCACTGCGGGCCAGCCGGTTTTTTGTCTTCCTTGCGGGAGCGGATACGGATGCTGTCAAAAAATTTTGAATTCGTTGCCATGATATCAATATTACGGGGTCAGATCTGATGATACAAGAATTGACATTTCACGATGCATGACTGAACCCTGCGGGGCCGAGAGTCGAAGCAGACGTGAAATCGGGATTTAGCTGCATTATGTATACCGGAATGGTAACGCATGCACATAACATAGTCCCTATATGGGGGCAGGAGATCAGAATGTCTATTCCTTTGACGCGCCAAGAGCGGATTACCGCAAAACTATCTGAGGCTTTTCAGCCTGTGTTGCTTGATGTCATCAATGAAAGTCATCTTCATGCCGGCCATCATCACACAGACGGCGGTCATGAGGAAGTGTTCGACGGTACCGGTGAAACACATTACCGCGTTGTAATTGTGGCAGAGGCATTTACGGGCCTGAGCCGTGTTGACCGTCATCGTGCGATTAATGCACAGCTGGATGAAGAATTGCAGAGCGGTCTGCATGCTATTGCGCTGGAGCCGAGCGCACCGGGGGAGCCGACCCGCCGCAGCCGTAAACAGGCTTGACTATTTAAGCCGGAGCAATCGCATTTTGGCGGTTGCTCTTGTCTATGCTATTTTGGGCTTGTCTCACTGGCTATCCGGTGTTATTGAAGCCGCAGTGAGCCAGAGGCTCTTCCGTAAGCGTCTAACGTTAAGCAACGCATCTTTTCCGGTCTTACACCGGCTTCCTGTTATCACAGGACAGATGTGTATGTGTGAGATCGCAATTTTACGGAATAAAATTATGCAATCCTCCAATTCTGTTTCTGCTTTTCCGAAGCTTCCTGCACGGTATATTTCGGTTGTTATGCCGTTTATTCTGTCCGTGCTGATGACTTTTGTTGTCTCGCTGATCGCCACGCTGAAAAATCTCGGATTTTCGGCTGATCTTCTGACGCATTGGATGCCCGCATGGGGGGTGTCGTGGATCGTGGCATTTCCGGTATTGTTACTGGTTCTGCCGCTGGTACGGCGGCTCGTCGGCATTGTGTGCCACAAGCCATAAGGGCTTAAACAAAAACCGGCCGCAAAACTCCTTTGCGACCGGTTTTTGAATTGATGATACGGAGCTTTAAGCCAGTTTTTCCTGCAGGAAAGCCTGTACATCCGCAGCATTGATATCTTTGGCGATGAAAGACTGGCCGAGACCGCGGGTCAGGATGAAAGTGAGCGAACCGCGAGATACTTTCTTGTCCTGTGCAATATAAGCCATCAGCACATCTGCGGAAGGCAATCCGGCAATTTCTTTCATGGAAACCGGCAGGCCGACAGCTTTCAAATGCGCTTCAACGCGATCGGCAATATCTGCTGAAATCAGGCCGAGACGTGCAGAGAACTGGTGTGCCAGTACCATGCCGATGGCAACGGCTTCACCATGTACGAGGCGTGAAGAATCATAATTGGTCGCTGTTTCCAGAGCATGACCGAATGTATGGCCGAGATTGAGCAGAGCACGATCGCCGGTTTCACGTTCATCGCGGGCAACAACTGCCGCCTTGGCGCGGCAGGATGTGGCAATGGCCTGCAGGCGTGCTGCACTGCCAGCAAAGACATTCTGCCAGTTGTTTTCCAGCCATGCGAAAAATTCCGGCTGATCGATCAGGCCGTATTTGGCAACTTCCGCATAACCGGCGGCGAATTCACGCTTGCTCAGAGTGTCGAGAATATCTGTATCTGCCAGCACCAGTTGCGGCTGGTTGAAAACACCGACAAGATTTTTGCCGTAAGCGGTGTTGATGCCGGTTTTGCCACCGACAGACGAATCAACCTGCGCCAGCAATGAAGTCGGAATCTGGATGAAATTCATGCCGCGGCGCACAATACCGGCAACGAAACCGGCGAGATCACCGATCACACCGCCACCCAGAGCAATCACGGCATCGCTGCGCTCAAGACGGGCTTTGAGAATATCATTGGTCACGGTTTCAAGTGTGGCAAAGCCTTTGGATTTTTCACCCGCTGCAACCACAACCGGTGTCGCATTAATACCGGCGGCTTCCAATGCGTTCAGCAGTGATGGTAAATGCAGCCTTGCAAGATTTTCATCGGTGACTACGGCCGCGCGGATGCCCGGCAGACGCGCAGCAATTTCCTGACCGGCGCGGGCAATCAGACCGCTGCCGATCAGAATGTCATAAGAGCGGTCTCCCAGCGATACATGAACAGTTTCGGTTGTGATGTTTCTTGCTGATATCTGGGCAGATGTCATGGGAGATACTCGTGATTATGATTTAGTCTTGGCTTGGTTCGGTCTTGCGTAAATGATCGAGCAGCAAGGTGATGACTTCCTGTGCAATCACTTCACGTTTTTCATCACGGGAGATGATGCTCAGATCAGCTGTGGCATAGACCGGATAGCGCTCGGTCATCAGCTTCTGCATCACTGCACGCGGATCGTCATTTTTCAAAAGCGGACGATCCTGACGACGCAATACGCGTTCCATCAGCACATCCAGTTCCGCATTGAGCCAGACGGAAATACCGGCAGAAGCAATATTCTCGCGGGTCTGTTCATTCATGAAAGCGCCGCCGCCGGTTGCGAGGATCATTGATCCGCCTTCCAGCAGGCGCTGCATAACACGACGTTCAAGATCGCGGAATTCCGGCTCGCCATAGGAGGCAAATAATTCAGTAACGCTCATACGGGAGACATTTTCGATTTCCGTATCGAGATCGAAAAACGGCAAATCCAGCAGTGCGGCCATTTTCTTGCCGATGGTGGATTTTCCCGCCCCCATAAGCCCGACAAGCACCACAGGGCGTTGGTTCAGGAGGGTTTTAATTTCGTCGGCCTGACTGCGCAAATGCGTCTGGTCAGCTTTTTTATTTTGGTTCGGCATCGTCTTCTTCTCGTGACGGTGCTTCCATTTGAAACACTTGGGTAAAGTCAATCGCTGCTGATCTGCGGCTTGTCAAGAAAGATCGGAGATTTTCTGCCGCTATTGATGGTGCTCACGGGTGCGCCCGGGGATGTGCTTTGTCATAAATCTCCAGCAGGCGGTCGGTATCCACGCCGGTATAGACCTGCGTTGTGGAAAGGCTGGCATGGCCGAGCAGTTCCTGAATGGTGCGCAGATCCCCGCCGCGGGCCAGAAGATGGGTGGCAAAAGAATGCCGCAAAGCATGGGGTGTTGCAGTTTCCGGCAGGTTTAGCGCGGAGCGCATTTTCTGCATTTCGCGCTGAATGATACCGGCATGGAGTGCACCACCTTTAGCACCGCGAAACAGTGGCGCAGTGCCGTTCAAATGAAAGGGGCAGAGGCGGCGATATTCGGCAATTGCCTGATGAACAGCAGGCAGCAGCGGTACAAGACGGCTTTTGCCGCCTTTACCCTGAATTGTCAGCGAACGGGCAGTTGTATCGGCTACCGCATCCGGTGTCAGGCCAAGGGCTTCGGAAATACGCAAGCCGCAGCCATAGAGTAAAGTAAGCACAGCGGCATTGCGTGCGGCAATCCATGGCTCTTCCGCCAGCTGTTGCTGTGTGTTGACAACCCGCAAAGCTGCATCAGCCGACAAAGGTTTGGGCAGGGATTTCGGCTGACGCGGGGCACGAATGGCACTGGCACCGGCTGCATTGGCCAGCCCCTGTTTTTCGAGATAGCGCAGCAGCGAGCGCACGCCGGCAAGACCACGCCCGAGAGTGCGCGCACCTGCACCATCATTGCGGCGTGAAGCCAGATAGGAACGCAGATCTGCAATACGTAGATTTGAGACATCTTTCAAAGCCGGTGGCGTACCCAGATGACCGGTCATGAATTGCAGAAACTGGCGGCTATCGCGCTCATAGGCATCCAGTGTATGGGCAGCCAGTCTGCGGCTGTTGGTTAAGCTGCCGAGCCAGTCCTGACGTGCCTGATTGAGGTCGGGCGCGGCAATTATCAGAAATTCTGTTTTTGCGGTTTCTGTTTTGGCAGTTTGCATGGATTGAATCTGTAATCCGGTTATCTTAATAAAAATAGAGTTTCTCACGGCGAGGTTACGGAACCGTTGCCGCCACAGTTTAAGGTTTTTCATGTCTTCTCAGAAAAAGAGCAATCCGGTGCGGGTTGCAAATCTTGATAATCCGGTTCAGCTCGCCGTTATTGGTGCAGCCCATGGCATCAAAGGGGAAGTGCGCGTTAAAACTTATACGGGCGATCCGCTGGATCTGGGTTCCTATGGTTTGCTCTATGATACATCCGGCAAAAGCTATGAAATCCTGTCGATCCGCCCGAGCAAAACTGTGGTCGTGGTGCGCTTTGCCGGTGTGGATGACCGCAATGCGGCGGAAGCACTGAACGGCAAAGAGCTTTACGTGGATCATGCGCAACTGCCGCAGGATCTCGACGAGGATGAGTTTTATTACATGGACTTGATCGGCCTTGCTGTACGGGATGGTGAAGGCGTGTCCTATGGTAAAGTCTCTGCCGTGTTTAATTTCGGTGGCGGTGATGTTCTGGAGATTAAAGAAAGCGGCAAAAAACCGGTTTTGATTCCGTTCACACTGGCTTCCGTACCGGAAATTCTGATGGAAAAAGGTGCTGTTCTGATTGATCCGCTGGCAGCTGGTCTCGTTGATGACGGTTCCACATCTGCGGATGAAGAGGGCGATGAGCCGGACGCGCCTGAGGCTGACGATGACGGATGGGCGCGGTAATGAGTTTCAAAGCATCTGTCCTGACTCTTTATCCTGAAATGTTTCCGGGGCCGCTGGGGTCTGCGCTGGCTGGCCGTGCCTTGCGCGATGATAAATGGCAGCTTGAAACTGTCCAGATCAGGGATTTTGCGCCCGATAAACACCGGATGGTGGATGACACACCGGCTGGCGGCAGCGCCGGTATGGTGATGAAGCCGGATGTTGTGGCGCGTGCTCTTGATAGCTTGGAACAGGATAACCGTCCGCGTATCTTGATGAGCCCGCGCGGAAGGCCGCTGACGCAGGATCTGGTGCGTGAACTGGCTGCAGGCGAGGGCGCAGTGATTCTCTGTGGCCGCTTTGAAGGCGTGGATGAGCGCGTAATCGAAGCACGCAATCTGATGGAAGTTTCAGTCGGGGATTATATTCTCTCCGGCGGCGAGACCGGTGCGATTGTACTGCTTGATGCGATTGTCCGCCTGATTCCGGGTGTCATGGGTAATCATGAATCCGGCGAAACCGAGAGTTTTGAAACCGGCCTGCTGGAGCATCCGCATTATACCCGTCCGCAGGAATGGGAAGGCCGCTCTATTCCGGCTGTGCTGACGTCCGGTAATCATAAGGCTGTCGATCAATGGCGGCTGGAAGAAGCAAAGCGCATAACCCGTGAGCGCCGCCCGGATCTGTGGGAGGCTTATCAGAACAGGAGTAAATAATGCAGATTCTGAGGCGTGCGGAATATGCAGCTGCTTTTCTGATTTTTTTGTGGCTTTACGCGCAAAGCGGTGCCGACTGGTGGTGGTTTGCGCTGTTGTTTCTGGTGCCTGACATTACCATGGCGGGCTATGTATTTGGCAGCCGTATTGGTGCGCTGGTTTATAATGCCGGTCACAGCTTCCTGAGTGTGGCTGCACTTGGCATGCTGATGTACGTCTCAGGACAGCAGTGGCTGTGGCCTTATGTGCTGATCTGGGCGGCACATATCGCTTTTGACCGGATGCTGGGATACGGGCTGAAATATGCGTCCTCTTTTCAGGATACGCATTTGGGGCGTATCGGGCGTAACTGAATCAGAACTTCTTGCAGAGGTGAGTTGATTCACAGGCGGTAATGGTGTATTGCCGCCTCACATTTCGGGATTTCCTGAAATCCGATTTTCGTTGACCTGAAATCAATGAGTAGTGAAACCGCTCCTGCCTTTACGGCATAGCATGACGGCAAAGACTGTTTTGCAAGTGATAGCGCTCTGACTGTTCGAGAAGAATCAGAAGGATTAAAACTATGAACATTATTAAGCAGCTTGAAGCTGAACAGATTGCAAAGATTGCTGAAAAGCGCGTTCTGCCAGATTTCGACGCCGGTGACACAGTTCGCGTTCTCGTGCGCGTAACTGAAGGTACACGTACCCGTGTACAGGCTTACGAAGGCGTTTGCATCGGTCGTTCGGGCGCTGGTCTGCAGGAAAGCTTCACCGTTCGTAAGATTTCTTACGGCGAAGGCGTAGAGCGCGTATTCCCTGTTTATTCTCCGCTGGTTGAAGGCGTTGAAGTTGTTCGTCGCGGTAAAGTCCGTCGTGCGAAACTTTACTACCTTCGTGGTCTTACCGGTAAGGCTGCCCGTATCGTTGAGAAAAAAGACAATCGTTCGAAAGCAGAACGTGAAGCAGACAAACGCGCCGCTGAGCGTGATGCTGCTGCAAAGGCTGCTGCAGAATAATTTCTGCAAATTACGATTTTTTGAATTCCAATTGATAAGGGCGGCCTCAGGGTCGCCCTTTTTCTATTTGCAAAGATTAAATGCCGCTTGGGTAATAATCTTGCTGCGACACCCTGTTCCGCTTGTCATTTCTTGACGAAATCGCATAGCGGGTGCATATGAACCATAATCATATCGGTTCTGTGGTCCTGTGATTGCCGGGAGGTAATGGCCGCAGAACGCTTGCAAAGGATACTAAGAGCCATGAGCGCGCCGCGTACACTCTATGACAAGATCTGGGACGATCATCTGGTAGATCAGCAGGATGACGGTACCTGCCTGCTTTATATTGATCGCCATCTTGTGCATGAAGTGACCAGCCCTCAGGCTTTTGAAGGTCTGCGTATGGCTGGCCGCAAAGTGCGCCATCCGGAACGCACACTTGCTGTTGTTGACCATAACGTGCCGACTTCGGCAGATCGTATCAACGGCATCAAGAATGAAGAAAGCCGTATTCAGGTTGAAGCTCTGGCTAAAAATGCGGCTGAGTTTGGCGTTGAATATTATTCCGAGCGTGATAAGCGTCAGGGCGTTGTGCATATTGTCGGCCCTGAACAGGGCTTTACCCTGCCGGGCATGACCATTGTTTGCGGCGACAGCCACACTTCAACCCACGGCGCTTTCGGCTCGTTAGCGCATGGTATCGGTACATCCGAAGTGGAACATGTGCTGGCCACTCAGACCCTGATCCAGAAAAAGGCCAAAAACATGCTGGTGCGTGTGGATGGTAAGCTGGCTCCGGGTGTTACCGCTAAAGACATCACGCTGGCGATTATCGGTAAAATCGGCACCGCCGGCGGTACGGGTTATGTGATCGAATATGCCGGTGATGCAATCACTTCTTTGACGATGGAAGGCCGTATGACGGTCTGTAATATGTCGATTGAAGGCGGCGCACGCGCCGGTCTGATCGCACCGGATGCGACAACTTTTGATTATATCCGAGGAAAGCCGCGCGCACCGAAAGGTGAGCAGTTTGAGCAGGCTCTGGCTTACTGGAAGACTCTGAGCACAGATGAAGGTGCGCATTTCGATAAGATTGTGACCCTTGATGCCGCTGAAATCTCACCGGTTGTCACATGGGGCTCTTCACCGGAAGACGTGGTTTTTGTGACCGATGTGGTGCCTAACCCTGATGATATTCAGGATGATACCAAGCGTTCATCGAAATGGCGTGCGCTGGAATATATGGATCTGAAACCTGGCACCAAGATCACCGATATTGCGATTGATCGCGTCTTTATCGGCTCTTGCACTAATGGCCGTATTGAAGATCTGCGCGATGCAGCACGTATGGTTGAAGGTAAAAAAGTTGCCTCCACTGTTAATGCGATGATTGTTCCGGGTTCCGGCCTTGTAAAAGAAATGGCTGAAGCTGAAGGTCTGGATAAGATTTTTATCGAAGCAGGCTTTGACTGGCGTGAGCCGGGTTGTTCGATGTGTCTGGCAATGAATGATGATCGTCTGAAGCCGGGTGAGCGTTGCGCATCGACCTCTAACCGTAACTTTGAAGGCCGTCAGGGCTTTAAAGGCCGTACTCATCTGGTGTCGCCAGCAATGGCGGCCGCTGCTGCCGTGGCGGGGCATTTTGTTGATATCCGTGACTGGAACTAAATACCTGATCTAAAAGTCGCCATGCGTGGCTGCAAATGGCAATTTTCTGTGCTTCGGTACTCACGTACTATCTGTACGCTCCGTTCCGATGCTCGCAAATCACCATTTTCGCTTGCGCCTGCCGCTTTTTGATTCAGGTATTAATTCGGGATCCTAAGAAAAAACCCGCTCATTGCGTAAGATCAATGGGCGGGTTTTTCTTTTCAGCTAAACAGCACTGATTAGACTAGAGCGTTTCGCGTTTAATCGTACCCGCTAAGCTCGCTCTAGATTTTTTTGATTGTCGCATGTTCGCGAACGCTAAATGAGTCCATTTAGCTGCGACATGCTCTGGTGTTTTTAAAAGAAGCAGTTACTCTGCTTCGTATTCTCAATGGGGAAACTATCATGACACAGGATCACGCTATTGATATTTCACTGCTTCACTTACGTGATGCCCGTGAACTTGCCCCGTTGCTGGCCGATTATGCGCAAGCACTGAAGCGCGGTGCGCCGCGCCGGCCGGATGAGTATTACGCTGAGAAACTGCTGCAAGACCGCAGCGCCGAATTGCTCGGTGCCCGTATTGATGGTGTGCTGGTCGGTTTTGTGATTTTCTATGATTTACCGGAGCCGGTTTCCGGTATGCGTGCCGGACAGGTTGATCATATTTATGTGCATCATGATCACCGTAAAAAAGGTATAGCCAAAGCACTGATTGATGTGCTGGCCGACAAGGCTGAAGAGCGTACATGGAGTAAGCTGGCGCTTAATGCGCCACGCCAGCCTGAAGATGGCCGCAAGCTCTATGAGCAAATGGCAACGACTGCTGACTGGAGTAGTTTTGTGATTCGTTTCGCACCACATCTGCAATAAAAGTGCTGAAACACTGTCTGACGGCTTAAAATCAGGACAATTTAAATGTTGCCGGATTTTATTTTTCAGACAGATGTCCGGTAATAGGCTGAATAAAACCGTTTAAAACGTCATCTCTCTGCTCAGGTGCGACTAATTGCATGGCTGGTCGCATGGTTGTGACTTTGACGTAGTGATAAAAGCGCAGTAGATAAGCCCTAACATGGTCGTCCTTTAAACGATCTTGGCCGTATTCGCTCTACTGCGCGGCTCCTGAGCCTGTGAAGCTTCAAGAATTGCGCAGCATGTTAAAATGACAGAGTCTATATCTATGCTGGGCGCAGGTTCATCATAGATATAGACTCTGTTGGGCATGAACAGACCATAGATTTTGCCGGTATAACGGCATGTTTAGCAAGGCCTGTTTATCGGTAACATTTACCAGGATAGCTATGACAACAAGACCAATAGTCAAAAGCCAGCGCCCGCTGTCACCGCATTTGTCGATTTATAAACCGGCAATCACGATGACGACGTCGATCATTCACCGTATTACCGGCGGCGCGCTCTATTTCGGAACTGTACTGCTTGCCGTATGGCTGATTTCCGCAGCGGTCAGCGAAGATTGCTTCAATTTCGTCAATGGCCTGTTCGGCTCCTGGGTAGGACAGCTTGTGCTGTTTGGCTACACATGGGCTTTGATGCAGCATCTGGCGGGCGGTATCCGCCATTTCATCTGGGACATGGGCGCAGGACTCGAAAAGCACACTGCCAGCAAAATGGCCTGGGCCACGGTCGTGTTTTCAGTTGTTGCGACAATCCTGATCTGGGTTGTGGCTTACAGCCTGCGCTGAGAGGACTGATATATGCAAGATATGCGCACCCCTCTGGGTAAGGTTCGCGGCCTTGGTTCCGCCAAGGAAGGCACCGGCCATTTCTGGACACAGCGTATGAGTGCCGTCGCACTTGTGCCACTGGTGATTTATTTCATCGGCCTGATTATCTGCCTCAATGGTGCAGATTATGCAGAAGTCCGCGCTGCAATCGCCCATCCGTTTAATGCGATTGTTATGGCATTGTTTGTTCTGACCGGTGTTTATCACATGCGTCTGGGCATGCAGGTTATTATTGAAGATTATATTCATGGCGAAGGCCTGAAGATTGTTTGCGTTATGCTCAACACCTTCTTTGCGATTGTTGTTGGCGGCGCGAGTGTATTTGCAATCCTCAAGCTCAGCTTCGGAGGTTGATAGGCCAAATGGCAACAACTAAAGACACAGCTGCTAACGGCAGCAAATATACCTTTGTCGATCACAAATTTGACGTTGTGGTTGTCGGTGCCGGTGGTGCAGGCTTGCGTGCAACACTGGGTATGGCAGAGCAGGGCTTTAAAACGGCCTGTATTACCAAGGTTTTCCCGACGCGCTCCCACACGGTTGCAGCGCAGGGCGGTATTGCTGCTTCGCTTTCCAATATGGGGCCGGACAGCTGGCAGTGGCATATGTATGACACTGTTAAAGGCTCCGACTGGCTCGGTGATACAGACGCCATGGAATATCTGGCCCGTGAAGCGCCTGCGGCGGTTTATGAGCTGGAACATTACGGCGTGCCGTTCTCCCGTACAGAGGAAGGCAAAATCTATCAGCGTCCGTTCGGCGGCCATATGCAGAACTTCGGTGACGGCCCTCCGGTACAGCGTACCTGTGCTGCTGCTGACCGTACCGGTCACGCTATTCTGCACACGCTCTACGGCCAGTCACTCAAGAACAATGCGCAGTTCTTCATTGAATATTTCGCGCTTGATCTGATCATGACTGACGGTGTTTGCACCGGCGTTGTGGCATGGAATCTGGATGACGGCACCATTCACCGTTTCTCCGCTAAAATGGTCGTTCTGGCCACCGGCGGTTACGGTCGTTCGTATTTCTCGGCAACCTCTGCCCATACCTGCACCGGCGATGGCGGCGGTATGGTTGCACGTGCCGGTCTGCCTCTGCAGGATATGGAATTTGTTCAGTTCCACCCGACTGGTATTTACGGCGCAGGCTGCCTGATTACTGAAGGCGCACGCGGTGAGGGCGGTTATCTGGTTAACTCCGAAGGCGAGCGCTTCATGGAGCGTTATGCACCTTCCGCTAAGGATCTGGCATCGCGTGACGTGGTTTCACGCTGCATGACCATTGAAATCCGTGAAGGCCGCGGCGTTGGCAAAAACAAAGATCATATTTATCTGCATCTGGATCATCTGGATCCGGCAATTCTGCATGAGCGTCTGCCGGGTATTTCGGAAAGCGCCAAGATTTTTGCCGGTGTTGACCTGACCAAAGAGCCGATTCCGGTTCTGCCGACAGTTCACTACAATATGGGCGGCGTGCCGACCAACTATTGGGGCGAAGCGCTGAACCCGACGGAAGAAAATCCTGATCGCGTACAGCCTGGTCTGATGGCTGTGGGTGAAGCCGGTTGTGCGTCGGTTCACGGTGCAAACCGTCTTGGCTCAAACTCACTGATCGATCTCGTGGTATTCGGCCGTGCGGCTGCAATCCGTGCTGGTGAAGTGATTGACCGCGCTGCAAAAATTCCTGATCTCAATCTCGCTGCCTGCGATAAGATTATGGAGCGTTTTGATCGTCTGCGCTTTGCTGACGGCGGCACTCCGACTGCTGTTCTGCGTGAAAAAATGCAGCGCACCATGCAGGAAGATGCGGCTGTGTTCCGTACCTCAGAATCCCTGAAACAGGGTTGTGAACGTATGGCCGCGATCTGGAAAGAAATGCCGGATATTAAAGTGACTGATCGCTCCTTGATCTGGAACTCTGATCTGATGGAAACACTGGAGCTGGAAAACCTGATGGCCAATGCGATGACCACTGTTGTGGCCGCTGAAGCCCGTAAGGAAAGCCGTGGCGCTCATGCCCATGAGGATTTCCCGAACCGTGATGACGTGAACTGGCGCAAGCATTCGCTGTCCTGGCTCTCAGAAGACGGCAAAGTTACGCTTGGCAGCCGCCCTGTTCATCTTGACCCGCTGGTCAAGGAAGAAGACGGTGGTATCAGCCTCGCTAAAATTGCGCCTAAAGCGCGCGTTTACTAAGGATTGGGGAAAGAGCAATGGTAGAACTGGCACTTCCCAAGAATTCGCAGATCCGTCCCGGCAAAGTCTGGGACAAACCTGCGGGTGCAACAAACCTGCGTGAATTCAAGATTTACCGCTGGTCGCCGGATGACGGTCAGAACCCGCGTCTCGATACATTTTATGTTGATCTTGATGATTGCGGCCCGATGGTTCTCGATGCACTTTTGTACATCAAGAACAAAATCGACCCGACTCTGACGCTGCGTCGCTCTTGCCGCGAAGGTATTTGCGGCTCCTGCGCCATGAATATTGATGGTTCGAATACGCTTGCATGCACCAAAGGCATGGAAGATATCAAAGGTACTGTTAAGATCTATCCGCTGCCGCATATGCCGGTTGTGAAGGATCTGGTGCCTGATCTCAGCCATTTCTATGCGCAGCACCGCTCCATCGAGCCATGGCTGAAAACGGTTTCTCCTGAGCCGCAGAAAGAGTGGTTGCAGAGCCATGAAGACCGCGCCAAGCTGGACGGTCTTTATGAGTGCATTCTGTGCGCCTGCTGCTCGACCTCGTGCCCGAGCTACTGGTGGAACGGCGACCGTTATCTCGGCCCTGCCGTGCTGCTTCAGGCCTATCGCTGGTTGATTGACTCGCGTGATGAGGCAAAAGGCGAACGTCTCGATAACCTTGAAGATCCGTTCCGCCTTTATCGCTGCCACACAATCATGAACTGCGCGCAGACATGCCCGAAAGGCCTGAACCCTGCGAAGGCGATTGCCGAAATCAAGAAAATGATGGTCGAGCGCCGCGTGTAATCGCGGCAATCGCTTCTTCTTATTTCCCAGTCAGCCTGCGGCTTCCACGCCTCTTGATGGCCAAATCAAGAAAATGATGGTCGAACGTCGCGTGTAATCGTGTGAATAATCAAAAAATTAAAAGGCACCTTTCGTGGTGCCTTTTTTATTGGCTTCATAAATCCGCCGGATTAAGCGCGTTTAAATTTTTATAAGTTAACCTGCAACTCTTACGCGTTATCGGCGTTTTGCATTTGCATAAGATGTGTAATCTTTGGCGGAGGCCGCTATGCTTGATCAGATCGGATTTATGGTCACCAATAAAGATAAGGCACGGGCGTTTTATTCTGCTGCTCTGGCACCTTTAGGTATTGATGCTGTAACTGAATTCGGCAACTGGCAGGGCTATGGCCGTCATGGTAAACCGGAATTCTGGATTGGCTCGCAAAAAGGCTCCGCCTATCAGGGGCAGATGCATCTGGCATTTCTGGCGGGTACACGCGGCGAGGTTGAGCGTTTCTATCAGGCAGCACTCAGTGCAGGCGGAGTTGAGCATAGCGCACCGGTTTTACGCCCTAATTATCATGCCGATTATTACAGTGCTTTGGTTAAAGATCCTGACGGACATATGATAGAAGTTGTCTGTCATATGCCTGCATAAATAAAAAAGCCGCCAGTCTGACCGGCGGCTTTTTTATTGGAGCTTCTCTTACAGCAATGTGGCTGTAAGATTGATTTCCAGCGCGTTCAAAGCGCGGGAGACGGGACAATTTTCTTTGGCCTGCTTGGCCAGCTTTTGAAAATCATTCTCTGAAATATTGGCAACACGTGCGCGCAAGGTCAGATCGCTTTTGGCAATAGAAAAACCGCCACCTTCATTCGGCACGGTGCTGATGGTCGCGGTTGCCTGTAATTCCGTTGGCGGTGTGCCATTGGTGGAAAGCAGGGATGACAGCATCATGGCAAAGCAACCGGCATGGGCAGCACCAATCAGTTCTTCCGGATTGGTGCCTGCATTACCGTGTATATCTTCAGTCCGTGATTTGAAGCTGTATGGCAGTTCATTGAGTGCGGTGCTCTGGGTTGTCAGTTTTCCGGTACCGGTTTTCAGGTCGCCGTTCCAGATGGCCGTGGCAGTTCGGTTCATTGTCTCTCTCCTAATTGATCCCGTGTCTGAGACTCTATGAAAAGAAATAGTTTTGACGTGCCTATTATCCAGTGCAATCCAAGCAGATTTTTGTCAGATCGCTTCACCCTGTAACAGGCGCGGGTTTTCCTTGCCAAAACCGGCTGCCTGTTTGATGAAATAGTTTTTCATCACCGGCAGGCGGTCAACAAGACCGAGCCCGATGTCACGCACGGTGCGCAGTGCCAGATTGTCATTAGAAAACAGTCGGGTCAGAACATCGGTGCTGACGCCCATCTGCACAGTGTCGAAGCGGCGCCATGTCTGGTATTTTTCGAGCGCAGCAAAGGAGCCGATATCAAGACCGAGGCGCTCGGTATCAACAATCACCTGTGCAAGCGTTGCCGCATCGCGGAAGCCGAGATTAAGCCCCTGTCCGGCAATCGGGTGAATACCGTGAGCGGCATCACCGACCAGTGCGAAGCGCGGCTTTACAAATTCACGCGCCAATGTGAGACCCAGCGGAAAGGCCCGTTTGTTGCCTTCTACGCGGATTTCACCCAGATGATGACCGAAGCGCTGCTCCAGTTCGGCTTCAAAAACGAAATCATCCTGCGCAACCAGACGGTTGGCATCTTCAGTGCGCTCTGCCCAGACGAGGGAGGAACGGTTGCCTTTCAACGGCAGAATGGCAAAAGGCCCTGCAGGCAGGAAATGTTCAATCGCGCGGCCTTCATGCGGACGTTCATGGGAGACATTGCAGACAATACCGGACTGGCCATAGCTCCAGTGAACAGTTTTGATACCGGCCTGATCGCGCATACGGGAGCGCACACCATCGGCACCGATCAGTAGTCTTGTTTGAAGCGTGCGGCCATCAGCCAGTGTTACAGTCACAGCATTGGAGGCGGTGGTGAAACCTTCAACACCGCAGCCTTCAATCACATTAATTCCGAGTTCAGCTGCCTTGGCATGAAGCGAGGCATTGAGAACTTTGTTTTCAACCATATGAGCGAAGGGTTCACCCGGATTAACCTCACCGGCAAAGGTCAGGAAAACAGGGCGCACCGGATCGGATACGCGGGAATCGGTGATCACCATGTCATTGATCGGCTGGGCATCCGGTTTGATCGCCTGCCAGCAGCCAAGCTGTTCCAGCATACGGGTTGCGGCGGCGGCAATCGCTGAAGCACGCGGATCTTTTTTCCACTGACCGGCCGGTGCGGCATCAATGATTGTGACATCCAGCTGAGGTGCGCCGGTTTTAATGGCAACCGCCGTGGTCATCCCCACATAGCCCGCGCCTGCGATCAGAACATCTGTTTTGACCGGAGCAGATGCCGCCTCAGCAGCAGCCGTAGATGATTTGCGGGATGATTTGGCCATGACGGTTTCCTTCTCTGCACGACAGGTTTGCAGGACTGTCAGTTCTCTTTCAACCAGTTCGTGCTTTATAACACATAGATGTAGATAGGCTTTAAGCCGGTTTGTCTCAAGCGGAAATGCCGCAGTTTTTACCCGCAATCCCTTGCGCCGTCAGACGACCGGTTGTAGCCATAGTATAGCTACTGCAGAAAATGAGTTTCCTATGTCTGAAGCAATGAAAGAACTTTTGTCGATCCTTGATCTGGAACCGCTGGAACATAATCTGTTCCGTGGTCGCAGCCCTCAGGTGGGCTGGCAGCGGGTTTTTGGCGGGCAGGTGATCGGTCAGGCACTGGTTGCGGCACAGCGTACTGTAGAGGAAGGGCGTTTTGTCCATTCCCTGCACGGCTATTTCATGCGACCCGGTGATCCTTCAATTCCGATTATTTATCGCGTGGAACGGCTACGTGACGGTTCGAGCTTTTCGACCCGTCAGGTTGTAGCAATCCAGCATGGCGAAGCTATTTTTACTTTGTCTGCCTCGTTCCAGATTGATGAAGCAGGACTTGAGCATCAGATTCCGATGCCGCTTCATGTGCCGATGCCGGAAAAGCTGCTCAGCATCAAAGATATGAAAGAGCAATATATTCAGATGGCGCCAAAGGCTGTGCGCAAATATCTGGAACGCGACCAGCCAATTGATATGAAACCGGTATCGCTCAGCCATTATCTCACCAAAGATCCGCTGCCGCCGGAGCAGAATGTCTGGGTACGCGCCTGCGGCGAGGTGCCGGATGACCGTGCCTTGCAGGCGGCAATTCTGGCCTATCTCTCAGACATGACTTTGCTGGATACGTCGCTGCATGCGCATGGGCGCGCGGTGTTTGATCCGGGTATGCAGGTTGCCAGTCTTGATCATTCGATGTGGTTCCATCATCCGTGTCGGCTGAATGACTGGCTGCTCTATAGTCAGGACAGCCCGATGGCGACCGGTGCACGTGGTTTCAACCGCGGTTCAATCTTTACCCGTGACGGTGTGCTGATTGCCTCTACGGCGCAGGAAGGCCTGATCCGCGTCCGCGATTGAGATTTGCACTGCAAAGCAGAGTGAAATTATAAAACACGCCCGAAAACGGGCGTTTTTCTATATTTTAAGCCTGTTGAATATGTCAAGGAATGGCGAGTTCATGGTTAATGCTGTCTTAACTACCATTATTGTATGATCGGACGCGATTCATAAAATTTACCTGTATTCCGGCACTTCTGCGGGGAAAACAGGTGAAAAAAATTGAGGCAGGTTTCATGCGGCAAGGCTATTCACCGTCCTACGGGCCAGATGAACAGGAAATTCGAGGAGAACGTCTGAGGCTCAGCGCTTTGCTGCGCCGCCAGATTGATATTTTCTCCGGCCTGTTGCTGCTGGCTTTGGTGGCGGGAGCTGTTGCGGCGCTTGCCACATGGAATGTGGCTGATCCGAGTTTCAGCCATGCGACCGCCAATGAAGTGACCAATGCTGCAGGCTATCCGGGGGCGGTTTTTGCCGATCTTGCCATGCAGTTTTATGGTCTTTCCAGTGTCGTTGTGGTGCTGCCGCTGGTTTTTTGGGGCATTTTGATGATCGTCAATGGTCGCATTGACCGTTTGGCACGACGTATTTCCGCATGGTTTTTTGCATCTTTGCTGTTTGCTGCGATTGCCAGCTGTGTCACGCCGCCGGAAAGCTGGCCGATGCAGATCGGGCTTGGCGGTGTGTTCGGCGATATGGTGCTCAAAGTACCGGGTGTGTTTCTGGGGGAATTCCCTACTGGTGTGATCGCGCTTGGTATTGCTGTTATTTTGTCAGTTCCGGCTTTGTGGTTATGCGCCTTTGCCAGCGGTCTGATCGGCCGTGAGCGCAGCCTGACAAAACCTGTCCGTGCCAAAGCACGTCAGGTCGCAGATGATCATTATGATGAAGATTTTGATGAGGAAACCGGCGAAATCCGCACGGGCTTCTTCTCTGCTCTGTCCGCATCGACATTGGGTGCTGCATCCCACTGGATGCTGAGCGCCAAGGCATCGGTGCGGCGCATGTTTGGTCTGAAGCGCAATCCGTCCTCAGCACGCAGACACAACCGCAATGATGATCCGTTCGGTGATGTGACAGTCGCGCGTCGGGGTGCAGGTCAGCGGTTTGAACCGGGCTTTGAACCTGCCGGTCATGCTGTTGATGACATGCATTTTGACGATGATGATTATGATGATGCACCGGCACCGCAGCAACCTGCGGCTGCACAGGCACAAGCACCGCGCATGCAGGCGGCACGAAAGGCACCGACGGCCCGTGCACCAACGCATCCGGTGAATAATGGCGGTCGCTTCATGTTGCCGGATCTCAATTATCTGAGCGAACCGAAAGTGGTTGCGCGTGACCCGTCACTGTCAAAAGAAGCGTTGGAGCAGAATGCCCGTGTTCTGGAAGGTGTGCTGGAAGATTTCGGTGTGCGCGGTGAAATTATTCAGGTCAAGCCGGGTCCGGTTGTGACCATGTATGAGCTGGAGCCGGCGCCGGGGATTAAATCTTCCCGTGTTATCGGTCTGGCTGATGATATTGCCCGTTCAATGAGTGCGATTTCTGCCCGTGTGGCGGTGGTGCCGGGGCGCAATGCCATTGGTATTGAACTGCCTAATCCGAAGCGCGAAATGGTATTCTTGCGTGAAATGCTGGCGAGCCGCGATTTCATGCAGACCAAAACCAAGCTGGCACTGGCACTGGGCAAGACCATTAATGGTGAGCCGGTGATTGCCGATCTCGCCAAAATGCCTCACGTTCTGGTGGCTGGTACTACCGGTTCCGGTAAGTCTGTGGCGATTAATACCATGATCCTGTCACTGGTCTATCGCATGACCCCGCAGGAATGCCGCCTGATTATGATTGATCCGAAAATGCTGGAACTTTCCGTTTATGACGGTATTCCGCATTTGCTCACCCCTGTGGTGACTGATCCGAAGAAAGCGGTTGTCGCACTGAAATGGGCAGTGCGCGAGATGGAAGACCGCTATCGCAAAATGTCGAAAGTCGGCGTGCGCAATATTGACGGTTTCAACAGTCGGGTTTCACTGGCTGAGAAAAAAGGCGAACAGATTTCCCGTACGGTACAGACCGGCTTTGACCGCAATACCGGTGAGGCGGTTTATGAAACCGAAGAGCTGGATTTGTCGCCAATGCCATATATCGTCGTGATTATCGACGAAATGGCCGATCTGATGATGGTTGCCGGTAAGGATATTGAAGGCGCGGTGCAGCGTCTGGCGCAGATGGCTCGTGCTGCCGGTATCCATGTGATTATGGCAACGCAGCGCCCGTCGGTGGATGTGATTACCGGTACGATCAAGGCGAATTTCCCGACCCGTATTTCGTTTCAGGTTACCTCCAAAATTGACAGCCGCACAGTGCTTGGTGAGCAGGGTGCAGAGCAGCTTTTGGGTATGGGTGATATGTTATTTATGGCCGGTGGCGGGCGTATCCAGCGTGTTCACGGGCCTTTTGTCGGCGATGATGAAGTTGAACAGGTGGTTCAGCACCTTAAAGCGCAGGGCGTGCCGGAATATCTGGATGCCGTTATGGAAGATGATGAGGACGAGGGCGGTTCCGCACCGTCCGGTACGTCCAATCTGGAAAATTCCGACGATCCTTATGATCAGGCTGTTGCGGTGGTGCTGCGCGATAAGAAGGCCTCAACCAGCTATATCCAGCGCCGTCTCGGCATTGGTTATAACCGCGCAGCTTCGATCATTGAGCGTATGGAAGAAGAAGGTATTGTGGGACCTGCCAATCATGCGGGCAAACGCGATATTCTTGTTCCGACGCAGGATGATGATTACTGATTTTGCTCTGCCACAGTCAGGTCAAACTACCGGTTTAAAAGATAAAAGAACACGGTGAAAACCGTTATAACGAATACGGGAGCGTATGTTTCTGATGAAACTGAAATTGCCTTTCATGGTCGCAAAATATTTCACTGCTGCATCTATTGCTCTGGGCGTGCTGCTGCCTGCCGGTTTCGCGCAGGCACAATCGGCCAATAGCGGTGCACAGGCACAGGCTATTGCCAATCAGTTTACAGCTGTGAAAACCATGACCGGTGAATTTGTGCAGTTTGGCCCGAAAGGCGATCAGACTGGCGGTAAATTCTACATTGAGCGTCCGGGAAAAATCCGTTTCAACTATGATAAATCGCCGATCACAGTGATTTCCGATGGCGAATCCGTCGTCGTCAATAATAAGAAGCTGGATACATGGGATTTGTATCCGCTGTCGAAAACACCGCTGAAGCTGCTGCTGAGCGATCATGTTGATCTGGGCGGCGGCCGTTTGCGCGGTTTGAAAAACGAACCGGATGCGCTGACCATGATTTTGGGCGACAAAGCGGTTTTTGCCGATGCCACAATTGCGCTGATGTTTGATCCGGCCAATGCGGAACTGAAGCAGTGGACAATCACTGATGCGCAACGTCAGGATACCACGGTGATGATCTTCAACGTGCAGAAAGGTGTGCGTTTTGCGGATAATATGTTCAAGATTGACTATCAGCGTCTGGCTATGAAACGCAAAAATCGCTGATCCTTGTTCAAACTATTGAAAATGCCGCGCCTGCTTTAGCGCGGCATTTTTTATTTATCCGGCATTTGCACATCCTGCATAAGCGGCTTATGTTACGCAAGCTATGGTGAAACCTCACCTGTTTTGTCTTTTACCCTTCAGCCCGTTGAGCAGTTTAATGAGTTTTTCCGTCGCCACCTGGAATATCAATTCAGTTCGCCTTCGTTTGCCACTGGTTCTGGACTTTCTGGAGAAGCACACACCGGATGTGTTGTGTCTGCAGGAAACCAAATGTCCTGATAACCAGTTTCCGCTCAAAGAGCTGCGCAATGCCGGTTATGAACATATCGCGATCAGCGGTCAGAAGGGCTATCACGGCGTGGCCACACTGTCGCGCAGACCGATGGAAAATACGGAAGTTATCGGCTTCTGCGATATGGGTGATTGCCGTCACCTCAGCAGTGTTGTGCAGGCAGGCGGTAAATCAATCCGCATCCATAATTTCTATGTGCCTGCCGGCGGGGATGAACCGGATGTGACGATCAATCCGAAATTTGCCCATAAGCTGAATTTCCTTGAGGAAATGCGGGCAGTAACGGCAGATCGTGGTGATGGTTTTTCTTCCATTCTGGTGGGCGATCTCAATATTGCACCGCTGGAAAATGATGTCTGGTCACATAAGCAGATGCTGAAAATTGTCAGCCATACACCGATTGAAACCGAGACACTGGAAGATTTACGGGTTAAAGGTGGCTGGAGTGATTTGATGCGGCAGGTAATCCCTGCAGATCAGAAAATTTATACATGGTGGAGCTATCGTGCCAAGGATTGGGACGCATCTGATCGTGGCCGTCGCCTTGACCACGTCTGGGGTTCCAAAGATCTTGAGCCGCATATGAAAGAACTGCAGGTTCTGCGCCATGCCCGTGGCTGGGAGCGTCCTTCCGACCACGTGCCGGTTATCGCCCGCTTCGATCTCGACTGAAATATTCAAGGCATCGTGACTTGAATAAGTCATGATGCCTGTCTAAATGAATGTCATGGCCGCTTGTGCCGATTAAGCAATGTATTTGAGGGGTTCATCACAATGAAGCAGACAGCACAGTTTTTCTTAACTGATGTTTTTGTTGTTTCACTGGATGCTGCTCTTGATAACTCTGTACACACTGCAAAATATTTCTGCGCAAACGCCTGACGGCCGCAGTCTTTTTCAAAATCTTTCTCTTCATCTGTCCCGTGAACGTACCGGTCTGATCGGGCGTAACGGCACGGGTAAATCAACTTTATTGCGTATCATTGCCGGTGAAACAGCACCGGCCAGTGGTTCGCTGACCAGTCATGCCAAACTCGGTTTCCTGCATCAGAATACTGATGAAGCCCATGAAGCGATTGCGGACTTGTTTGGTGTGACCGTGCAACTGGCTGCGCAGGCGCGTATTCTGGCAGGTGAAGGCAGCGATGATGATCTGGCTGATGCGGACTGGACATTGGAAAGCAGGATTGAGGATGCGCTCTCCCAAATGGGACTGCCAAAACTCAGCGCGCAAACGCAACTGAGTACTTTAAGCGGCGGGCAGAAAACCCGTGCCGCTCTGGCTGCCCTGATTTTTCACGAGCCGGATCTGATCCTGCTGGATGAGCCGACCAATAATCTGGATATGCAGGGGCGTGAGGCTGTACTGCATTTGCTGCGCAACTGGCGTGGCGGGGCGCTGGTGGTCAGCCATGACCGCATATTATTGCGCGAGATGGACCGGATTATTGAGCTGACGCCAATTGGTGTGTCGTCTTATGGCGGTAACTGGGATTTTTATGAGATGCGCAAAGCGGAAGAGATAGCCGCTGCCCGTCATGATCTTGCAGTAGCTGAAACAGCCGCCAAACAGGCGGAAAAACAGGCACGCCTCATCAGAGAGCGGCAGGAGAAACGGGATTCTGCCGGTAAGAAATCACGTTTCAGTGCAGGGCAAAGCAAGTTATTGCTGGACGCCAGAGAAGATCGCGCACAGGCAACCGGCGGGCGTAATAATCAACTGGCGCAAAAGCAGGCAGAAAGCAGCCAGCAGGCGCTGAGTGAGGCGCAGAGCAAGTTTGAACGGTTGATCCCGCAGAACTTTATGCTTGGCAATCTCAGTCTTGCCGCAACGAAAACGGTACTCGTTGCGGAACATCTGACAATGACTTTTAATGATCGTCAGCCGTTATTTCAGGATTTGTCATTGCAGATTACAGGGCCGGAACGCATTGCATTGTGCGGGCCGAACGGATCAGGAAAAACGACTTTGCTGCATGTATTGGCGGGAAAGCTGACACCGCAGCAGGGCAGCGTACAATATTATGTCCGTCATGCCATGCTGGATCAGCATGTGAGCCTGTTGAATGATGATCTGAGTATCAGGGATAATTTTAAACTTCTGCAACCTGAAGCTACGGATAATGATTGCCGCGCCGCGCTCGCGCGCTTTATGTTCCGTGCAGATGCGGCTTTGCAAAAGGTGGGGGGGCTCAGCGGCGGTGAGAGATTGCGGGCTGGTTTGGCCTGTGTTCTGGGCGGTGTTCAGGCACCGGAACTGCTCATTCTCGATGAGCCGACTAATCATCTGGATATTGTAGCATTACAATCGGTGGAAACGGCGCTCAATACCTATGAAGGGGCGCTGCTGATTACCAGTCATGACGAGGCATTTTTAAACGCAATCACACTTACGCGGCGTATCGAATTGCCGGTTTAAAGCATTTCCGGCAAAAGCGGAGATGCTTTAATCGGAAAAACGGGATGACAGCTTGTCAATCTGCTCGACCATCTCATTCAGATTATTACTGATATGCAGATAGAGCGAAGCGGCAAGCTCCGGATATTCTTCCAGGATGCGGTGGAAAATGGAACGGCTGAGACGGATCACTTCGGTTTCCGTATCAGCGACAGCGCCGGTCAGGCGGCTGCTCTGCGCAATCAGCGCCATTTCACCCAGCACCGTACCGGTGCTGATCGAACGCAGATTGACGCGTCCCTGCTTGCCTTCATGAAAAAGGGTAATGCTGCCACTGACAACAATATAGGCACAATCAGCACTTTGTCCTTCATGAAACAGTTCTCTGCCGGTACGCAGAACCATGCGTTCTGCGCCAAAGGCAAGCAGCCGCAGGTGCTGAGCCGAGAAGGCCTCGAAAAGGC
Organism: Ochrobactrum sp. SFR4; assembly: GCF_019730395.1. Classification (NCBI taxonomy): domain Bacteria; kingdom Pseudomonadati; phylum Pseudomonadota; class Alphaproteobacteria; order Hyphomicrobiales; family Brucellaceae; genus Ochrobactrum; species Ochrobactrum sp. SFR4. Next base: position 73,704 of record NZ_JAAPBB010000005.1, on the reverse strand, counting down.
CAATCGTACTCAGGAACTGAATGTCATCATCGAGCGCCATATGTCTCTTTCTTGCACATAATCCTTATTCCGGAACCGGTTCCCGCACGGGAATAGTCAGTGTCCTGTTCCGGAAGAATTATGCTGTAATCCAAATTACCGAAAAATATCTAAAGTTTTCGATAAAATCATCTGTTATGCAGAATATTAAGCAGCCCGGACATCGTGAGTGTCGGGCTGCCTTCATTTTCAGGGAACCAGTTTATACCCGCCGCTTTCGGTAATCAGCAGGCTGGCATTGGACGGATCCAGTTCGATTTTCTGACGCAGACGATAGACATGGGTTTCCAGCGTGTGCGTGGTAACGCCGGAATTATAGCCCCATACTTCTTCCAGCAAGACATCGCGTCCGACCACACCACCGGCGCGGTACAGGAATTTGATGATTGCCGCTTCTTTTTCAGTGAGGCGGATTTTATCGCCTTTCTGATCGAGCAGCAGCTTCTGGCTTGGTTTGAATGTATAAGGCCCGACGATAAAGGTCGCGTCTTCGCTCTGTTCATGCTGGCGCAGCTGCGCGCGGATGCGGGCAAGCAGCACTGCAAAACGGAACGGCTTGGTAACATAGTCATTGGCACCGGACTCAAAGCCCAGAATGGTGTCGCAATCCGTATCGTGACCGGTCAGCATGATGATAGGTGATGTAAAACCACCGGCACGCAGCTGTTTGACAGCATCACGGCCATCCATATCCGGCAAGCCGACATCCATAATCAGCAGGCTGATATTATTGGCCCGTGCGGTCTGAATTGCTTTACCGGCAGTGTCTTCCTGCAGGATCTGAAATTCAGGGTGAAGTGACAGCTGGTCGATCAGGATGGAACGGAGATCCTCATCATCATCAACAATCAGAAGTGTATGGGCGATCATATCTGCCTCATTCGGTTTCAAAACGGGAGCTGAACATCAGCAAGATGGGTGATTTATGACATTTAACGAAGAAAAACTAAAGAGAGGTCAGATGAAACAAAATTTACCTTATAAAATACGCCTTTAATGCTGCTTTTAAGTGATCTGACATCAGTTTATGGATGTGAATAAAATTAGCTGTGTAAATATATGCGGAGAAATGATTCTCTGGTGTTTCCAGAGCGTTACCGGAAAATAGCATATAGAACCGGTCCGGAGGGGGCCTATACATATGATACTCGGCAGAGAAGCAAAGCAAAGCGGCCTGATGCAGGGAGATGCAGGCAGAAAAACATCCCGCACGATTAAAATTATGGATGTTCATGTGCGTCCCGGGCATCGCAGCCAGGGTTATCTGATTGCCGGACCGCTGGTGTTGCGCTGTGCTTTGGGCAAGGGCGGCGTGTCTTCTCGCAAGCGCGAAGGGGACGGTGCAACGCCTTTGACGCAGATGCGTCTGCTTTACGGATACCGCCGCCAGACGCCGGTGGTCGGAGATCAGCCGGCGACGGCATTGCACTTTCGGGCGACACAGCCGCAGGATGGCTGGTGTGATGCTGCCAATGACCGCAATTATAATCGTCCGGTTGCAGCTTCCTATCAGCGCAGCCATGAAAAGATGTGGCGCAAAGATGAGCTCTACGATATTTGCGTTGTTATGGACTGGAATATTACCGAGCGCAAAAAAGGTTGCGGTAGCGCGATATTTTTCCATCTTTCACGGGAAACATATACGCCGACCGAAGGCTGTATTGCCCTGAGCCGTCGCGATATGATGCGTTTATTACCGCATCTTTCGGGAGATACGGTTATCCGTGTTCGTCGCGGCTGATTTATCTCACATTCATGTCGCGGGCAGATACATGATCTGTCTGAGCGTATCGAAAATTTTCGGATGGACGGACTGGGCAACATTAAAGCGCATGAAGCGGCTGCATGTCTGTGACTGGCTGAAAATATTGCCGGGCGCCAGAACAATATTATGATCCAGAGCACGTCTGGCAATCATGTCGCTGTCCACATCTTCAGGCAGATCATCCGGTAATTGTGCCCAGAGAAACATGCCGCCAACCGGCTCGCACCAGAGTTTGAAGCCTGCATTGAGAAGTTTGTGTCGTGTCCGTGTCTGACACTCTGCCAGCCGGACACGGATTTTCTCAATATGGCTGCGGTAGCTGCCATCGGTCAGCAACTGATAAATGATCTGTGAGGACAGGGCATTACTGGCGAAACTGGTCGCCAGTTTCATGTCGGTGAGATTTTCCAGCCAATCAGGACGCGCAGCAATATAGCCGGTACGGGTGGCTGCTGACAGGGATTTGGAAAAGCTGCCGATATGGATTACCCGCTCCAGACCGTCGAGCTCTGCCAGTAGCGGTGGCGGGTTCTGATGAAAATCCGCAAAAATATTATCTTCAACCAAAATCAGATCATGCTGTTCGGCGAGTTTGAGCAGGCGATGCGCTGTTGCCGGTTGTATTGTGGCGCCGGTCGGATTGTGAATACCGGAATTGCAGAGATAGAGTTTTGGCCGGTACTGGGTGCAAAGACGGGCGAAGCTTTCCAGATCGGGACCTTGGGGTGTGTAAGGCACACCGACAAGATTGACGCCCTGCGCCAGTAACAGGCCACGGAAATTGAAATAACACGGATCATCAATCAGAACCGTATCGCCGGTGCGGATAAAAGTACGGCAGATCAGATCAAGAGCATTGGTGCCGGAATCGGTGAGCAGGATTTGTGACGGTGCGGCTGTAACGCCCTGTTCGCGCAGGCGGGTGCTGAGAAGCTGGCGCAGCAGCGGCAGGCCGAGCGGTTCGTCATATTCCGATATGTTCGATACGGGGTTACGGGCAATCTGGCGCAAGGCGCGGCGGATGGCTTCTTCGGGCAGCCAGTCTGATGGCAGCCAGCCACAACCCGGTCTGAAGGTGGTTTCTGTATTGCTCAGCGATTGCCGCATCACCCAATAGGGATTGATATTACGGTTATGGGTGTCTGCAAAATCCGAGCTGATGAGCGGCGGATGATTTTTCTCAGCGACATAAAAACCGGCACCGCGTCGCGCCTGAATAATGCCTTCAGCCACCAGCCGGTCATAGGCTTCCACGACTGTGGATTTGGATATGGACATGGTTTCCGAAAGACGGCGGATGGAGGGCAAACGCGCGCCCGGCATCAGGCTCATGGCGCTGATGCGGTCGCGGATGATTGTCATGACCTTTTCAACCAGCGTTGTCGCTTCCAGAATTTCCTGACTGACGGAAAGCTGATCAGCCGTACCACTTGCTGTTTGCAGTGCGTCCGGCGCTGTATATCCGGAATGATAAGTCATCTGTATCTCCGAATTGAGCAGTACAGTTTGTTTAAATTGTACTGAAATTGTATCTGACAATTTTGTCTGTGTATCAATATTTATCACGAAATACGCAATAAATTTCGAGAATATGTGAAAATGAATAAGCAGGCGGATAACCAAAGTGCTGGCTGGATCAGCGGTTTTATCGGCGTTTTAATTTTCAGTGGCTCACTACCGGCAACCCGACTTGCGGTGCTGGAGATCGATCCGGTCTTCCTTACTGTCCTGCGGGCGGCGATTGCCGGTGTGCTGGGCGGCGCTTTGTTACTGGCCTTTCGTGAGAAACTGCCGACACCATCAGAGCTTGTTTCACTGGCGCTGGTTTCCGGCGGGGTTGTCATTGGTTTTCCGCTGTTTACAGCATTAGCGCTGCAATATGTGACTTCAGCCCATGCGATTGTCTTTATCGGCCTGTTGCCACTGAGCACGGCAGTCTTTGCGGTTTTGCGCGGCGACAGTAATCCGTCATGGCGGTTTTGGGCTTTCTCGCTGGCAGGCAGTGCGGCGGTGGCAATTTTCGCTCTGACGAAAGATCAGTCAGGGGGCGAATTTTCGCTCTATGGCAATGTGATGATGCTGTTGTCGATCATTGTCTGTGGTTATGGCTATGCGGAAGGCGCACGTCTGTCGCGTTCAATCGGTGGCTGGCAGGTGATTTGCTGGGCACTGGTGCTGGCGTTGCCGGTAATGCTGGTACTCGCTATTGCTTTGCGTCCGGATAGCTTTGCGGGCATCGGCGCACCGGCATGGCTGAGCGTGGCTTATGTGTCGCTGTTCAGTATGCTGATCGGCTTTTTCTTCTGGTATCACGGGCTGGCACTTGGCGGTGCGGCAGGCGTGGGTCAGTTGCAATTATTGCAGCCGTTTTTTGGACTTGCTCTGGCAGCCTTTGTGCTGGGTGAACCGGTAAGCATAGCAATGATGGCGGTGGCTTGTGTTGTGGTGATGTGTGTTGCCGGAGCTAAGCGCTATATTTGAGCACTATTGCTCAAATATAGCGCTTAGCGACAAAGTTAAAAATATGCGAAGCGTTATATTTGAAGAGTGTCGAGAAGTGCTATGTTCTAGCATCACACACAAACCAATCAGGCGTGGCTTTTAGCTACGCCTTTTCTGTTTCACCGTAGTGCCAGACGGTGGTGCGTTTAACATCAGCATCTTCCAGAGCGCGGGTGACGGGGACGGAATAGACTTCCATTTCTGTCAGCCGGTGTCGCGGCAGATACGAACGTCCGGGATCTCCGACGATAATCTGCACGCCTTTGGCGGCAAGCATATCAAACCAGACGATCAACCGGTCGGCCAATGGCTTGTCATAAAAGACATCACCGGCCAGCAGAACATCGATCGTGTCGCTCACATCCTGCCCGATCAGATCAGCATTGCTGAAGTCACAGAATACTTTGTTCAAAACACTGTTCAGGCTGATGGCATAGCGGGCAAAAGGATCGATATCATTGGCGGTTACAGAACGTGCACCGCTTAAAAGGGCGGCAATACCGACCAGACCGGAGCCGGAAGCAAAATCCAGTACGCGTTTATTTTGTACAGCCTGCGGATGATCGAGAATATAACGGGCAACGCCCTGTCCGCCTGCCCATGCGAAAGCCCAATAGGGGGGCGGTAATCCGATTTCGGAAAGTTCTTCTTCGGTCTTGTGCCAAAGATCATGTGCTTCATCGGCAAGATGAAGCACGATTTCCGGCACATGGGGCGGGTGGTGAATGCCGGTATTGTCGAGGATGAATTGCGTTGCGCGGTCTGCGTCAGGGATCAGGAGGGGCATAGACGCTCCGGATCAAGCAGAGGATAAGCGACTGCAAACGCAGAACGCTTCCGGACTATAGTTTGGGTTGCGCTCTGCATTTTTATTTTCTCAAATTTTGGTGTGGTCTAATCCGCCCATCCGGCAGACCTCGATCCATTCATCTTCTTTGACGGGCTGCACGGAAAGACGCATGGATGTGACCAGCGCCATATCGCTCAATAGCGGATTAACCTTCACATCTTTCAATGTCACCGGCTTCGGCATATCGCAGACGGCGCGGATATCCACACATTCCCAGCGGTGATCGTCCGTTGTGCTGTCAGGATGCGCTAATGCACAAACTTCCACAATGCCGACGACTTCCAGTCCCTCATTGGAATGATAGAAAAAGCCCTTATCGCCAAGCTGCATAGCGCGCATATTATTGCGTGCCTGATAATTGCGCACGCCGTCCCATTGCTCGCCGACAGCGCCTTTGGCTTTCTGCATTTCCCACGACCATTTGAATGGTTCAGATTTAAACAGCCAATATGCCACAGTTTTCTCCGGATTTATTCAGCAGGCCAAGTTTATTCAGCAGGTTTGTTGATGACCCAGTTCCACGGGCGTACAGTCACATTGTCGAACAGACCAGCCAATGCATAAGGATCAGCAGCTGCAACGGCTTTTGCATCTTCCATAGTCTCAGCTTCAACCATCAGCATGCTGCCAACTGGTTTCTGATCGGTTTCGCTCAGAAAAGGGCCGCCGAATTTGATCTTGTCGCCGAGGCTTTTCAGATAATCGAGATGGGCAGGGCGGGTATCAAGACGCAGTTGCAGATGGTCGGCTTTGTCATTGCAGAGAATGGCGAACAGCATGAGGTCAGGTTCCTAATCTTCGTTTTTCAAAGGACGGGACAATAATCCGGTAACAGCCGCATCAATAGTAATACTGCCATTGAGCAAAGCCGCAATCGTGGTGATAATCGGTGCATTGATCTGCTTGCGCGCGCAAAGTTCGGCAATCACCGGCGCTGTGGCCACACCTTCGGCCAGCAGCAGGCCTTCCAGCGGTTCGCCGCGTCCCAAGGCCAGCCCGTAGGAGTAATTGCGCGATTGCGGGGAAGAACAGGACAGCATCAGATCGCCGAGGCCTGATAATCCCATCAGGGTTTCAGGCCGTCCGCCAAAGGCAGCCGCTATGCGGCGTAATTCAGCAAAAGCGCGGGTGACCAGTGCCGCCTGTGCCGATGCGCCAAGACCTTTACCGATCGTGGCACCGGCTGCTACGGCAATCACATTTTTCAACGCGCCGCCGACTTCAACACCGATCAGATCAACGGAGGAATAGCAGCGGAATGTGCTGCCGGAGAACTGTGCGGCCAGATCATCGGCAATGGCAATATTTTCACAGGCAATCGTCACGGCAGTCGGAAAGCCGCGGGCAACATCGCTGGCGAAGCTCGGGCCCGAAAGTGCTGCAATCGGATGGGCAGGCAGAATATCGGCAATGATTTGCGACATCAGCCGTCCGGTGGAGCGTTCAATGCCTTTGGCGCAAAGCACAACAGGGCAATCATCCGGAATAAGCGGTTTCAGTTCCTGCAATGCAGCAGCCATGGATTGTGCAGGGATAACAGCCAGAACCGTATCGGCATTGTTCAGAGCTGCGGCTGCATCACTGGTCGCACGCAGATTGTCATGCAGGGCGATATCGCCGAGATAGCGGCTGTTACGATGATTGTGATTAATGTCATCAACCGTTGCCGGATCGCGGGCATACAGCACGACCTTATGGCCGTTCTGCGCGGCCATGCAGCTGAGCGCTGTTCCCCATGCGCCGCCGCCTAAGATCGTAATCTTTTTACTCATGCTTTTGCTCCTCTGCGACCAAAACCGACCAGCGGTGCCGATGTGCTGTCCAGCGGCCAGCGCGAGCGCGGTGCAAAATCGAGATTATCCGGCGCTGTGCGGGCTGCATGTTCGGCACCTGCCCATGCAATCATGGCTGCATTGTCGGTACAAAGAATATGCGGCGGGGCGAGAAAATCGAAGCCGTGTTTTTCACAAAGCGTTTCAAGTCCTTTGCGCAGTATTTTATTGGCGGCAACGCCACCGGCAACGACAAGGGTCGGATTTTCTTTATCCGGATAGGTTTCACGAAAACGGAGCAGAGAACGCTTCACGCGGTCATTCAGCGTATCGGCAACGGCCGTCTGAAAAGACGCGCAGATATCCGCCACATCCTGATCGCTCAACGGCACAAGCTGAGTTGCTGTCTGGCGCACGGCGGTTTTAAGACCGGAGAAAGAAAAGTCCAGTCGTGCTTCACCTTTGAGCGGGCGCGGCAGTTCAAACCGTGAGGCATCGCCCTTGAGTGCAGCCTGTTCAACCGCAGGGCCGCCCGGATAAGGTAATCCCAGCAGCTTGGCGGTCTTGTCAAAAGCCTCGCCCAGCGCATCATCAATCGTCGTGCCGAGGCGCTCATAGTGGCCGAGGCCGTGCACGAGAATAACCTGTGTATGACCGCCGGATACCAGCAGCAACAGATAAGGAAAGGCCAGTCCGTCGGTCAGACGCGCAGTCAGGGCATGGCCTTCCAGATGGTTGACGGCGTAGAAAGGTTTGTCTGCGGCAAAGGCCATGGCTTTCGCGGTCATCAGGCCGACAATCAACCCGCCGATCAGACCGGGGCCTGCGGTGGCGGCGACAGCATCCACATCCTGAATGGTCATATCCGCCTCGGAAAGAGCTTTGGCGATCAATCCGTCAAGGGCTTCCACATGGGCGCGTGCGGCAATTTCCGGTACCACGCCGCCATAGGGTTCGTGCTCGGCAATCTGGCTGAGAACAACATTGGACAGGATGCGCGAAGACACCCCGCCTTGTTCATTTTCATGGCGTTCAATGATAGCTGCGGCTGTTTCGTCGCAACTTGTCTCTATTCCAAGCACGCGCATAAGCGATTAGACCCATATTAACAAAGCATTTCCGGCAAAAAGCATGAAGCGGTTTTGCATAAGGATAATGCGCTCAATAAACAAACTTCGCTGATCTTCCTATCTTGCACCGGATATAGGCATTATATTCATGATATTACAGCCATGAATTTGCTCCTGAGGTGAAAGGCAGTTAGAGAAGCCTTTGACATTCGCGTATCACGGACAGAGCCAGATGCAAACACCACGTTTAAAAATCGGAACACGTTCCAGCGCTTTAGCACTGGCACAGGCAGAGGAAACACGTACACGCCTGGTGGCAGCGCATGGTTTAAGCGAAGCGGATGTTGAAATCGTGCCGATGTCCACACAGGGCGACCGTATTCAGGACCGGGCATTGTCGGAGATTGGTGGTAAAGGGCTGTTCACTCAAGAGATCGAAGATGCGCTGTTACAGGGGCGCATTGATATTGCTGTGCATTCCACCAAAGATATGCCGACCGTGCTGCCTGAAGGACTGCATCTTTCCACCTATCTGGAGCGTGAAGATCCGCGAGATGCTTTTGTCGGTAAAACCAGTGCAAAACTGACCGGTTTGCCGCAGGGTGCGACGGTTGGCTCGTCCAGCCTGCGCCGTCAGGCACAAATCCGTCATATCCGCCCTGACCTGAATGTCATTACTTTTCGCGGCAATGTAAATTCCCGTTTGCGCAAACTTGAAGAAGGTCAGGTCGATGGCACCTTACTCGCTTTTGCAGGTCTTAAGCGTCTCGGGCTGGAACATGTGGTGACTGAGCTGATGGATACGGAGCGGTTTTTGCCGGCTCCGGGACAGGGCGCGATTACCATTGAAAGCCGTATGAATGATGCTCGTGTTGATGCACTGCTTAAGCCGATCAATCATGAAGAGACGTTTATCCGGCTGACCTGCGAACGCGCATTTCTGGCGCAGCTTGACGGTTCCTGCCGCACGCCGATTGCCGGACTGGCGGAGGTTAAGGACGGTCGTGTTTCCTTTGCCGGCATGGTTTTGACACCGGACGGCTCACGCCTGCATCGCGTTTTTGTTGATGGTACTGCAGCAGATGCGGCGGCGCTGGGCAAGGAAGCCGCCGAGCGAATCCGTACTGAAGCCGGTGCAGATTTCTTCACCAGCTGGGGGTGAACAATGCGCAGGGTTCTGGTCACACGCCCGCAGCCGGATGCAGTTTTGACTGCCGCCAAACTTGAAGCAGCGGGTTATCATCCGGTTTGTCTGCCGGTGAGTGAGACTGTGGCAACGGGTGCATCATTGCCGCAGGGCAGTTTTGATGCCGTTGCCGTGACCAGTGCCAATGCCCTGCGCCATATCAATCCTGATTTACTGGCACCTTACCAGCATTTGCAGCTTTATGCGGTGGGTGAAAAAACGGCATCTGTAGCGCGGGACGTTGGTTTTGAGGCAATCTATGCCGGTGATGGCTGGGGGCTGCATCTGGGACGCCATGTGGCTGCAGAAATGCCGGCGGGCAGTCATGTACTGTATTTAACCGGAAAAATCAGGCGGCCTGATTTTCAAGCGCAGTTGAGTGCCGCTGGTATTCAGCTGAGCGTGGCCGAGACTTATGATACCCGCCCTGTTACCTATAGTGATGCCGAGCTGAGCCGGATTGCTGATACCGGCAGGGCAGAGGTGATTTTGCTCTATTCCGCTGTCGCTGCCAGACAGTTTGTTGCATTGGACAAGCAGGCAAAGGGGGCTTTTATCAGAGGCGCGAAATATATTTTTTGTCTTTCGCCACGGATTGCTGCAGAATTACCAGATAATTGCAGTGCGCAGGTACGTATCAGTGAAACGCCGGATGAGGATGCTTTATTACGCCTGCTGGCATTGATCTGATGAAAATATGCAACCATTTGTTCAATTTCGTCATTTAGGTTGCATCTGAAGTTTAAAAGACAGATTTTGCGAGAGGACTCATGGCTAAATCCACAGTGTCACGTCACAGCAAGACCACCCGTAAACCGGTGGTGATTGATCTTGATCCGTCTGATGTGAAGGCTGTTGGGGCGTCGGCTGCAAAATCTGCCGGTAAAACTGTGCCGGATGCAGAGCCGGTGGGTGATCCGGCTCCTGTGGCACAAACCGCTGCAAAATCTTCCGCACCTCTTCCGCCCAAAGCGCATGTTGAAGCGAAACCTGCAACCTCGGTTCCGCCGCAGAGCACATCCCGTCCGGCATCTTCTGCCGGTGTTTCCGGCCCTAATCCATTTGCATCAGGAAAAACCATGAATTCTGCCAGTAGTTCCGCACCGCAGACGAGAAAAACAAATTCGCCGTGGATTGCCGGACTGGCAGGTGGCGTGATCGTTCTGCTGGGCTCTACGGCACTGCAATGGGCAGGCCTTGGTTTGTTTCCGGCACAGAACAGTAATCGTGATGAGACGGCAATTGCAGAAATCGCAGATCTGAAACAGCAGATCGCCGGTTTGCAGGCAGCAGCTAAACCGGATGCAGATTTGCTGGCACGCCTGGAAGCCGCAGAGAAAAATGCAGCAAAAGCTCAAAAACACTTGAATGAAATGCTTAGAGCCAGTGAGGTGCCGGCAGCGAATGATGAGGCGATCCGTGCTGATGTGACTGCTTTACAGGAGCAGCTGAAAGCACTGCCAGGGCAGGCGCAGCCTGCGGATAGTGCGCTGGTGAACGGTCTGACCGAGCGCCTGAATGCGATGGAAACACAGCTTAATACGATCGGCTCTCAGGCAGAGCAGGCCAATGCCGCACTGAATACCGATACGGATGAGGTTAAAGCGCTGCAACAGCAACTGGGTGCTTTGCAGACGAAGATAGATGCGCAGGCCACGCAGCCGGATATGGCAGCGATTATTGCGGCCAATGCTTTGAAATCCGCGATTGACCGTGGTGGTTCTTATCTGAATGAGTTGCAGACTTATAAGTCATTGCTGCCGGAGCAGGCAGGTTCTGTTACTGCACTTGAAGCACAGGCAGAAACCGGTATTCCGACACTAAGCCAGCTGAACACACAATTTGCATCATTGGCGGATGATATGGTGGCAGCGGTGAACAAACCTGCGGCAGATGCCGGTATCTGGGATCAGCTGGTGGGCAGCGCCAAAAATCTGGTGCGGTCGCGGCCAATCGGTGATGTCGCCGGTTCCGGTGTCGGACCGGTGACTGCACGCATAGAATTTGCGTTGCAAAATGGGGATGTGCAGCGGGCAATGACGGAATGGGCGCAATTACCGGAAGCAGCTAAACAGGCAGGTCAGAGTTTTTATAATACATTGAGTGCACGTCGCGATGCGGATGCATTGCTGGCACAGCTGATGACCGCTTCAACGCAGGCATCTGAGCAAAAACCGGCTGCGCAATAAGCGAAACAGGAAAGGGAGAACGGTATGATACGGGTAATCCTGTTTCTTGTTGTAGTTGCGGCACTGGGGCTGGGTTTCGGCTGGCTTGCTGACCGTCCCGGTGATCTGGTGTTCACTTTCGCCGGAGAGCGGCACAATATTTCTCTGATGACTGCCGCCAGTATGGTTGTGGCCGCCATTGCCTGTGCCATGTTGCTGTGGTGGATCGTCAAAAATCTTATTCGTTCGCCTTATATTTTGCAGCGTCATTTTCGTGCCCGCAAGCGTGACCGTGGTTATCAGTCACTCTCAACCGGTTTGATTGCTGCCGGTGCCGGTGATGCAGAAGCGGCACGGCGTATGAGCAAACAGGCTTCCAAATTGCTGAGCGTGGATCAGGAGCCGCTGATCCGGTTGCTTGATGCGCAAACCGCATTGCTGGAAGGGCGCAAAGATGATGTGCGCCGTTATTTTGAAGAGATGATCGCTGATCCTGAAACCAAATTGCTGGGTCTGCGGGGATTATATCTTGAGGCCAGCCGCGACGGTGTGCAGGAAGCAGCCTATCAATATGCGCAGGAAGCCAGCACAATGGCACCGCAGCTGGAATGGGCGTCGAATGCAGTGCTTGGGCATAAGGTTTTACAGGGCGATGTTACCGGTGCATTGCGGGTGCTTGAGGCACGCAAGGCGGTTATTCCTTATGGCAAAGACGGTAAAGCTGCCCGTGAGACATTGAAACGCAACCGTGCGGTTTTGCTGACGGCACAGGCGATGGAAAGTTTTGAAACGGATGCTGTGGCTTCCCGTGAGGCAGCGAATGAGGCGTTCAAGCTGGAACCGGAGCTGATACCGGCCGCATTGATTGCTGCGCGTTGTTTGTTGCGTGACGGCAGTATCCGTAAAGGCAATCGTATTCTTGAAGCCGCATGGAAGCGTGAACCGCATCCGGAAGTTGCAGATGTTTATATTCATGGCCGTTCCGGCGATACGGCGCTGGACCGGCTGAAAAAAGCCCGTCATCTTGCAAGTCTGCGCAGCCATCATGCGGAAGCTGCGCTGATTGTTGCCCGTGCAGCACTGGATGCCGGAGAACTGACGCTGGCACGGGAAAGTGCAGAAGCAGCGTTGAAGTCTGCTCCGCGTGAAAGTGCCTATTTACTGATGGCCGATATTGAAGAAGCGCAGACCGGTGATCAGGGGCGTGTGCGTGAATGGCTTGCACGGGCTGTCAAAGCGCCGCGCGATCCGGCGTGGACAGCTGACGGTATTGTTTCGGACCATTGGGCACCGGCTTCTCCGGTGACAGGTCGCCTTAATGCATTTGAATGGAAAGTTCCGTTTACAGAAATCGCGGCGGATACGTCTCCGGTTCTCGATGACGACGGTTTGAAAGAGCCGTTTTTACCCGTCACATATTCGCGCGCGGAAGAGACCGAGCCGTCGGACATGCCTGCGGTGAGGGAGCCGGTCTTTGCCAATGATCCTGATGATGCGGAAACCATGCCCCTTGTTGCGGATAAAGTTAAAGCTGCACCGAAAAAAACGGAACCGCAGGACAATAATCTGCGCAATGCCAAAGTAACGATTCTCACCGAGACGGGCGATAATCCTGCGGTGCAGGTCGCTAAAGATTTGCAGCCTGATAATTCTGACACTGCGCAGGATAAGCATAATCTGATTGTTGATGACCCGGGGGTGGCGGCAGATCATGATGTGCCGTTACGCAAAGAAGGGGCGTTCCGGTTGTTTTAATACTGCGTATGGGCGGTTTTGCAGAATGAAGTCCGGTACTTCCGGCGCAAAACAGTATTTTTGTTGCAGCTTGGTGACTCTGAGAAAGATTAGAAGATACTTGTAAGACAAAACATGTCTGTATGCTTGGCATCCTTCCTGATGCTGGTCTATGTGTAAGACCTGTCAAAGGCTGTATAAGCACTGGAGCATGTATGTTTGAGCGTCTGATCAGTTTTTTCAAAGAATTACCGGGTGTGGATTCCTCGAAGAAAAAACAAACATTCTCTGATGAAGATCCGCGTCTGGCTGCGGCTGCTCTGATGTTTCATGTCATTGAAGCGGATGGTGAGCAGCACGAAAAAGAGCGCAAACGTCTGTCAGACTTGCTTTCGCAGGCTTATGATTTGCAGGGCGATGATTTGCAGGCTTTGATTAAAGCGGCAGAAGTTGCGGATCAGGAATCGATTGATCTGTATCGTTTTACCAGTGTTTTGAAACGTCATCTGGATGTGCCCGCACGTTTGAGCTTTATCGAAGTGCTGTGGGAAATGGTTTATGCCGACGGTGATGTCGGCGAAATCGAAGATAATATTATGTGGCGTATTGCTGAGCTGATCGGCGTGGATCAGGAGCAGCGTATCGGTATTAAATTACGGGTGGCCGAACGTGCCCGCTCGATGCGTGACGCTTTGGCTTCGATATCAATGGTTGAAGAGCAAGTCAGCGCTGAGGCCGGAAAAGCTGAATAAAGCAGCCGATGCCAAAAATTAAAGGCCGTCATTGACGGCCTTTTTTATTTGTCGCCGTAAATCAGTCTTTTGCGAGAAGACCTTTCCAGATGATTGCGCCGATAGCGGCACCGATCAGCGGAGCAACCCAGAACAACCAGAGCTGGCTGATAGCAGCTGTATCTGCGAACAGGGCGGCTGCCGTGGAGCGGGCCGGATTAACGGACGTATTGGTCACCGGAATTGAAATCAGGTGGATCAGTGTCAGCCCGAGACCAATCGCGATTGGTGCAAAGCCTGCCGGTGCCCGTGATGAGGTGGAACCGAGAATAATAATCAGGAAGAAGGCGGTCAGCACGACTTCAATGGCAAAAGCTGCCCCAAGGCCATATTTGCCCGGTGAAAGATCACCGTAGCCGTTGGAAGCGAAGCCGCCGGCACTGAAATCAGCTTTACCACTGGCAATAAAATACAGAATTGCAGCAGCAATAATACCGCCGACCAGCTGTGCGATCCAGTATGGAATGAGGTCTTTAGCCTCAAAGCGTCCGCCCAGAGTAAGGCCGAGAGTTACAGCCGGATTAAAGTGTCCGCCGGAAATACCGCCGACAGCATAGGCCATTGTTAAGACAGTCAGACCAAATGCCAGAGCGACACCGGCAAAACCGATACCCAGCTCCGGAAAGGCTGCAGCGAGGACGGCGCTGCCGCAACCGCCGAAGACCAGCCAGAAGGTGCCAAAACACTCAGCCGACAATTTATTCATCATGGAAGGCGTATCTTGCATGTTTATCCCCGTAGATGATTGAACAAAATGAAATCTGCACGGAATTTAGATTGCCCGCCGAATATGGACAGATTTGTCAGAATTGAACAGTCTTTTTTTGAACACAATTGGTGTAAATATTTGTCTTAAAAAGAAATATTCTGTCTTATATTATAATGATTATAAAATAGGCGCAGATGTCGGGCCGGAGATATGCAACTATCCTGTTATTAACCGGTGGCAACAGACGGTTGGTATAAGGATTGTGACGGTTTTCATTTTTTCGGGCTGTTATGGTGTTTTAAAGTGTTGTACCGTCTTGTAAATTTATGAGCGGTTTCGACGCTTATAAGGTTTCGGGATAATATAAACGGTTTCCGGAGTGCCGGCTTGATGTCTATGTTCGAGCGCCGACAGGCTTTTAATTTCAGATTGTTCTGTTTGCCTTTGGTCGCTGTGCTGGCAGGTTGCACAGGGACTGCAACGGCCTGGACTGAAAAAGTTACAATTGAACAGGTCGAACTACCCAAAGAATGCGCCGGATGGCAAAAGATTAATATGAAGCAGCGTGCTTATTATATGCTGATGCGTGATGATCCTGCGCTGATTATGGAGATCGATTCCCATAATCTTAAAGGTAAAAATCTTGGTTGCTGGCAATAGCCGGATACCGCTGTGACATGGCAGCCGGTTCATTTAAATATGCAGACCTGCTCAACTGATTCAGGATAAATGATGCATCTGGATATTATAGAGCTGCAGTCATTTTATTCGACAGCACTGGGCAAACTGGCCGCTTCGGTTATTACTTCCGCGCTGGATCCTTTATGGTTGCCAATGCCGCAGGAGCGGCTTGTCGGGATCGGCTATACGCTGCCTTATCTGGATCATTTTGCATCGCTGGCCGAGCGCGCATTTGCTTTTATGCCTGCACGGCAGGGGGCAACCGGCTGGCCGCATGATCAGGCATTGAGCACTGCATTGGTTTATGATGAAGAGCTGCCTTTGCCGGACAGTTCTGTTGACCGTATTCTGCTGGTGCATACGCTTGAATTTTCAGAAAGCAGCTCAGAAACCCTGAAGGAAATCTGGCGTGTTTTGTCTCCGAACGGTCAGCTGATTGTCGTTGTTCCGAACCGCCGAGGTGTCTGGGCACGGATGGAGCACACACCTTTTGGCAGTGGCCGTCCTTTCAGC
This sequence comes from Ochrobactrum sp. SFR4, assembly GCF_019730395.1. Classification (NCBI taxonomy): domain Bacteria; kingdom Pseudomonadati; phylum Pseudomonadota; class Alphaproteobacteria; order Hyphomicrobiales; family Brucellaceae; genus Ochrobactrum; species Ochrobactrum sp. SFR4. Next base: position 57,924 of record NZ_JAAPBB010000005.1, on the reverse strand, counting down.
CGCGGACAATTGCTGCAGGCTTTCAGGGAGGCGAATTTCACACCGGGCAAAGTTATCAATGCATTGCATGTGCCGCCTACGCGCTGGCGCTGGCTGCAACAATCGTCCGGCCTGATTGAGAGTGTCGGCACCCGTCTTTGGCCGCTCTTTGGTGGTGTGATGATCGGAGAGGCGCATAAGCGTCTTTATCAGGGGCTGCCTGTACTCAAGCGCTCGTCACGACGCGTTTTCGTGCCGGTGCTGACGCCGCAGGGAACAGCACGTCAGCAACCGGTGAAGATTACAATTCACGATTCCCGTGAGCGCTCCGGTCAATAAACATCTGTTTACGTCCGGATTGGGTCACAATACGCGCTCTGTTTTTGTTTTTACGTGTATTTTATCCCGAAAACCGTTTCACAGTTTTCGGAATGCGCTTTAGCGTTTAAGCAGAAACACAGCCTGCTGGCCGAGCAGGTTCCACATGCCCCATGGCAGACTGAACGGCATGCGTTCACCGTTACGGTTCAGTGCCACAGCATCTTCAACCGTTGCACCGACCTCTTTGGTCATATCCACAAAATCGCGGATCGTGCAGAAGTGGATGTTCGGCGTATCATACCAGCTGAACGGCAGTTCTTTGGTCACCGGCATCCGTCCGCGAAACAGCAGTGAACCACGTACCCGCCAGTAACCGAAATTCGGAATGGAAACGATGGCGCGTTCGCCGATGCGCAATAATTCGCTGAGGACCTTTTTCGGATTGAGCGTGGCCTGCAAAGTCTGCGACAGGATCACATAATCGAAGCTGGAATCGGGGTAATAGACCAGATCACTGTCAGCATTACCCTGAATTACCGACAATCCGCGCATCAGACACTGGTTCACGCCGCTTTGCGATAATTCCACACCGCGCCCGTCGACATTGCGGGTATCGCGCAGCAATTGCAGCAATTCACCGTCACTGCAACCGACATCCAGAACCCGTGTTCCGGGGCGCACCAGTGAGGCAATAATATCGAAATCCACACGGTTATGAATATGGAGGTTTTCCGTGGCATTCTGTGCGAAAAGTGTCGTATCGCCGGTTCCGGCTTTCGTATCAGTCATGGGATTACAGACCTTTCGCGCGGGCTGCAGAGCGGATGAAACCGTCTACTGTTGAAAACAGGACAGGCTCATCGAGCAGGAAAGCATCATGGCCGCGATCTGTTTCGATTTCGACAAATGAAACAGACGCCCCCGCAGCATTGAGCGCATGGACAACCAGCCGGCTTTCAGAGGTCGGGAACAACCAGTCACTGGAGAAAGATGCAACAAAAAAACGGGTTTTGGTGCCGGCAAAAGCTGAAGCCAATAAGCCGTTATGCTCTGCTGCCATATCGAAATAATCCATGGCACGCGTCAGATAGAGGTAGGAATTGGCATCAAACCGGTCAACAAAACTATTACCCTGATGGCGCAGATAGCTCTCAATCTGGAAATCGGCTTCAAAACCGAAGGTAATATTGGTGCGGTCCTGCAGATTGCGCCCGAATTTACGGTGCAATGCAGCCTCCGACAAATAGGTGATATGTGCAGCCATACGCGCAACCGACAGACCTTTGCGCGGTACTGAATCTGATTGGGTAAGATATTGACCGTTGAGCCAGAGCGGATCAGCCATCACAGCCTGACGGCCAACCTCATTAAAGGCGATATTTTGCGCCGACAAACGTGCGCCGCTGGCCAGAACCACAGCCGAGAAAACTTTGTCCGGATAGCTTGAAGCCCATTGCAGCACCTGCATGCCGCCGACAGAACCACCGACCACGGCCAGTAATTGTTCAATACCGAAATGCTCTACCAGCATTGCCTGTGCGCGAACCATATCACCTATGGTGATAATCGGCAGATCAAGCGCATAGGGTTTTCCGGTTGCCGGATTGATGGATGCAGGACCGGTGGAACCCATGCAGCTGCCGATAACATTGGAGCAGATCACAAAATAGCGGTCAGTATCAATCGGCTTGCCGGAGCCTACAAGTGAAGTCCACCAACCTTCTTTACCGGTGAGCGGATTGGTGCTGGCAACGTGCTGATCGCCGGTCAGGGCATGGCAGATCAGGATAGCATTGCTCTTATCGGCATTGAGTGTGCCATAGGACTGATAAGCGAGCTGAAACGGGCTCAGAACGGAACCGCTGTCAAGCTGAAGCGGTTTGTCTTCACCAAAATACACCACAGGGCTGTTCGGCTGAACAGCTTCCTGATTGCGGCTGTCTGATAGGGCGGCAGTTTCAGCTGATATCGTCATAAAACATGTCTGCGTCAGAACATTTTCAGGTCTGTCTGCAACAAACCCAATGCTCTAATTCCCTGATTTTACGCATAATCCTCTCCGAAAGCCGATTTGTTTTTCGGAGTTATGCATTAGAATTTGTCCGGTGACCGGAACTGGATGCGGATGTTCAGACAATTTCTGCCTGTTTTGCGCATTTTAATAAACCGGCCGCGTTGATGATTTCAGATGTTTTTATCCGAAACTACTGCGATCTAGGGGCTAGAGGGGTTTAAAGTCAAGGTTTCTCTCGACTTGTTCTGCGATGCGGTTTATGCCGCTAAGGTCATTCAGTTTCAGCGGGAATATTTTGCTGGTCACAGACCGGAAAATGTTTCTGTAATGCTGTTTCCGCACATAATCTCTATCAACAATACAGGCTCTTAATATTGGATAAGAATGATGAACGATTTCGCGAAAGCTCAACGCCCGACACCTAAAGCCGGTGTCATGGATATTGCTGCTTATGTTCCTGGCAAAGCCACCGTTCACGGTGTTGCCAAAGTGCACAAGTTGTCTGCCAATGAAAGCCCGCTGGGTGCAAGCCCGCATGCCGTTGAAGCCTATCGTGCAACCGATCATTATCTGAGCTCTTATCCGGACGGTGAAGTTACCGCTCTGCGTCAGGCCATTGCGGAAACGCAAGGGCTGAATATTGAGAATATTCTCTGCGGCAACGGCTCGGATGAATTGCTCGGCCTGTTGTGCCAGACCTATCTGGCACCGGGTGATGAAGCGATTTTTACCGATCACGGCTTTCTGGTCTATAAAATCCAGACACTGGCGGCCGGTGCAAAACCGGTGATCGTGAAAGAAAATGATACAGTGATTGATGTGGATGCGGTGCTTGCCGCTGTCACAGACAAGACCAAAGTTGTTTTCATCACCAATCCGGGCAATCCGACCGGCACTTACGTACCGTTTGAGGAAGTGAAGCGTCTGCATGCCGGTTTGCCGCCGCATGTTCTGCTGGTGCTGGATGCGGCCTATGCGGAATATGTGCGTAAAAATGACTATGAGGCCGGTGTGGCACTGGTTTCTGCGAGCGATAATGTGGTGATGACCCGCACATTCTCGAAGATTCACGGCCTGCCTGCGCTGCGTATCGGCTGGATGTATGCACCTTTGCATGTCACTGATGCAGTGAACCGTGTGCGTGGACCTTTCAATATGAACAGTGCGGCGATTGCTGCCGGTACTGCGGCGATCCGTGACCGCGATCATGTGCAGAAGGCTTGCGCATACAACGCAGAATGGGCGCAGTGGCTGACAGACGAGTTCACCAAACTCGGCCTGAAGGTAACGCCATCAGTCACTAATTTTCTGCTGGTGCATTTCCCTGACACACAGAATAAGTCTGCCGCCAAAGCTGACGAATATCTGCAGTCTAAAGGATATATTCTGCGTCGCGTGACATCCTATGGCTTCCCTGAAGCCCTGCGGATGAGCATCGGCTCGGAAGAAGCCAATCGCGGCGTGATTGCCGCTCTCACAGAATTTTTGAAGTCCTGATATGTCTGATATTCATTTTAATAAAATTGCGCTGATCGGTATTGGTCTGATCGGTTCGTCGCTGGCTCGTGTTATCCGCCGTGAAGGTCTGGCCGGTCATATTGCTATTGCTACCCGCAGTCCGGAAACGCTGAAACGCGCGGAAGAACTGGGATTGGGTGACAGCTATACCACAGATAATGCGGTTGCGGTGCAAGATGCTGATCTGGTGATTGTCTCTGTGCCGGTTGGCTCGTCCGGTCTGGTTGCGAGCCAGATTGCCGGCAGCCTCAAAGCCGGTGCGATTGTCACCGATGTGGGCTCTACAAAAGGCTCGGTGATTGCGCAGATGCAGCCGGAATTGCCGGATCATGTGCATTTCATTCCGGGACACCCGATTGCCGGTACCGAATATTCGGGGCCGGATGCGGGGTTTGCTGATCTGTTCATCAACCGCTGGTGCATTCTCACACCGCTGCCGGATACAGATGCAGATGCGCTGGCAAAACTCAATGCGTTCTGGGAAGCCTGCGGTTCCAAAACAGACCAGATGGATCCGCAGCACCATGATCTGGTATTGGCGATCGTTTCGCATCTGCCGCATATCATTGCCTATAATATTGTTGGTACGGCCAATGATCTGGAGAAGGTAACGGAGTCGGAAGTGATTAAATATTCCGCTTCCGGTTTCCGTGACTTTACCCGTCTTGCGGCATCGGATCCGACAATGTGGCGCGACGTTTGCCTGCATAATAAGGATGCTATTCTGGAAATGCTGGGGCGTTTTTCGGAAGATCTGGCTTCGTTGCAGCGGGCAATCCGCTGGAGTGACGGCGATGCCTTGTTTGACCTGTTTACGCGTACCCGTGCGATCCGCCGCGGTATTATTGATGCAGGGCAGGAAGTAGATGCGCCGAACTTTGGCCGCGAGGCTGCAAGCAAGCAAAAGTAATATGCGAAGCTGCAAACAAGCCAATAAATACGTGAGGCTGTTGCTTTGTTTAAATTAAAAATGAAAAACCCGCCATTCCGGCGGGTTTTTTTACATTAAAGGCGCGGTACGCGTCCTAGCGGGATAAAGCCTGCACTGATTTTTCCCTCTTTAATGATAACCGGAACAATCGTTGCTCCTGTTTCATCTTTCGGCATGGAGCCGAGTGCAAAAACCACTGTATTGATATTTTTAGCCTGATCGGGAAAGGCGGTCTGCAATGTCTGGCCGATTGCCGGAGCATTGGTCAGGCGGATTTTCAGATCCGCATTGGCTAATCCTTCGCTGTCGACAGTAATCGGGCCGCTGATGCTGATGCTGGCGCCGGACGGCAGCAGAAACAGCATCTGATTAAGCTGCAAGGATTTTCCGCGCAGCAGACTGCCGCTTTCATCCGGCTCTTTGAAGGCCGCGAGGCTTGCCGGAGAGGTGATATCAATCAAGCCGTCGAGCTCCGGCAGGGCAGCCAGAGATTTGTCGCCGGTGAGGCGCAGATCATCAAAGGTCATTTTGACCTGAAGTGGTTCTTCAAGACTGTTTAGATCAAACTGCAGACCGAGAAGGGAGAGTGATGTCGGTGCTTCTACATTTTCAGCGGTCACAGTTTGCACGCGCAGATTATCGGCACTGAGGCTGATATTCTGTGGCGCGCGTCCGTCAATGCGCGCAGATGCTTTGAGATTATCCCAATCCGCTTTCACCGGATCGGCACCGGACATGGCAAGTGCCGCAGGACCGGTGAGATGTGTTTGCACCGTGCGGAATGAAAACAGGGACGCGCCTACATTCACAGCACTGGTTGCAGCATTCAGCGTCTGATCTTTGTCACGGAAGTTGAAGCCGGAACAGCTGATATACATCGAGAAGGGGTAGCCGCGCGCCGAGAGGGACTGACATTCTAATGTTTCGCCCTGACCGGCAGTATTGGCAAGCTCGGTGCGAACGCGGTCCTTTGCCATAGAAGCGAGGTAAAACCAGCCCGCCGTGTATAAAATAACGATGAACAGTGCAAAGAGAATGCCCCATGTCATACGTTTTGAGCTTTGCGGGTTAGGACGCGATTTAGCTACCATAGCTATGCCTCTCAGATTTCAAAGAGCGCTCTGCTGACAGCGCAGTAGAACTCTTCTATAATCTTTTTTATTCTCAATACCGCGCTGACAACACATCATGCGGTATTGTTTTGCAGATAAAAGTCATTCGGAGGTACATTTTTCTACACAAAGCCATGCCGGAAAAATGTTTGCCTGTTGGGAAATGCTGTGCACAGAGTGTAAACTATATGCCTGAGCATCCTATGCATTATATGAATTTGGCGAGACAAGCAAAAGCAAACAAATGACCCCAAAGGATAGTTCACACACGGATTTCGTGTTCCAGAATAATGTGGCTGGTCCCGGTTCTGATTTCTGGGTCTTCGGCTACGGGTCACTGATGTGGCGGCCGGGTTTTGACAGTGCCGAGAATATTCCGGCGCTGCTGACCGGTTTCAGCCGGTCCTTGTGCATCTATTCCCATGTTTATCGGGGTACACCGGAATTGCCGGGGCTGGTGCTGGGTCTGAACAGCGGCGGCTTCTGTCACGGGCAGGCATTTCGCGTGACAGCGGACAACAGACTACCGGTGATGAACTATCTGCGTGAACGTGAACAGATCAGCGGAGTCTATGTGGAAAAATGGCTGATGGTTGAGCTGGCAGACGGCCGTGATGTCGAGGCGCTGGTCTATGTGGCCGATCCCTTGCATAAACAATATGCAGGCGGGCTCAGTGCTGAGGATATGGCTTTGCTTGTCCGGCGTGCCAGCGGTCAGGCCGGCCCAAACCGCGATTATGTTGCCAATACTGCCCGTCATTTGCAGGCAATGGATATCAGGGATGAGCGGCTGGAGGCTGTTTTAAAGCTGCTGGACAGCCATGCGGACTGACAGGATTGCAGGTTTGTCCAATCTTTGTCTGGTCTTTAACTGCCTTTGATTGACTTTTTTCCGGCCGGTGATCTTGTGAATGGCAAGAGCGCTGTTTAAATGTGTCTCATCCTTTGCCCGTGCTAATCATACACCGGTGCAATGAACAGTCCGTCTGAGTAGGAGACATTTATGCTCGCAATTTTGCGCACCGTTGATCTGGCGCTGGATATTTATACCTGGATCATCATTGCCAGTGCGGTGTTTTCCTGGCTGTATGCTTTTAACGTGGTCAATTCCCGCAACCGTTTTGTCGCTTCGATCGGTGAGTTTCTCTACAAGGTGACAGAGCCGGCATTGCGTCCGATCCGCAAGATTTTGCCGGATCTCGGCGGTATTGATATTTCGCCGATTATTCTGCTGCTGGTGATCTTCTTCATCCGCCAGTTCATGTGGAACACACTGGCTCCGATACTCTTAAGTTAATCAATAAAAAAACCCGCTTGAAAGCGGGTTTTTTTATTATCTATGATTGAAAATCCGGCCACTTGGGAGACTGGCTAGTTTTTCAATTATTTTGCGTTTTTGGCGCGTTCAATCGCTTCAACGATGAATTTACGTGCGTAATCTTCGTCGCCCCAGTCACCGATTTTCACCCATTTGCCTGGCTCCAGATCTTTGTAATGTTCAAAGAAATGAGCAATCTGCTGCAGAGTGATTTCCGGCAGATCGGTGTAGTTATGCACTTTTTCATAACGACGGGTCAGCTTTGGTGACGGTACGGCGATGATTTTTTCATCTTTACCGGCATTGTCTTCCATCACAAGAACGCCAATCGGGCGAACATTGATCACGCAGCCAGGGATCAGCGGACGGGTGTTGCAAACCAGAACGTCAATCGGGTCGCCATCTTCCGACAGAGTATGCGGAACAAAGCCGTAATTGCCCGGATAGGTCATTGGTGTGTAGAGAAAACGGTCGACGATCAGAGCGCCGGCGCTTTTGTCCATCTCGTATTTGATCGGATGACCACCGACCGGTACTTCGATAATGACATTGACGTCTTCAGGAGGGTTGGAGCCGATGGAAATGGCATCGATATTCATGGGCGTGTCCTTTCATTTGGCGTTCTGATATCGGTTTTCGTGAAACCGTGCAACAAAAACGCAATTTCAGTTAAAGCGGCTTATTGTCATGTTCGTGAAATTCTGAGTGCTGTTATGCCTTTGTTGCAGCCTTATTTTGCTGCGCCTGCAATTCTGCGAGGCGGGCTTTGGCTGTCGGCGGCATTGGCGGCGCATTTTTATCCTGTGAGGCCTGTACCAGAAACTCGTCACAAGCTGTTTCTGTGGCTTCAATCAGGCGCTGCAAAAAGACTTCCTTATCCAGACCCGCTTCAATCGGGGGCAAAATACGGCAACGGATGGTGCCAGGATAACGCAGGAATTTACGGCGCGGCCAGTACAGACCGGCGTTATGGGCAATCGGCACGACCGGCAGGCCGAGATTGGTATAAAGATGGACGACACCATATTTATAGGCAGGCGGCGCACCAGGGGCACGGCGGGTACCTTCCGGATAGATCATGATCTGGCGCCCGTCAGCAATGGCTTCCTGCGTGCCGCCCGAAATGGAGTGCAAAGCTTTGATCCCCGTGCCACGATCGACAGGGATCATTTTCATTTTCTTCAGATACCAACCGAACAGCGGAATACGCATCAGGTCGCGCTTGAGAATATAAACCGGATCGGGTGTGTAAGATAAAAACGCATAAACATCCCAGAAAGACTGGTGTTTTGGTGCGCAAATATAGGCACCTTCCGGCAGGTTTTCCGCCCCTTCGACCACAAAATCGGTGCCGACAATATATTTTTGCAGAAACAGATTGGAGCGTGCCCAGAATTTAGGGACGATCCATGCTTTTTTGCGCGGCAAAATCAGCGTGAGCGGTAAAAACAGGATCATCTGTATGATCAGACTGATATAAAAAGCCAGATTAAACAGCACTGACCGGATGGCTATGATCATATCTTGTATCAGCCTTTTAATACGTGCATGACAGGTAAAATAACTCCGTTTTAAACAGAGCGGCTCTTCAAATAGAAGAAAAATCAGCGCTTATCAATTCCGGACATCATTGCGTATTGATCAGCAGCTTGTGTTTTAATCATTTTGGCTGAGACTGATATGTGCAAGAGCGCCAATATATTTGATATATTCGGTAAATAACACGCGCAGCGTATCGCCCTGACGCATCCAGTTGTTGTTTTTCAGATCGCTGTTGATGACAGGATAAGGCAGGAGTTCGACATTGCTGACCTGCCGTGACAATTCCAGAATTGAGCGCGGAATGTGATAATTATTGGTTACAATGAATATGCGCTTGTAATTATGCTGTTTAATCCATTTGGCGCTTTCAACCGCATTGCCGATTGTATTGAGCGCCGAACGGTCAAGATCTACGCAGCAGGAAAATAAAGCCGGATCTGTTCTGGTAACCCGTTGCAAGGCCTCACGCTTGGTAGACGGATGAACGCCGCTAATCAGCAACCGCTCGCCGCGTTTCTCTGCCAGCAGCTCCAATGCAACTTCAATACGGGATTTCCCGCCGGTCAACACGATAATCGCATCGGCTTTCTGATCGGCAGGTGGTGCCTGTAAGTTGCTAACATGCTCGCTGAAAATAACAAATCCGATTCCCAGCGCAACGATCAGCGAAAACAAGACAACGGCAACCGGCGGAATGCGTCTGCGCAAACGCTTCAGCCAATGGCGGGTAAAGCCGTCTTTGGAGACATGCACGGATGCTTCACGGCCGGTTGTTGCTGCCGGTCGTTCGCCATTCTGCCGGTTTTGTTCCGCAGTGTCTGAAGCATTGTTTTGCACATGCATTGCCATTTGGCCTGTTCATTTTCTTGTATCAGCGCAGATTGCTGTAACCTGCGCAAATCAGTCTTATAGTATAGAGCAGACAGGACAGCAGAGGAAACTGCTTTGTCCGCAAACTGCTCTAATCTTTGCTGCCGCTGATACTGTCCATGTCTTTCAGCTGCCGGATCACGGTCAGGCGGCTGGTCAGCATTGTGAGAATGCTGACGATGATGATTGTTGCGGCAATACCGATATAGCCTTCACGTCCGATGGCAAAACTGCCGAACAAAGCTGCTGCCTGATCGCCTTCCGGTGTTGCCAGATTGCGGCTGGTCCACCAGGAAACAATCAAAAATACCAGCAAGGCCGCCGCACCGCCGTAACAAGCGCCTTTGAGTGCTGTGCGGAAGAAATGCCATTCAAATTCACGGGCAACAAAGCGGGCTTCCGCGCCGATAAAATGCAGTACTTCAATAATGTGGTTGTTTCCGGCCATTGCACCACGCGTGGCAAAAATCACTGTCAGCACAGTGGCAGATAGCATTAAGAATAAGACGCCCATACCGATCAGCACGGTTGTGTGCGCCATGGAGACCAGACGATCCACCCATGTGCGATGATCATCGAAACTGGCACCGGGAATATTTTTCTGTAATTCAGAGCGCAAAGTTTCAAAATCCGGCGGATTCTGTTCGTCAATTGTTACGACTACAAGGCGGGGTACAGGCAATTCGTCAATATCCAGACCGGTGCCGAGCCATGGTTCCAGCAGGCGTGCTGTGGCTGCACGGTCAACTATATTGGTGCCTGTGACACCGGCAAAACCGGAAGCAATCTGACTGGCCTGCGCAAGGGCAGCTTCCATATCCTGACCATCGATCGGCCGGATTTGAATTGTTGCTTCACGTGAAATCTGGCTCTGCCATTGGGCAGCTGATGCGCGTACCAGACTAACCCCGCCAATAGTAATGCAGGCGAGGAAAGTCATGATTGCGATAACTGTAATCAGCGTGGTGCCGGAAACACTGACCGGAGGTACAATCGGGGTCGGACCGCGTTTTTCCCGTTTGCGCTTGCCAAGCAGCTCGAGAAAAATCCCGTGATAATGATCGATGGTTGCACGCAGGTCAGCCATAAATATCCAGCCTTCCCTGATCAAGAATCATACGGCGCGCATCCACCTGATCCATCAATGTCAGATCATGGGTGGCGATAATCACGGCAGTGCCGGAACGGTTAAGTTCAGCGAATAAGCGTAGCAGACGGCGTGCCAGCGGCGGGTCCACATTACCGGTCGGCTCATCGGCCAGCAAAATCTCCGGCTGGTCAATCAGAGAACGGGCAATAGCCGCACGTTGCTTTTCACCGCCCGATAAAACCGGCGGCAGTACATGCATACGGTCACCAAGACCGACCCAATGCAGCAATTCCTGCACTTCATGGCGGTAGGTGGCCTCTTCCTTCCCGCGTACGCGCAAAGGCAAGGCCACATTCTCATAGGTAGTCATATGGTCGAGTAGCCGAAAATCCTGAAAGACGATGCCGATGCGACGGCGCAGTAACGGAATTTCACTGCGCTGCATTGTGGAGATGTCTTTGCCGAAAATGGTAATCAGGCCGCGTGTCGGTTTCAGCGCCATGAAAAGCAGACGCATCAGCGATGTTTTTCCGGCACCCGACGGGCCGGTCAGAAACTGAAAGGAGCGCGGCGGAATATGAAAGGAAACATCCCGCAGGATTTCCGATCCCATGCCGTACCGTAATCCTACATTTTCAAAGCGAATCACTGATTATTTTCCCGATGTTTTTTGCCGGTTTTCTTATGGTTGCCGAACATTGACCCTTGTGGTTAATCTCGCGTTAATCTGCATGCAAGTTTGGCATTTTGAGGTTGAAAAAAGAATAGAAATTTTATGGCTCTTTGTGCACAGACCTGCTGTGTGTAACCGGTTAAAACGCAGATTTGATGCGGAACAGGCGTAAATAATGTAAAACTGCCCTTTCAGCAAAAGGCGTAGTACTGTAACAGCTACTTTTTTCTTGCCGGAGATATTTCGGTTCGAGCAGTTTTAGGAAAAGCGGCTACCGCTTCGGCGGAGAAAACAATTCACCGGATTGTTTGCTTTTTCCGTTTCGATCCGTAGAAACTGCGTAATATAAAATCCCAGCGCGGATTAAGACCGGAGACGTGTTTATGCCTTATGTAGGTGGCAGAAATCTTGAAGTTCTGTTCAGTGCGGAGCAGATTGCAGAGCGCAATCGTGAACTGGCACAAAAAATTGCCGAGCGTAAGCTGGAACGGCCGCTGGCAGTTTCTATCCTCAAAGGCTCATTTATTTTCGCAGCGGATCTGATCCGCGCTATGCATGATGCCGGTGTTGAGCCGGACGTGGAATTCATCACTGTTTCCAGCTATGGTGCAGGTACAAAGGGCGGTGAAATCCGTCTGGTGCGCGATATCGACAGCGATGTTGAAGGCCGCGATATTCTGTTGATTGATGATATTCTTGAATCCGGCAAAACGCTGAATTTTGTGCGTGAACTGATGATATCACGCGGCGCACGCAGTGTGAGCATTGCTGTTTTGCTGGACAAGCCGGGTCACCGTAAGCTTGATCTTTATGCGGATTTCACAGCCTTTGAATGTCCGGATTATTTTGTTGTCGGCTATGGCATGGATGTGGCGCATTCTTTCCGCCAGCTGCCTTATGTCGGCCGCGTTATGGATGAGCAGGAATAAGCTTCCGGCCATTCGCTGAATTTAAAAAGCCGCTCATGATTATGAGCGGCTTTTTCATGAAATAGAGCGGTTCCAGTTAAGTCTGAATTTTTGAACCGCTCTATCCTTTTGTTTGCGCATTATCCAACGCAAAACCGCTTCGCACTTTTTCTGGAAATGCTTTATTGATCGCGTTTCAGCAGACGCTCCAGATAGTCTTTTTCCTGCTGCGGGCTGAGCGCATCGCCGAGTTTTTTGCGGATTTCATCGAGAATGCGGCGGGCTTTCTGAATATCAATCTGGTTCTTGCCTGTGCCTTCCGAACTGCCCTGACCGGTTTGACGCCCTAACGGATCCTGCTGACCTGTACCGCTTTGCTGCCCCTGACCTTTACCCTGCGCCTGTTGCAATTGCTGCATCATGGAGCGGGCACCGCGTCGCAAGGCATCAAGCGCCTCGGCTTGCTGATCCGTGGCCTGTCCGCTTTCGCTATTGCCCAAAGAGCGGCCTGCACGCCCCATGGAATTTAACGCCTGATCCATTTCTTTCGAGGATTCCAGCCCCTGTTGTTTCAGCTGGTCTGTCAGCGCATTCAGCTCATTTTGCAAGTCACGCTGCTGCTGCTGTAAATCCTTCAGGGCTTGTTCGGTTTCCTGACGGGACTGGCCGTTTTGCGTACGCTGTTCTCCTTCGCCGTCATAGTTGAAATCACCAGACTGTTCCTGCAATTGCTGATCCAGTTTGAAAGTTTCATTCATCAACTCCTGCTGACGGCGCATCAGATCGCCGAGTTTGTTCAGCTGTTGTTGTGCGCCGCTGCCTTGACCCTGACCTTGGCCCTGGCCCTGACCTTGCTGAGCGCTCTGACCAGGTTGGAGATTGTTGAGCATTTCCTGCAGTTGCGACAGCATCTGCTGTGCCTCCGCATGATTGCCTGAGCGGGCGAGGTCTTCAATCTGTTGCATCATCCGGTCAATATCACGCTGGCTGAGCACGCGGACATTCTGATTATTTTGCGCATTCTGGTTCGGATTATTTTGCTGACGGCGTGCCATTTCGTTGAGATAACGATTCATGGCTTCGCGCAGTTCTTTCGTCAGGCGGGCAATTTCCTCAGGACTGGCATTATTCTGCAATGCCTGACTTAACGCCTCCTGCGCTGCACGCAGGGCTTTTTCCGCATCGGAAAGCTGACCATCTTCAATGCCGCGTGCGACATTCCACATATAGCTGACAATCTCGCGCAGATCCTCATCATTGCGCGCCAGTTTCAGGCGTTCCCGCACAGAGCGAAGCCCCAGATAATGGCTGACATTGGCGATTGTGGTTTGCGGATGCATGGTCAGCGCATCAAGCATTTGCACAACAGGTGTTTTCTGATTGCTGTCGAGCGCCAGTGTTTGACGCTGCTCAGCAACGGCACGCGCCAGCGGATTGGTAAACGGGCGCTGGGGCAGCACAAAACGGATTTCTTTGCTTGTGCCTGTCTGGCCTGCATCATCAATCGCCTGCAATTGTAGGGAAACATATTTGCCAGCCCACGGATGCATAGTCAGATCCTGAAGAGCTGTGGTCTCGTCCGTGTTGTTTTTGCCGCGCTTTGGTATAGTCAGCGGCAGTTCCGGCGCATCTGTCAGCGATTGCGCGCCTTCTTCCGATTTTTCCAGCAGTTTGATTACGGGCTGTAATTTAGTCACGCCATAATCATCATTGGCTTTATAATGCAGTTCCAGTGTGCCGTTCAGCGCATAAGTCGGATTACGGGTAAAGTCGACGACAGGCGGTGTATCCGGCGTGATGTTAAACTGCCATGACTGGCGGCGTGAACCGGCCTGCAGACTGGCCGCGACAGTTTTATTCAGAGGCAGTTCGAAATTGGTGCTGTCTTGAGTTTTCACCGTTCCGGAAGCCGGTTTGGCCTCAACAGAATAGGTTGTGCCGTCCTGACCTGTCATGGTCAGCTGATTGCGTGTACTGCCGCTGATCTGGACGCTTAGAATACTGCCCTGAGGCACATCCAGCGGCTTTACATCTGTATTGGCACTCAGAAAGACCGGTGCTTTGCCCGTATAGGCGGGTGGTGTAATCCATGCATCGATGCGGCCTTCCGGCCCTGCAAAGCCTTCAGGCGGGTTCCACAGATCACTGATTTTACCGGAAGACGGGCTGAAAGAATAAGCAGCTGTTGAGGCAAACAGCAGAATGATAAATGTGCGCAGGGCATAGGGGTCCCGTTGCGGAATATCGGGATGGGGCAGAAATCCGTGCAGCCTGTCCGTCAGCGCGGCCATACGCTTGCGGTGTTCCTGCCAGAGTGCCTGCGCCAGCGGATCGTTACTCTGTCCGGCAAGCTGGTCGTCGCTCAGTTGCAACGGACTATGTTGCAGGCCGTTTTCACGCTCAATCCGGCTGTTGACTGTCTGATCGTCCGGTAATTGACAATGCCGGAAACGGAGCAACGCATAGGCATAAGCCAGTATAAAAACGGCAGATAGCGTGAAATGAAGCCAGCGCGGCATGACCTGAAACAGACCGAGCCAAGATAGGCTGGCTAATAATGCCGTTAAAAGCAGAACCGGTAATATGAACGGCCATAAACGTTCAAAGCACAAGACCAATGCCGCTTTGATCCGCAGACGGTAAAGCCTGCGGTCTGCGTTTTCAAAAGATCTGGTGTCAGATTCAGGCATTCAACATCCGGTTCTGTGTCTTAGAGCGCCGTGTGCCAGACTTGGCACACAAAGGTCGCTCTAACACTTTAAAATTAGAGCATAATTTCACCTTAAACTGATCCAAGTTTAAGGAATTATGCTCTAGTGCAGTTAAATTGACTGAATTTAACCTCAGCGAACATGCCGCCGCTCAAAAATTTTGAAGCGGACGCAGCGGATACGTTGAAATGCGACCCGCTTTAAATCAGCTTATCCAGAATAAATGGTTTTTCTTCGACAGCTTTTTTATCCGGTTTGCGCCAGTCATCATGCACTGTGGCATTTGGCGGGGCTTCCAGCGCGCCACGACGGCCGCAGCCGGATACAATGCTGCCAACGGCAACAAGCATAATCACAGAGGTCATGAATACGCGGCTATTCATCAAAAAATATCCTGAAACTGGTGTTTGGCCGCAAAGCCGTGGGTAATTTCGCTGACAGTTTTAGCTGAATTGCAGGACAACGCAAACTGTTCGGATACAAACACAAATCTTTGAAGGGATGCAGGCCGGAAATGTAAACCGCTTCCGGCCTGTTGAGTAAAGGGACGGATCAGGCCTTAATCAGGCGTTTTTTCCAGTATTTGATCTGACGACGCACTTCCTGTGGTGCGGTACCGCCGAAAGACTGACGGCTTTTCACAGATTTATCCACAGTGAGGAAACCGAATACGGCTTCAGTAATCTGCGGATGGATCGACTGCATGTCTTCCAGTGTCAGTTTGGACAGGTCAACCTTTTTCGATTCTGCCAGTGCAACGGCACGGCCGGTCACGTGATGCGCTTCACGGAATGGCAGGCCGAGCTCACGTACCAGCCAGTCAGCAAGATCAGTTGCAGTGGAATAACCGGAACCGGCAGCCTTTTTCATCGAGGCTTCAATTACAGTCAGATCGGAAACCATGCCGCTCATGGCAGCCAGCGCCAGCTCAATGGATTCGGCTGCATCAAAAACAGCTTCTTTGTCTTCCTGCATATCTTTGGAATAGGCCAGCGGCAGGCCTTTCATCACCATCAGCAGGCCAACCAGCGAGCCGGTGATACGGCCGGTTTTGGCGCGTACCAGTTCAGCGGCGTCCGGATTCTTCTTCTGCGGCATGATGGAGGAGCCGGTGGAGAAAGCATCGGACAGACGGATGAAATTGAACTGCGAGGTTGACCAGATCACGATTTCTTCGGCCAGACGCGACAGATGCGTAGCACAGATCGAAGCAATCGACAGGAATTCCAGCGCATAGTCGCGGTCGGAAACGCTGTCGATAGAATTACGGGTTGGCTCACGGAAGCCAAGCGCTTCAGCGGTCATGTGACGGTCGATCGGGAAACCGGTGCCGGCCAGCGCTGCCGCACCGAGAGGGCTTTCATTCATACGCTCAATCGCATCGCGCACGCGGGAGAGATCACGGCCGAACATTTCCACATAGGCCATGCAATGATGACCGAAGGTTACCGGCTGTGCTGTTTGCAAATGCGTAAAGCCCGGCATAACTGTTGCCGCGTGCTCTTCCGCGCGGATCAGGAAGGCTTCGATCAGGATTTTCAGCGAGGCAGCAGTCTTTTCCAGCTCATTTTTGACCCAGAGACGGAAATCCAGAGCGACCTGATCATTACGCGAGCGTGCCGTATGCAGACGACCGGCCGGAGCGCCGATCAGATCAGCCAGACGGGCTTCCACATTCATATGAATATCTTCAAGCTTGCGCGAGAAGGTAAATTTGCCATTTTCGATCTCGGCTAATATGGTATTGAGACCATCGGAGATCTGTTTGTAATCATCTGCAGAGATGATGCCGGTCTTGGCAAGCATGGCAGCATGCGCCAGCGATCCGGCAATGTCCTGTGCATAGAGTTTGCGGTCATAACCGATCGAAGCATTAATCTCTTCCATAATGGCAGAGGGACCTGAGGCGAAACGGCCACCCCACATTTGGTTGCTGGATTTTTCTGTCGTCATGCGCGCATACCTGAGCCGGAACTTTGAGTAAAAAGAACGATATTATGGCCGAAGATAATAAAGAGACGAAACCGAAAAGCGCAGTCAGTCCGAAGATGATTTTGTTTGCCGGTATCGCCGGACTTCTGGCCGGTGCCATAGCGGTATACGTGATGGAACCGCCTTCTGGCAATGTTGTTCCGACACAGAATACGGCCGGTAATGCCGCAGTAAGTACCGGAGATGATGCAAAATGTGCTTTAAATCAGGAACAGTTAGCTAAATTGTCAGCTGCTGCAACCGGTGACGTTGCCGGAATGCAGCCATCGGATAAGCCTGCTTTGCTGACACATTTGCAGTTTGATGCCCCTGACGGATCAAAAACCACCATCGGCGATATGAAGGGCAAAACCCTGCTGGTTAATCTCTGGGCAAGCTGGTGTGCACCGTGCCGTGAGGAAATGCCTGCGCTGGATAAATTGCAGGCTGAGCAGGGCAGTGACGATTTTGAAGTGGTGGCACTGAATATCGACACCGGTGATGTCTCTAAGCCTAAGAATTTTCTCAATGAAATCGGCGTTGAAAAGCTCGGCTTTTATCGTGATGCCAGTCTGACTGTTTTTAATGATCTGAAACGCAGAGGTTTGGCTTTTGGTTTGCCTGTAACTTTGCTGATTGATGAAACCGGTTGTCAGATTGCGGCAATGAACGGACCAGCACACTGGGCGGGGCAGGATGCTGTTAATCTGGTGAATACAGCTAAGAGCCTGCGCCGTTAAACAGGATTAAGTCCGCCGGAAAAGTGATTTTACAGAGCGGCATAATTCTGTTCAGATCACTTTTTTCGGGGAGTTTTTCCAATGGGGCTGGATGTCTGGCTTGCCTTCACGGCTGCATCAATTGTTTTGCTGGTGATACCGGGACCAACAATTTTACTGGTTGTATCCTATGCTTTGGGGCAGGGCTGGCGCACCGCCATGCCTATGGCCGCCGGTGTGGCGCTTGGTGACTTTACGGCCATGACATTGTCGATGCTTGGCATCGGTGCATTGCTTGCTGCCTCTGCTACAATATTTACAATCGTGAAATGGCTTGGTGCTGCCTATCTGATCTGGCTTGGTATCAAATTATTCCGCTCCGGTGCCACTATGCAGGCAGAAGCGCGGGATGCCGATGTATCACCTGTGAAAATGCTGGCGCATGCATGGCTGGTGACATCCCTCAACCCGAAAAGCATTACGTTTTTCGTGGCTTTCCTGCCGCAGTTTCTCGACCGGCATGGCGATTTCTGGACGCAGATGCTGATTTTTGAAGGCACATTTCTGGTGTTGTCTTTCAGCAATGCGTTTCTCTACGCTTTTGCAGCGCATCGTGCGCGCACGCTGTTTAAAAGCCCGCGGATTTTGCGTGCTTTCAACCGTACCGGCGGCACATTGCTGATCGGTGCCGGTGTGGCAACGGCAACAATGCGTTCCAGCTGATCCGCTTATGCTGTGAAACCGTCGCGCTTCAGTCGTACAATTGCGAGATCAAGCGCTGAGAGAAAAGCGGAGCGATCACGGGGCGAAAACGGCTTTGATCCGCCGAACTGACCGGCAGATACCGGATTGGCGGAACGCAGTTCATCCATCAGATTGCGGGTGGCAAGAATATTGCCGATATTGGCGGCACTGAACAAGCGGCCGTCCGGTGCAAGCGCAACAGCACCGGCGGTGACTGCACGATGTGCCAGCGGAATATCTGCCGTGATAACAATCGCACCGGCACGCGACCGCTCGGCAATCCAGTCATCAGCCACATCCAGACCGGCAGGGACGATTACACGTTCAATCAGCGGTTCATCACGGGGAATGGCGATATAGCTGTTGGCGACAACAAAGGTTCTGATGCTGTGGCGTTCAGCAACTTTGTAAATCTCGTTTTTAACCGGACAGGCATCAGCATCGACATAAATGCAGATGGTTTTGTTTTCATCGGAGTGTGTCATTCATGCTTCATGGCAAAGCCAAATGTGAATGGCAAGCGTTTAACGCTTGGCGAGGCAGGGCGGCAGGGATAAGCCGGTTGTATAGTTCGTGGAACAGATCATGCCAGTTAAATATTTCCCTGCTTTATTCGTCTTTCTCTGGGCAACCGGTTTTATTGGTGCAGGGCTTGCTATGCCCTATGCCGAGCCTTTCTGGTTTATGACCGCACGGTTTTTTATCGCTGCGATTATTCTGGCGGTCTGGGCGCTGGCAACCGGTGCCCGCTGGCCAGACAGGCGCGGGTTTGTGAATGCGGCAATAGTTGGCTGTCTGATTCACGGGATTTATCTCTCTGGCGTGTTCTGGGCGGTGCGCCATGGTTTGCCTGCGGGGATGACAGCGCTGGTTTCCGGCTTGCAGCCGCTGATTACCACGCTGATTGCCGCACTCTTCTTGCGTGAGACAGTCTTGCCGCGCCAATGGCTGGGGCTGCTGATCGGCTTTTGCGGTGTGGCGCTGGTGGTTGCGCCGAAATTTTCGCTCAGTTCCGGCGGGATTAATCCGGCGACTTTGAGTGCGGCGCTCGCTGCCGTTATGGCGATCAGTATCGGTACAGTCTGGCAAAAACGATTTGCGGTGAAAATTGATCTGAAAACCGGTACGACCGTGCAATATATTGCAGCGGGTATTCTGACCGGTCTGTTATCGCTCGGCTTTGAAACGCAGACAGTGATCTGGTCGCCGGAATTGCTGTTTGCAATGCTCTGGCTGGTGCTGGTTCTGTCAATCGGTGCGATCTTGCTGCTGCTTATCCTGATCGGGCAGGGCGAAGTATCAAAAGTCGCGTCGTTTTTCTATCTGGTGCCGGGAACCGCTGCGATTATGGCCTATCTGCTGTTTGGGGAAACGCTGACGCTGGTGCAGATTGCCGGTATGGTGCTGACCACTTTTGGTGTGGCACTTGCAACTTTACAAAAGAGAAAACCGGCGGCTTAAAACCGCCGGTCTGATCTTTATTCTGATGTGATTAGCGGCGTGGTAGCAGCTTTTTCACTTCATCGGCCGCATCGGCAAGGGCTTCTTCCGGTGTGGCCTTCTGTTCAACAACGCGGGACAGATTATCAACGATGGTCTGGGTGACTTTCACGCCGTTCGAGCCCGGGAAAGCATACCAAGGGATCATGATGTTCATTTGGCTCAGGCCGGCTTTGAACAGCGGGTTTTCGTCATAGAATTTGCCGAGATAGTCGTCGGACTTGGCGGCCAGCTCATTATTCGGAACATAGCCGGTGCCCGGCACGACGACCGATGCGCCGTAAGGGCCGGCTGCAAATTTGGCAAATTTCCATGCGGCTTCAATTTTCGCGTCGTCTGAGGTCAGGATAACAACCGCATTACCGCCGGTTGGCAGGCGGCCTTTTTCCGGATTGAGCAGTGGAATCTTGGCTGTGCGCATGTCGAATTTGTCGCCGACATTTTTGATGGTATTGCGCAGACCACCGGTTGTCTGGAAAGCAAAGCCGACATTTCCGGCCGCAAAAGCCTGTTCACCGGCTTCTTTGGTGAAGACCGGCAGACCGCCTTCTTTGACCATGCGGTCGAGCAGTTTAAACGCGGCTTCGCCTTCAGCGCCGCTGAATGCGACCTGTTTTTCATTTTCTGAAAGCATCCGGCCGCCGGCACCGAACAACAGGGCTGAGAACATCCAGTCATCACCCTGCCAGCGGAAATCAATGCCCTGAACGCCGTTGCCGAGTGCTTTGATCTTGCCGCCGATGCGGATAACATCATCCCAAGTTGCCGGAGGCGTATCCGGGTTCTCGCCAACTTTTTTAAACAGATCTGCATTGTAATACATGATCGGATTGGAGGTGGCGAAAGCCAGACCAACCTGACGGTCACCGACTTTGGCAAGGTTCAGAATAGTCTGCGTGAAGCCCTGCGCTTCAAAATTAATTTCTTTCTCGACCAGTTGCTTCAGATCAAGGCCGATACTGCGTTCGCTCAAAATGCGCAGCCGGTTCAGACCGGTAAAAGTGATATCCGGCAGTTCAGCCGTACCGTTCTGGCGCATAATCAGCTGAATGCCGTCTTCATAGGTCGCGGAAGGATTGACGAAATGGATTTTGATGTCCGGATTTTCTTCCGTGAATTTCTTGGAAATATTGGCCATCACGTCCTGAAAAAAGCCCGGCATAGGATAATGCACATTGAGCGTGGTTTCAGCCAGAGCTGTGCTGCACAAGCCGGTTAGCAGGGCGGTTGCAGTCAGAGTACGGGAGAAGAATGTCATTACAGGCTCCGTAAATGTTGGGGAGGAAGAGCGTTACAGACGTGAGGCTGATCAGCCTTTGAGGCCGGTCATGGTGATGCCCTCAATGAAGCGGCGCTGCGCGGCAAGAAAGGCAAGAACAAGGGGAAGGGTGATAATCAGTGTGGCAGCCATCAGTGCGCCATAGTCATCACCGGCTTCGGCAGCGCGGAAATAGAGCAGCCCCAGAGGCGGTGTGGCCATGTCCATATTGGTGACAACGATCAGCGGCCAGAACAGATCATTCCAGTGGGCAACCACGGAAAAGATCGAGAATGCGGTGATGGCAGGCCATGCATTCGGCACAATAACGCGGGCGACAATGCCGGTTTCCGACATGCCGTCGAGGCGGGCGGCATTAATCAGATCATCCGGCATCGAACGGAAGAACTGCAGAAACAGGAAGATGCCGAACACCGAGATGAAGAATGGCGCGCTGATGGCGAAATAGGTGTTCAGCAGGCCGGTACGCTCAAAGCCTAAATAGAAAGGCAGGGCTGTGGCATGGATCGGCACCAGCAGACCGAGCATTACCGCGCTCATCATCACCTGTGCCGCGCGGAAGCGCAGCTTGGCCATAGCATAGGCGCAAGGGATAGCGATGATAACCTGAACCACCAGAATGAGTGCGCAGACCAGCACACCATTCAGCAATAACTGTCCCATCGGTACACGGGAAAAGGCCTTGGTGATATTTTCGATCAATGCCCAGTTCTGTGGAATGAGGCTGAGAGAGGAAGAGAAAATATCCGATTGTGACTTGGCTGCGGTGGAGAGCATCCAGATATAGGGCGCAAGAAACAGCAGAGCACCGAGAGACAAAATCCCGAGGCGGGTAAAACGTAAGACTGACATGATTTCCGCCTCTTAATAATGCACGCGGCGGTCAAGCACGCGATATTGCAACAACATCATTACGATCAGCACCATGAGGAAAATCACGGTCATGGCCGAGGCATAACCGACACGCAGGAACACGAAACCTTCCTGATAGATCGTATGCAGCAGCACTTCCGAGGCTTTGTTCGGCCCGCCTTGTGTGAGGGTTTTCACCGATTCAAAAACTTTGACGGAGTTGATGACGCTGATGGTAAGGACAAAAAGTGTGGTGGGGCCGAGCAGCGGCCAAGTGACTAAGCGGAAACGCTCCCATGCACTTTTGGCGCCATCCATTTCGGCGGCAGAATACAGCTCTCGGGGAATGGCGGTCAGGCCAGCGAGAAACAGCACCATATTGAAACCGACCGATTGCCAGATGCCGATCATGGCAAGGCTTGGCAGCACGGTGGAGGAACTGCCAAGCCAGTTCGGTCCGTCGATCCCTAACAGGCCGAGCATGGCATTAACCGGCCCCATTGTCGGGTGCAGGAGATATTGCCAGACCGTGGCCATAGCCACGAGCAGCGAGGCAACAGGCAGAAAGTAAACCGTGCGGAAAAAGGCTTTGCCGCGTGTTTCACTCTCGATCAGCAAAGCTGCACCTAATCCGAGAAAAACGGAAACCGGCGTGACGATCAGTGTATAAATAGCGGTATTTTGCAGGGAAGTGCGGAATGTTCGGTCTTTGAATAGCTCAATGTAATTTTCCAGACCGATAAATTCGTAATCCGTATAGCCGAGCTCAAAATTGGTGAAACTGAGATAGAGCACAGCCAGTGTCGGTAACAGAATAAACAGCAACACCAGCGAGACGGCAGGCGCCATCAGTTTCCATGCCAGCCGCTCTTCGCGTTTGCGCGCCGCATTGGCTGCCTCACGCGCTGTCATTACAGGGGAGAAGGTTTGTGCAATGTCAGACATGGCTGTCTGCCTTGACGCGACCGGTAACCGTATGGGTAAGTTTGCGCAGGCGCTGGCCTTCCGTATCAAACAGCAAGGCTTTGTGTGGCTCAAAAGTCAGGTGTACCGGCATATCGGGCTGCAGTTCTGCGACTGAGGCAGGGGTACTGCGTGCGGTCAGTAATTCCTGAGCACCCGGAGCATTGAGATAGACCAGCGCTTCAGAGCCGAGAAATTCGATGCGTACCACAGTGGCTGAGATGGTTCTTTCTGCGGGTTTGTCATTGGTGCGGCGGATTTGCAGATCCTCAGGGCGGATAGCTACGCTGAGTGCAGAACCGGCGTGAATGTCAACTTCGCTTAAAATTGCTTTGCCGGCAAAATGAATAATGCCCTGATCGCTGGCACGGGCATTGAGCACATTGATTTTCGGGCTGCCGATGAAGCGGGCGACTTCAATATGGCGCGGATTATTGTAAATCTCCGCCGGTGTATCAATTTGCAGGAGATGGCCGCCGATCATCACAGCAACGCGATCGGCCATGCTGAGAGCTTCGGACTGGTCATGGGTCACATAAAGACTTGGCACACCGGCGCGGCGATGCAGTTCAACAATCTCGGCACGGGTGTGTACGCGCAAATTGGCATCGAGATTGGAGAGTGGCTCATCCATCAGGAAGACCTGTGGCTGGCGCACCATGGCGCGTGCCAGTGCCACGCGTTGACGCTGGCCGCCGGACATTTGCGCAGGCTTGCGGTCGAGCAGATGGTCGATTTTCAGGCTCTGTGCAGTTGCCTGTACCTGCTGCTGAATGGCGGCGCGTTTAGCCGCCTGACCCGGTATCCAGTTGCCGATCAGTGGCAGGCGTTCCATTGTGCTTAGATCGCGCATGGCGAGCGGCACGGCAATATTTTCACGTACTGTCAGATGCGGGTAGAGCGCATAGGACTGGAACACCATTGCGATATTACGGTCTGAAGGATGCGCAGCGGTAATATTGCGTTCGTCCAACCAGATATTGCCATCATCGGCATGTTCCAAACCGGCGGCAATGCGCAGAATTGTGCTTTTTCCGCAACCGGAAGGCCCGACCAGTGCAATGAATTCACCGTCTTCGGCTTCAATCGTCACATCTTTAAGAATATGCTGATCGCCGAAAGATTTGGAGATATTTTTCAGTGCGAAATGCGCCATTATGCCTGCTCCGTTGCATCGGCACTGGTAATGGCGGCAGTGTGGCTCGACGGGTACACTTCATGCACCACATCATCGAGCAGATAGGGGCGCAACTGCGTCAGTTCGGTGATCTCGCTGTGGACTGTATCACTCAGCGTATGGATCACAGCACCGACAATACGCTCACCCGGCAGATCGCGTTCCATCGGGCCGACGATAAAGCCGGAGGAAGGCCCCCAGATCAGGGAAATGCCCTGATGATGGCCAGCCCATGCGCGGTGCAGGTGACCACTGGCATAAAGGCGGACATTATGCGCATTGAACAGATCGAGAAGGCGTTTACGGTCTTTCGGGGAGGCACCCCAGTAGCCACTGTCACCTTCATCAGGACTATCCACGAAAAGCGGCTTATGCGCAAAGATTGCAACAGGATTGCCATCGGCACCGTTCAACGCGTCTTCTAACCATTGAAATTGCTCTTCTTCCTCCGCATGGCCGCTGCCGATCAGCAAACTGTTGAGACCGATGAGACGCCAGCCGGACTGGTCATGCACCCAGCGGTCAGGGCCGACGAGATCGCGCCAGCGCTCCAGACGTTCATCATTAACCGGCTGGAGGGAGGAGGGCAGATGACCGACATCATGATTGCCGGGCACACAAAGCACCGGCATATTCAGCTCGCCGAGCAGGTCAGCACAGAAGGTCAGATCATCGTCGAAATCCGCACCATCGACAGCCAGATCGCCGGTATGGATGACGAGATCTGGCTGAACCTCTTCCAGCCATTCGGCGAGAGGTTGCCAGTTTTTAGTGAAATGGGCTTTGGACGGGCTGAGATGAGTATCGGTAATCTGAACAATCCGCATGGATCTGCTCCTTCACAGAGTTTGAAGAGAAGATGCGGATGTGTATTTCTAACGGGGGACACAGACCGCCACTGCGCGTTCACTACACTGCGTTGGTGACAGGCAGACATCAGGCCGGTGACACAATTGTAACATCGGATGCTGTCTAGGTTTTCTTAAGGCTGACCAGAATATCGATTTTGGTAATCGCATAATCGGCCGGTGCCTGAGGTGGCGGTGTGAGTGCCAACTGTGCTCCGCCGATATCAATCATCCGATCTTCATCCTCAAAATAAAAATGCTGATGATTACGGGCATTGGTATCAAAGAATGTGCGCTGGCCGCTGACGGATATTTTGCGGATCAGGCCAGCCTCAGCAAACTGGTTGAGCGTATTATAGACAGTCGCCAGCGACATGCTGAAACCGCTATGCATCACGAGCAAATGCAGATCATCGGCCGAAATATGCTGATGATGTCCGCTGAGCAGAAATTGTCCGAGTATCAGACGTTGTTTGGTCGGGCGCAGGCCGGCTTTCTGCAAAATTGGCCGGATAAGAGGCGTATCCTGCATTTGCATCAGGCGTTGTGACCGCAATTGCGCACGTAATTTTTCAGGCACTTTTAGCATGACATGGCCACTCTTCAGTTGCGAATGATTTTCACTTGCAAAATTATTACAGACTCATTACGAAGAGTGCAATTGACAATCATTTGCAACTAGGATTTTCTATTTGCAATTAAAAAATCTGGTATGGATTGAGGAGTTGAGAATGTTCAGCAAAATGAGGCGCGTGCTGCTGGCCGGTATTATTGGTACGGCTTTTTCCGCAGCGCTTGTCGTGGTGCCTGCTGCGGCTAAGGAAAAATTCAAGGCAGTGACAACCTTTACGGTTATTGCTGATATTGCCCGCAATGTTGCAGGCGATGCTGCGATTGTTGAATCCATCACCAAACCGGATGCGGAAATTCACGATTATCAGCCGACCCCGGGTGATATTATGAAGGCGCAAGGTGCGCAGCTGATTTTCTGGAACGGTCTTAATCTTGAACGCTGGTTTGAAAAATTCTTTCAGCATCTGAAAGATGTACCAAGCGTTGTTGTGTCTGAAGGTGTTGAGCCGATGGGCATTACCGAAGGTCCGTATAGCGGTAAGCCTAATCCGCATGCCTGGATGTCGCCTTCGGCCGGTATGATTTATGTCGATAATATCCGCGATGCTTTCGTGAAACATGATCCGGAAAATGCGGAAATCTATAAAGCCAATGCTGAAACCTATAAGGCCAAACTCAAGGCACTGATTGATCCGATCAAGGATGAGCTGAAAGATATTCCGGAAGACAAGCGCTGGCTGGTGACCAGTGAAGGTGCCTTCAGCTATCTGGCACGCGACCTCAACCTGAAAGAACTTTATCTCTGGCCGATCAATGCTGACCAGCAGGGTACACCGCAGCAGGTTCGCAAAGTAATTGATGCCGTTCGCAAGAACAATATCACTGTGGTTTTCTCTGAAAGCACTATCTCTCCGGCTCCGGCCAAACAGGTGGCATCTGAAACCGGTGCGAATTATGGCGGTGTTCTGTATGTGGATTCGCTTTCAGAGCCGGACGGTGCCGTGCCGACCTATCTCGACCTGCTTCGTGTGACGACTGACACGATTGCGAAGGGTCTTAAATCCGGAGATGCGAAATAATGAATGCCCCGCTTAATGTCCGCCCAACGACAGTCCGGTCTCCCGCATCATCTGATGCGGGAGCAGGGCTTATGGTGAGTGGCGCGACAGTGACCTATCGCAATGGCCATACGGCCCTGCGTGATGCCAGTTTTGAAATTCCGACCGGTACAATCACCGCACTTGTGGGCGTGAACGGTTCCGGTAAATCCACCTTGTTCAAAGCGCTGATGGGCTTTGTGCGGCTGGCAAAAGGCGATATCCGCATTCTCGGCCTTCCGGTCAAACAAGCACTTAAGAGCAATCTCGTCGCTTATGTTCCGCAGTCGGAAGATGTGGACTGGAACTTTCCGGTTCTCGTTGAAGATGTGGTGATGATGGGACGTTATGGCCATATGGGTATGATGCGTCGTGCCAAGCAGGCCGATCATCAGGCGGTTACCGATGCGCTGGTGCGCGTGAATATGACGGAGTATCGCAAGCGCCAAATCGGCGAATTATCAGGTGGCCAGAAAAAACGTGTTTTTCTGGCGCGTGCTTTGGCACAGGATAGTCGGGTCATTTTGCTTGATGAGCCTTTTACCGGTGTGGACGTTAAAACCGAAGAAGCAATCATCAAGCTGCTGCGTGATCTGCGCGATGAGGGGCGGGTGATGTTTGTCTCGACCCATAATCTGGGCAGTGTGCCGGAATTCTGTGACCGCACAGTGCTGCTGAACCGCACGGTTCTGGCCTATGGCGACACGGAAACCATCTTTACGCAGGCTAATCTTGAGAAAACCTTTGGCGGTGTTCTGCGCCATTTCGTGCTCAATGATGCCGATAAAGGCAAAGCGCATCCGGTGAATATTCTGACCGATGATGAGCGGCCGCTGGTGCTCTATCAGGACAATCACGGTAAGGGAGCAGAGTAATGGAACTGCTGCTTGAGCCGTTCTCCTATCAATATATGATCAATGCCATGTGGGTTTCGGCACTGGTCGGCGGCGTGTGCGCATTCCTGTCCGGCTATCTGATGCTCAAAGGCTGGTCACTGATCGGCGATGCTCTGTCTCACTCCATCGTGCCGGGGGTGGCGGGCGCTTATATGCTCGGCCTGCCTTTTGCGATCGGTGCCTTTTTTTCCGGCGGCTTAGCTGCTGCAGCGATGCTGTTTCTCAATGAGCGTACCAAGCTGAAAGAAGATGCGATTATCGGTCTGATTTTCACATCCTTCTTTGGTCTTGGCCTGTTTATGGTGTCGCTGAAACCAACCGCAGTCAGCATTCAGACGATTGTACTGGGCAATATTCTGGCGATTACACCGGCGGATACACTGCAACTGGCGATAATCGGCTTTGTATCGCTGGTCGTGCTGCTGTTCATCTGGAAAGACCTGATGGTGACTTTCTTTGATGAAAGTCATGCCCGTTCGATCGGCCTGAACCCGACCGTGCTGAAGGTGATTTTCTTCACACTGCTGTCGGCCTGTACCGTTGCGGCAATGCAGACGGTCGGTGCATTTCTGGTGATTTCTATGGTGGTGACACCCGGTGCAACAGCCTATTTACTGACAGATCGCTTTCCGCGTTTGCTGACGATTGCTGTCATCATCGGAACGCTCACCAGTTTTACCGGCGCTTATATCAGCTATTTTCTTGATGGCGCGACCGGCGGGATTATTGTTGTGATGCAGACGCTGATCTTTCTGGCAGCATTTTTCTTCGCGCCGAAGCACGGCATGCTGGCCGCAAGACGTCGGGCAGCTGAAACTCTCAAAGCAGAGGTGCAGTCATGAGCCTGTTTGAAACTCTGATGATGCCGTTTCGCTTTGAATTCATGGTCAATGCTATGGTCATTGCCATGCTGATCGCGATACCGGCCGCATTATTATCGTGTTTTCTGGTGCTTAAGGGTTGGTCGCTGATGGGAGATGCTGTTTCCCATGCGGTGTTGCCGGGTGTGGTACTGGCCTATATCATTAATATTCCGCTGGCGATCGGCGCTTTCGTGGCAGGGATGTTCTGTGCACTGGCAACCGGTTTTCTGAAAGAAAACAGCCGGATTAAACAAGATACCATTATGGGCGTTGTCTTCTCCGGTATGTTTGGTCTCGGACTGGTGATGTATGTGAAGGTGCAGTCTGATGTGCATCTGGATCACATTCTGTTCGGTGACATTCTTGGTATCGGCAAGCAGGATATGATTGAAACAGCAATCATTGCTGTGATTGTAACTGCTCTTCTGGTGCTGAAATGGCGGGATCTGCTGCTACACGCTTTTGATCCCGCGCAGGCGCGTGCTGTGGGGTTGCCGGTCAGATTGCTGCATTATGGCCTGCTGGCTATCCTCTCGCTGACCATTGTCGGTGCTTTGAAAGCGGTGGGTATCATTCTGGCAATTGCAATTCTGATTGCACCGGGGGCAATTGCCTTCCTGCTGACGCGTAATTTCAGCTCCATGCTGATTGTTGCGGTGATTGTGGCTGTCGCTTCGTCAGGGCTTGGCGTTTACGTCTCGTTCTTTATTGACAGTGCACCTGCACCAACAATCGTTTTGCTGATGACTTTGGTGTTTATTGCGGCGTTTATCATTGCACGTCGCCGTGTTGCCCGTGCGGAGAGACAGGTTTTCTCCTCTTAACTTCATGCAAGAAAACGATTCTCTGCAGGCAAGGCGTCGCGCGTGAGCGCGGCGCCATATTTTTTAAGAATAAGTCTATGGAATCAAACCGGAAATCTGAAAAGCAAAAAGCCGCGCTGTTGCGCGGCTTTTGAAGGCTTAACCAAACTGGAGCGGGCGAAGGGATTCGAACCCTCGACCCCAACCTTGGCAAGGTTGTGCTCTACCCCTGAGCTACACCCGCTCGCGCCAGTTTGTTGGTTAGGCCTGCGCTATATGGCAAAAGCCGGAGTGATTTGCAACAGGAAAAATGCAAAATCTGTAATTTTTTTAAAGGATTTAAGACGAACGGAGAAGTGGCTTTGTCATAGTAATAATATAGAGAAATTGGACCTGAAAAGCAAAAAGCCACGCTGTTGCGTGGCTTTTGAAAGCTTAACCAAACTGGAGCGGGCGAAGGGATTCGAACCCTCGACCCCAACCTTGGCAAGGTTGTGCTCTACCCCTGAGCTACACCCGCTCGCGCCAGTTTGTTGGTTAGGCCTGCGCTATATGGCAAAACCTCAGGTGATTTGCAACAGGGAATTTGCAAAAACATCAATCAGTTTTGTGTATAATTCCATAAGCCCTGAATACAGGCATTTTTCACACAGCTTGATGGCCTGATATATCGGGAAACACCGTTTTAAAGGCATAAATACTTGTAATGATTCGATCTTGAACCCTGCGAGCGGGATATTTTGAGCGCAAATAAATGAGTCGAAGCATGGTGCGGTCATTAATCTGTGGCCGTTGCAGCGAAAGTGACGGCATTTTTGTTTCAAACGCATATCTTTGTCGTTTTCTTGCAGCTTTTTATGCTTGTCTTGTAAGAGATATGCAGACTGCTTTGGAGGAGAAGACAAAAAATGCCGAAAACCGCTGCTGATTTGCATGATTATCTCGATACGCTGGGGATCAAGGTGCAAACCGTTACACATCCGCCCCTGTTTACAGTTGCTGATTCTCAGAAATTACGCGGGGAAATTGCCGGCGGACATACCAAGAATCTTTTTCTGAAAGACAAGAAAGACAATTTCTTTCTTGTGACTGTTGAAGAAGATGCGGTTGTTGATCTGAAAACCATTCATACGCTGATCGGTGCCGCCAGTAAGGTCTCTTTCGGTAAACCGGAAAAGCTGATGGAATATCTGGGGCTTATACCAGGTGCCGTATCTGCATTCGGTGCGATTAATGATACGGGTCATCAGGTCAGCATCATTCTGGACGAAGCATTGATGCGTCATGAGATTATCAATGCGCATCCGCTGACCAATGAGGCGACGACCTCGATTCACCGTGATGACCTGCTGAAGTTTCTGGAAGCTACCGGACATGAAGCGCGTATAGTGTCTGTCAGCACTGCAGAAACAGCTCCGGCTTAAAGCGGGGCTTGAAAGCGCCGCTAAAAATGCCGAATTAACATGGCAGAGATATTATATTCTGCCATAATTACAGCATGGCTCGCAGTCAGCTGAATTTATGATGTAATATGGCTACGGGAAGAACGGATTAAGGGACGACAATGAACAGCGCTAATAATCCTTATGGCGGTAACCCTTACGGGGCAACTTATGGCCAAGCCTCCGGTCAGGGTAATACCAGCGTGACCTATAATACGTCCGCTGAAACTGCAGCCCCGGCAGAGACTGAAGACAGTGCCGGTGCGCTGTCATCGCTGGCGGGTTTTGGCAGTTCTGATTCCGCTGCCGGTTTGATTAAAGATACAACGACTGCAGGCTTTGCAGCGGATGTTATCAGTGAGTCCCGCAATCAGCCGGTGCTGGTGGATTTCTGGGCGCCATGGTGCGGCCCATGCCGTCAGTTGACACCGATGATTGAAAGCGCTGTGAATGCAGCGCAGGGCACTGTTAAACTTGTGAAGATGAATATTGACGATCATCCGGTGATTGCCGGACAATTGGGTATTCAGTCTATTCCGGCCGTGATTGCTTTCGTCAACGGACAGCCTGTTGATGGTTTCATGGGTGCTTTGCCGGAAAGTAAGATCAAAGAATTTATTGATAAGGTTGCCAAAAGCGCCGGTTCGGTAAGTGGCCCGCAGGCAGCAATTGAAGAAGCTTTGGCGGCTGCACAGGAAATGCATGCGCATGGCGAGCCGGATCAGGCTGCACAGATTTATGCTGCGGTTTTACAAAATGTGCCGGATAATATGCCGGCCCTTGCCGGTCTGGCGGGATGCCTGTTTGATCTTGGTGATTTGGAAAAAGCCCGTGAAGTGCTGGCTCGTGTACCGGAAAAGCAGAAAGAAGATCCGGCTATCCGTGCAGTTGAAGCGCGTCTCGCATTGGCGGATCAGGTTGCACATCTCGGCAATCCTGCTGAATTGCAGGCGCGACTGGCTGCGAATCCGGATGACCATCAGGCCCGTTTTGATCTGGCGATGATTGCCAATGCACTGGATAAGCGTGAGGAAGCCGCAGACGGTCTTCTGGCGATTATGAAAGCGGATCGTACATGGAATGATGATGGTGCGCGCAAGCAATTGCTGCAATTCTTTGAAGCATGGGGCTTTAAAGATCCGGCAACGTTAAACGGTCGTCGTAAATTGTCGTCGCTGCTGTTCTCCTGAGCAACGGGCAAAATTGATAAATGATGATACAATACCGGAGCAGTAATCCGGTATTGGTTGGTATTGAGATGTGAGGTGAATTTATGCAGGCGGGCAATGTCCATTACCGAAAAGCGTCAGACTTACCGGAAGTGATTCCGGTATTTCCGCTGGTAGCCGGTCTGCTTTTACCCCGCGGGCAAATGCCTCTGAATATTTTTGAACCGCGTTATCTTGTGATGGTTGATGAGGCTTTGGCCGGTGACCGTGTGATCGGGATTATCCAGCCGCAAATCATCAATGGTGTTGCGGTGCAAGATAAAGAAGGTGCTGCTAAAGGTACGGACCGGCCGGAGCTGAGCGCAGTCGGCTGTCTAGGACGGATTACCTCTTATACAGAAACCGGTGATGGCCGTGTGCTGATTACATTGCAGGGCATTTGCCGCTTCCGGCTGGCAGAAGAACTACCGGTACCGCATCCGTTCCGTATGGCGCGGATCACGCCTTATCTGCAGGATCTTGAAGAAGAGCAGGGCGAAAAAGAGGTTGATCGTGAAGCGCTGTTACAGGCTTTCCGCGATTATCTTGAAGCCAATGGTCTTGAGGCGGATTGGGAAAGCATTGCCAAGGCAGGCAATGAAACACTGGTCAATGCATTGTCAATGATGTCGCCTTTTGGTGAAGCGGAAAAACAGGCATTGCTGGAAGCTCCTGATCTGAAAACCCGTGCGGAAACGCTGGTTGCGATCACCGAGATTGCTCTGGTACGTAACGGGGATGATTATGGTTCAGGTCTGCAGTAATATGCTGCGATAAAGGGTGGCCGGATATGAGTTCTGAAGGCTTTGAAAAGAAAATCGATCCGAAAATGCTGGAATTACTGGTCTGCCCTTTGACCAAAGGCGTGCTGGACTATGACCGTGAGCATGGTGAGCTGATTTCTAAAAAAGCAAAACTGGCCTATCCGGTGCGGGAGGGGGTGCCTATCCTGCTGGCATCGGAAGCCCGTAGTTTAGAATAGATTATATTCGAAGAGCCGCTTTTATGCAGGCAATGTATCCGGTTTAGGATTATTGCGAAATTTGCAAAAATATGAGTCAAATCTTGCGTTTGACACTTTCCCCCCTTTGAGCTTTTGGGCTATGAATAGCGTGAATTTTTCGCGTGAGCGCTTTGCCTTTGAAACAAGTTGCAGAGGAAGAGTGCTCTGAGTTTAAAGAAGTTCATTTGTACGGATGACCGGCAGATGATCTGAACAAAGGCATGGCATAATGGCGACCAGAAAACTGTTTCTTCTGCCGGGCGACGGTATCGGCCCTGAGTCAATGGCGGAAGTCCGCAAAATCATTACCTATCTGAATGAAGAAAAAGGCCTTGGCTTTGAGACAGATGAAGGCCTCGTCGGCGGTTCTGCCTATGATGCCCATGGTCAGGCGATTTCAGAAGGCGATATGGAAAAAGCGCTGGCTGCTGATGCTGTCTTGTTTGGTGCTGTCGGCGGCCCGAAATGGGACAGCGTGCCTTATGAAGTACGTCCGGAAGCCGGTCTGCTGCGTCTGCGTAAAGATCTGGCGCTGTTCGCAAACCTGCGTCCTGCAATCTGCTATCCTGCGCTGGCTGATGCCTCATCGCTGCGCCCTGAAGTTGTTGAAGGTCTCGATATTCTGATCGTCCGCGAACTGACCGGTGGTGTCTATTTCGGTGAGCCGAAAGAAATCATTGATCTGGGCAATGGTCAGAAGCGCGGTATCGATACACAGGTTTATGAAACCTACGAAATCGAGCGTATTGCCGGTGTGGCTTTTGAACTGGCGCGCACACGCGGCAACAAAGTCACTTCGATGGAAAAACGCAACGTGATGAAGTCCGGCGTGTTGTGGAACGAAGTTGTAACCGCAACTCATAAAGCCAAATATGCTGATGTACAGCTGGAACATATGCTGGCGGATGCCGGTGGTATGCAGCTGGTGCGCTGGCCGAAGCAGTTCGACGTGATTGTAACGGATAACCTGTTCGGCGATATGCTGTCTGACGTTGCTGCTATGCTTACCGGCTCGCTCGGTATGCTGCCATCCGCTTCGCTCGGTGCGCCGGATGCAACAACAGGCAAACGCAAAGCGTTGTATGAGCCGGTACATGGTTCGGCACCGGATATTGCTGGCAAAGGTATTGCCAACCCGATTGCAATGATTGCTTCTTTCGCAATGTGCCTGCGCTACTCCTTCAACCTGATTGAAGAAGCTGATCGTCTGGAAGCTGCGATTGCTGCGGTTCTGGATGACGGTATCCGTACAGCTGATATCTGGGCTGAAGGCTCGAAAAAAGTTGGCACTGTTGAAATGGGCGACGCAATTCTCGCGAAGTTCAAAGCATTGTCTGCTTAAAGATTCTGATAGCCAGATAATGGCTGCTGATCGTTTCGAATAAAAAACCGCCGGAGCAGCAATGCTCCGGCGGTTTTGTTTTGCGGCAGAGTTTTTACTCTACGTGATCGAGGTCACGGTCTTTGGTTTCACGCACAAAGATCAGACCGATAATCAGAGTCATCAGAGCGATAATGATCGGATACCAGAGGCCGTAATAAATATCACCTTTGGCAGCGCTCATCGCAAACACGGTTGCCGGAAGCAGTCCACCGAACCAGCCGTTACCAATATGGTAAGGCAGTGACATACCGGTATAACGGATGCGGGTCGGGAACATTTCCACCAGAATAGCGGCAATCGGACCATAAACCATTGTCACATAGATCACCAGAATGGTGAGAATCAGAATGGTCAGCGGCCAGTTTACTTCATCCGGATCGGCAACCATTTTGAAGGTTCCTGCATCAGGAATGCTATAAACTTTCTGTTCGCCAAGTGTTGCGGCATCAGCCGCCGGAACCAGTTTGGCAGCAACCATCTGATCGGCTGTCATGCTGACGGATTCGCCGGCGCGGATCGTATCTGCATTCAGCGACAGTTCCGGATTGGCAGCAATAAATGCATCCAGCCTGGCATCCGGTACTTTTGCTGCATTACGAACCAGAGGGAAGCCGGCTTTCTGCAGAGCCAGATTCACATCGTGAACAAAAGCCGGTGCGCGTGTTGCGGCATCCGCACCGGTCGCATCGTAGGATGTGATGGTGCTTTCACCGATTTTCACGGTAGCAGCTGTGCCTGCTGTGCCGGTTTCAACCGTATAAGGAACGGAAGAGCGGGACAGGAAGGCGGTTGCCACGTCACAGGATGTTGTGAATTTGGCTGTACCAACCGGATTGAACTGGAAAGTACAATCGCCCGGTGCTGCCGTGATGGTTGCGCTGATTGTTGCCTCCGCACGGGCAAGTGCCGGATTGGCAGCTGCGGTGAGAGCTTTAAACAGCGGGAAATAGGTGAAAATTGCCAGTGCAAGACCTGCCATGATGATCGGCTTACGGCCGACTTTATCCGACAACCAGCCCCAGAACAGGAAGAACGGGGTTGCGATCAGCAGCGCCACGGCAATCATGATATTGGCCGAGATGCTTTCAACCTTCAGCACGTTTTGCAGGAAGAACAGCGTATAGAACTGACCGGAATACCAGACCACAGCCTGACCGGCGGTGAGGCCGAACAGGGCAATCAGAGCGATCTTGGCGTTTTTCCACTGACCGAAGGCTTCTTTCAGCGGAGCCTTGGACTGTTTGCCTTCTTCTTTCATTTTCTTGAAAGCAGGGGATTCACTCATCTGCATACGGATCCAGACGGAAATACCGAGCAGAACAACTGAAATCAGAAACGGAATACGCCAGCCCCATGCTGCGAATTCTTCAGCTGTCATGGAGTTCTGGATCAGCAAAATCACTACCAGAGACAGGAAGAGACCGAAAGTCGCGGTGGTTTGAATCCATGAAGTATAGAAACCGCGGCGTCCGTTTGGTGCATGTTCGGCCACATAGGTTGCCGCACCGCCATATTCACCGCCGAGTGCGAGACCCTGCAGCATACGCAATCCGATCAGAATAATCGGCGCGATAATGCCGATAGATGCTGACCCCGGCAGCAAACCGACGAGGAAGGTGGAAAGCCCCATCACCACAATGGTAACAAGGAACGTATATTTACGGCCTACCAGATCGCCGATACGGCCAAAGAACAACGCACCGAACGGGCGTACAAGAAAGCCCGCCGCAAAAGCCAGCAGCGCGAAAATATTACGGGTTGTTTCAGGATATTCACTGAAGAAGGCGGCACCGATATAAATGGCCAGTGAGCCGTAGAGATAGAAATCATACCATTCGAAGACTGTACCAAGCGACGAGGCAAAAATAACTTTGCGCTCCTCCTTGGTCATTTTAGGGGCGCGTTCACGCGCACCATCAATTGCTGCCATAATTTGTCCTCCCGGATAAACCCTGCGGCAGTTCCCTTATTGCCACCGGGTGTTGATTATTCTCAGCCTTTCAATATGCGAAATTCGTCTCGTGGCCGGTGTGGCCGGAGGTGCCTGCAGTCGCGCGGTTTCTATTGCCGCCTGGCAAAGCAGTCGCAGACAGAATGAACTGAAAACGGGATTTGCGTCAGTATTCTTTAGTATAATAATGGTGAAATATTTTTCTGCGCAGCGCGGATGCGAACACAGCTTCTTGGAAAATTGGTATTTTCTTAAACATTTGGCGGCTTTGACGACATAAACGGCAATTGACTCTTGGCAAAATCGGGTTAAAAGCAGCAGTGAATTAGGAGACACCGCGTGGAATCCCTCGCTTTGCCATCAGTTTTGCCAGCATTTTCCGGAGATTTCTCCGGCGGCGGAGCTATGGGTATACCTTCTCCTGCATTCGGTATTACCAAAACGGCCATGATTGCCCTGAAGACAATCACCTCGAAAACGACCACCAAAACGGTCTGATCCCTTGGCCTGCTCACCCTCTCCCGGGTTAGGTCCGGGGCGGAGAACCTGCGTGGCCACGGGTTTTCTGGTGTGAAAGCGGAGAGGGACAGGAGATTTTTCACATGGGTTTCAAAGTTGCTGTTGTCGGCGCCACAGGTAATGTGGGTCGCGAAATGCTCAATATTCTCGAAGAGCGTGGTTTTCCGGCTTCTGA
Source organism: Ochrobactrum sp. SFR4 (assembly GCF_019730395.1). Lineage (NCBI taxonomy): Bacteria > Pseudomonadati > Pseudomonadota > Alphaproteobacteria > Hyphomicrobiales > Brucellaceae > Ochrobactrum > Ochrobactrum sp. SFR4. Next base: position 20,970 of record NZ_JAAPBB010000005.1, on the reverse strand, counting down.
GGTGGTGGCACTTGCTTCCCGCCGCAGTCAGGGTTCGGAAGTGTCTTATGGTGATAAGACGCTGAAAGTTAAAGCGCTCGACACCTATGATTTTTCCGATACTGACATTTGTCTGATGTCGGCCGGTGGTAATATTTCCAAGGAATGGTCACCAAAAATCGGCGCGCAGGGGTGCGTGGTTATCGATAATTCTTCCGCATGGCGTTATGATGCCGATGTGCCGCTCATCGTGCCGGAAGTCAATCCGGATGCGATTGACGGTTTCCGTAAGCGCAATATCATTGCCAACCCGAACTGCTCGACTGCCCAGCTCGTTGTTGCACTCAAGCCTTTGCATGATGCGGCCACCATCAAGCGCATTGTTGTGGCAACCTATCAGTCGGTTTCCGGTGCCGGTAAAGAAGGTATGGACGAGCTGTTTCAGCAGTCCCGCGCGGTTTTTGTTGCTGATCCTGTCACAGCACAGAAATTCACCAAGCGCATTGCTTTCAACGTTATCCCGCATATTGATTCCTTCATGGAAGACGGCTCCACCAAAGAAGAGTGGAAAGTCATGGCCGAAACCAAGAAAATGCTGGATCCGAAGATCAAAGTTTCCTGCACTGCTGTGCGTGTGCCGGTCTTTATCGGTCATTCTGAAGCTGTGAATATTGAATTCGACAAGCCGATCAGCGCTGATGAAGCCCGTGATATCCTGCGTGATGCACCGGGTTGTCAGGTTGTTGATAAGCATGAGGATGGTGGATACATCACGCCTTATGAAAGCGCCGGCGAAGACGCGACATTCATTTCGCGTATCCGTGAAGACATCACATTGGAAAACGGTCTTTCCATGTGGATCGTTGCGGACAATCTGCGCAAAGGTGCAGCACTCAACACTATTCAGATCGCTGAATTGTTGCTGGAGCGTAATCTGATCAAGCCGAAATCAGCTGCCTGATTTTTGAGAAAGTAATAAAGAAAAAGGCGCGGTTTCCGCGTCTTTTTATTATCCTACTGTTGCTCGCGATTGCGGTACTGCATGATCGCGGCATTGATTTCCGCGCCAATGATGAAAATCGCGGCAATGATATAGAGAAACACGATCGCCACCATGATCGATGCCAGACCGGCATAGGTGGTGACATAGCTGGCAAAGCTTTCAAGATAACGGGCAAAGGCGGTTGCACCGGCCAGCCATGCAATCAGTGTCAGCGCAATACCGGGCAGAATATCCAGCAGAGACCTTTGTCCGGCCGGCAGCCAGATATGCACGACAAATAATCCGAAAACTAACACCGAAAGTGCAATCGCATAGCGCCAGAAACCGAATGAAATCGACATGGTTTCCAGTGCGGGAACCCATTGTTCTGCAAGACGGATTGCCAGCGGCGCAAGCACCAGCAGGAAGCTGATGGCCATGATGCTGAGCGTGGCGATAATCACAAAGCCAAGGCTTTGCGCACGGCAAAACAGAATAGAGCGGGTATCGGTGACGCGATAGGCGCGGTTGAGTGCTACACGCAAAGCTTCCACGCCATTGGAAGCAAAATAGGCAGCGGCAATCACACTGAGGGTCAGGAGGTCACCGCGCGGAATTGTCAGAACATTTTGCACTTCACGGGCAATCGGAGCGGCAATAGCGGGAGGCCATGTATCAAAAATCACATGTACCGCTGTCTCGGCAAAAGCATCTGCGCCAAGAAAGCTGGCAAGTGCTGTTGCAAAAATCAGAAACGGAAACAGCGCCATCAGGCCGGAGAGGGCGATATGGGATGCGAAAGCCCAGCCATCATCGGATATAAAATGACCGATTGCATCAGTTGTGATCTGTCGCAGGAAGCGGATTATCTTTCGCATAGACAGAAAATTCCTTTAGTTCGGCTCATTCGTTTTCGTCTGTGGCAGAGCTGATTACAAGTTTGTGTGGTATAACTGACCACAAGTCAAAAATTCAACGTGTATAAAAACTCTGCGGACAGGAATTGCAATGATATCAGCCCGCAAACCAACGGATAAAGATCAGCATATGGCCAAAAATGTGCAAATTCCATCTGCGCAGCAAAGAACCATTTTAATCACCGGTTGTTCCAGCGGCATTGGCGCTTACTGTGCACAGGCTCTTAAAGAGCGTGGCTGGCGGGTTTTTGCTACTGCCCGTAAAGAACAGGATCTGGCCTATTTGCGGGAACAGGGTTTTGAGACCTTTTATCTGGATTATTGTGAGCCGGAGTCGATTGCTGCTGTGGCTGAGAGCGTGCTTAACTTGTGCAACCATCAGCTCGATGCGCTGTTTAATAATGGTGCCTATGCACAGCCGGGCGCGGTGGAAGACTTGCCGATGGAGGCTTTGCGTTTGCAGTTCGAGGCCAATTTCTTCGGCTGGCAGGATCTGACGCAGCGGCTGATTCCTGCAATGCGGGCGAGTAAACAGGGGCGTCTGGTGCATTGTTCATCTATTCTCGGTCTGGTGCCGATGAAATGGCGCGGGGCTTATGTTTCATCCAAATTTGCATTGGAAGGGCTTATGCTGGTGCAGCGTATGGAACTCGAAGGTTCCGGCATCTCTGTTTCCATGATCGAACCAGGGCCGATTACCAGTAAATTTGCAGCCAATGCGGCGGCTTATGCGCAAAAATATATTGATATGGACAATTCCGTTCATGCAGAAGATTACCGGCGGCAATTCGCCAAGTTACAAAGCGGCGGCACGAAATCCTCTGTGAAGCTGGGGCCTGATGCTGTTTATGAGGTTCTGTTGCATGCGCTGGAAAGTGATCGTCCGCGCCCGCATTATCCGGTTACCCGTCCTGCAAAGCTGGGCATTCTGGCTAAACGCCTGCTGCCTGCACGCTGGCTTTATAAAATGCTGGCCGATCAGTCGTAAAAGAACGCGAGTACGCTGCATTATCCTTACGTAAAACCGCTTCACACTTTTACGGGAAATGCTCTATCTGCCGCAAAAAGCTTCTGTTACACATTGAGCGGGAAAGACTGAGGATTGCTGAAAAGCAATCGGGAGGAAAGAATGGACAGCGGTTTTAAATTTGCAGCGATCATTGCCATGATCGCAGTGGCTATTGTTCTGTTGCTGGGTTTGCGCAATATGATGCGCAACGGCGATGGCAATACATCCAACAAGCTGATGCGCTTGCGTATTATGTTTCAGTTTATTGCTGTGGTTCTGATGGTCGGTGCATTATATTTTGCCCGCCGTTAAAAGTGCTTGTATGAATTAGTAACCGGTGAGGCATTTTTGGTTAAGCTGAACAAAATTTATACACGTACCGGCGACGACGGTACAACAGGACTGGCTTGCGGCCCGAGACGCAGAAAAGACGATCTGCGCATTGTTGCCTGCGGTGATATTGATGAACTGAATGCATCAATCGGATTGGCACGGCTTTACACAGCGCTGATCCTGCCGGATGTTGATGCTATGCTGACAAGGGCGCAGAATGATCTTTTTGACCTTGGTGCTGACATTGCCACCCCCGCTGCTGTTTCAGATCCTGCCTCCGGCACTGTTGCAGATCTCGGCTATGAGCCTTTGAGGATTGTGGACAAGCAGGTTGACCGGCTGGAACAGGAAATTGATGTGCTGAATGCACGGCTGGAACCGCTCCGTTCCTTTATTTTGCCCGGCGGTTCACCGGCAGCAGCGCATCTGCACATGGCGAGAACTATTGCGCGGCGTGCAGAGCGTGCCATGGTGGCGCTGGCAGCGCAGACCGATGAGCAGGTTTCAGGCGTTGCCCTGCGCTATATCAATCGTTTGTCTGATCTGCTTTTTGTGGCTGCCCGTATTGCGAATAATCAGGGGCGGGATGATATTTTATGGATACCGGCGCTGACACGCTAAGAGCATGTCGCGGAAAAGTGGGTACCGGTTTTCCGATAACGACATGCTCTAAGGGCGCATTCTGAAAAGTGTATGCGGTTTCCAGATCAAAATGCGCGTTAATCTTTGTATATTTGCGACATCATCCGTCATGTTTCGAAGATGGTTATGATGATATTTCATAGCCCTTCTGCCGGTTATGATTGACCTCTCTATGGTTCAGAATTACGGTCTTATGAAATTTCTGAAATCTCCGTCACAAATTGACGGTGCATCAGGCGCGTTTGCGATAGAGTTTTAGCATGTCGGCTTCAGGCAAGTTGTTGATGAGGCCATGCTTTAAAACTGTATCTGACTGAGAGGCAGGCGGACACAGGCAAGAAAAAGGCTTATGTCCGGTCGAAGAGAGCAGCAGATGCTGTTCAAGTGGAGAGGATCTTAACCGAATGAAAGTTCTGGTCGCAGTTAAGCGGGTTGTTGATTACAACGTCAAAATCCGGGTGAAAAGTGACGGTACAGGCGTTGAGCTGACCAATGTCAAAATGTCGATGAACCCGTTTGATGAAATCGCGGTTGAAGAAGCGCTGAAACTTAAAGAAGCCGGTAAAGTTTCTGAAGTTGTGGTTGTTTCTATCGGACCTGCACAGGCGCAGGAAACGCTGCGTACCGCTCTGGCTATGGGCGCAGACCGCGCCGTCCTCGTGAAAACCGATGACGCTGTCGAGCCGCTTGCCGTTGCGAAAATTCTGAAAGGCGTTGTTGCCGCAGAAGAGCCGAAGCTGGTTATTCTCGGCAAACAGGCGATTGATGATGATGCGAACCAGACCGGTCAGATGCTGTCTGCCCTGCTTGGCTGGGCACAGGCAACTTTTGCCTCGGAAGTACAGCTCTCAGACGCTTCTGCCAATGTAACCCGTGAGGTTGATGGCGGTTTGCAGACGATTGAAGTCAAGCTGCCTGCGATCGTCACCACCGATCTGCGCCTGAACCAGCCGCGTTATGCTTCTCTGCCGAATATTATGAAGGCGAAGAAGAAGCCTTTGGATGAGAAGGCACCGGCTGATTACGGTGTAGATACTGCACCGCGTCTGAAAATCCTCAAAACCGAAGAGCCTTCCGGCCGTAAAGCCGGTGTGAAAGTGGCTTCCGTTGCCGAGCTTGTTGACAAGCTCAAAAACGAAGCAGGCGTATTGTAAGCGGTCAGGACAGGAAAACGATTATGGCTATTCTTCTTTTTGCAGAACACGATAATGCAAGCCTCTCTGACCAGACTGCAAAGGCATTGACTGCTGCGCTAGCTATCGGCGGTGATGTGGATGTTCTGGTTGCGGGTAAAGGCGCCAAAGCTGCTGCTGATGCTGCTGCCAAGCTGAAAGGCGTGCGCAAAGTCCTGCTCGCTGAAAGCGATGCACTGGAAAACCGTCTGGCAGAACCAACCGCAGCATTGCTGGTCGCTCTTGCCGGCTCCTATGACACTGTGATTGCTCCGGCGACCACTTCGGGTAAAAACGTGTTACCGCGCGTTGCAGCACTTCTCGATGTGGCACAGGTTTCGGAAATTATCGAAGTTGTGTCTCCTACAGTCTTCAAGCGCCCGATTTATGCGGGTAATGCGATTCAGACTGTTGAAGCCACTGATGCCAAGAAGGTTATCACCGTACGTACCGCTTCTTTTGCGGCTGCCGGTGAAGGCGGTTCCGCTGCGGTTGAAAGCGTTGATGCAGGCAATGATCCGGCTGTGTCGAAATTTGTTGAAGCCAAAATTTCCGGCGGCGATCGTCCTGAACTGACTTCGGCGAAAATCATTATTTCCGGTGGCCGTGCACTCGGTTCTGCTGAGAAATTTAATGAAGTTATCACACCGGTTGCTGACAAGCTTGGTGCTGCAATCGGTGCGAGCCGTGCAGCTGTTGATGCGGGTTATGCGCCGAATGACTGGCAGGTTGGTCAGACCGGTAAAGTGGTTGCGCCTGATCTTTATATCGCTTGCGGTATTTCCGGTGCGATCCAGCATCTGGCCGGTATGAAAGATTCTAAAGTGATCGTTGCGATCAATAAGGATGAAGAAGCACCGATTTTCCAGATCGCGGATTATGGCCTTGTCGGTGACTTGTTCACTGTTCTGCCGGAACTTGAAAAAGCACTCTGAGAAGCGAAACAGGGATCATGACAATCGGGCATGATCGTCTTTAATAGTATAACGCGTCCGGATATTTAATCCGGGCGCGTTTTGTTTTAATCAGGGGCAGAGCATTTCACAGTTAGAGCGGTTCCAGTTAGGACTGAATCGTTGGAACCGCTGTACTATTTGTTTCGACGCATTATCCGACGCATCGCAGCAGGAAAAAAAATCAGTCCGGCGAACTGATTTCCCTGCGGAGACGCTTCACACTTTTGCTGGAAATGCTCTAAATTGAAGCAATTTGACGCCCGTGACAATGCGACCAAAAAAGAAAACAGAGCGCGTTATCATCTAATTTGAACGTAATCCGCTCTAGACTTATCCGCATGAGACTGCTCATGTAGGCGCAGAAAAATTGGCGTTATTGCTGTAAATTTATTGATACGAAGGGATCGGAGCGGATCATGAGTTTTACAATTAAAACAGTGGGTATCATCGGCGCAGGGCAGATGGGCAATGGTATTGCTCATGTTTGCGCGCTGGCAGGCTATGATGTGCTGCTGCATGACGCTTCGCTTGAGCGACTGGAAAACGGTATCGCCACCATCAGCGGTAATATGGCGCGTCAGGTTGCTTCGGGTAAACTTGCTGAGGAAGCACGCATTGCCAGCCTTGCGCTGATTAAGCCGGCCAAAACCATGGCGGATCTGGCGCCTTGTGATCTAGTGATCGAAGCAGCAACAGAAAATGAAGCCATTAAGAAGCAGATTTTTGCGCAGGTCTGCCCGCATCTGCACAGCAATGCTATTCTGGCGACCAATACATCTTCGATTTCAATCACCCGCTTAGCGGCAACCACAGACCGGCCTGAACGCTTTATCGGTATTCATTTTATGAACCCGGTGCCGGTGATGAAACTGGTTGAATTGATCCGCGGTATCGCCACAGAAGAGCCGACTTTCACCGCCGCACAGGACTTTGTGCAGAAACTGGGCAAGACCATCACGGTTTCCGCCGACTTCCCTGCCTTTATCGTTAATCGTATTTTGCTGCCGATGATTAATGAAGCGATTTATACGCTTTATGAAGGTGTTGGCACTGTCGATGCCATTGATACGGCCATGAAGCTTGGTGCCAATCATCCGATGGGGCCGTTGCAGCTGGCCGATTTCATCGGGCTGGATACCTGCTTGTCGATCATGCAGGTGCTTTATGAAGGCCTGTCGGATTCAAAATATCGCCCATGCCCGTTGCTGGTGAAATATGTTGAAGCCGGTTGGCTCGGACGTAAAACCGGTCGCGGTTTCTATGATTATCGCGGTGATGAGCCGGTGCCTACCCGTTAATATTTTGAGCGCATAAATTGCTGAAAACCCTGCATTTGCTTAGGAAATGCAGGGTTTTTTGTCGGGTTAATAAATAAAAGGTTATTTTTAACTGCTCATTAAGCATGCGAATTCACTTCGTGTTCACCTTTCTTCGCTAATATTTACCTTAAATTCACTGTTGTGATTTGCGCTTCAGAAAAAATAATAATGTTAAATTAATCAGGGTGTAGTGTGATGGGTCTGATCGTTCAGTTTCGTCAAGTTTTTAAAGTTATTCGTGAGTTTCTGGCACCAAGCTATCGTCCGGAACGCCATTATATGCGTGGCCCGGGTCCAGCCTGTGCAGCCCGTCATTCGCATTAGAGCGATCTTTGTGCGTCCACTGGGGTGCATAGCTCATTAACTTTACTGTTTTCCGGATAGCTCCCAGATCCGGTCAACTGAAAATGAATAAAGCCGGCTCATGAGCCGGCTTTTGTATTTCAGAACTGCTTGCCGATCAGACGATCCAGCGACAGGCGCCCGCTGCCGGCCACACTCAGATACATGAAGACACCGAACCAGACGGTTGAAAGCTGGAAACCGCTGCCGCGCGGGATCATCACCATCACCAGAATTACGACCATCTGAATGAAAAGCATAAAGGCGAGCGGGCGGGTGAACAGGCCGATCGCAATAGCTATGCCTCCTATAAATTCCAGAATGCTGGTGAAATAGGCCAAAGGGATTGCCGGTTCCAATCCCAGTTGCCGGAACAATTCAATATCGCGTGGCATATCGCCGTTAAACAGCTTTTCCCAACCGAAAAAAGCCATGATGCCGCCGCTGGTTGCACGCATGACTGCATAGGTGAAATCATGAAAACGGGCATAAACAGGGGCCAGGAATGGCAGCAATAAAGATGGTTCAGAAAGTTTGTCTGTCATGGATCAGGTTTCTTTGCGCTTGGATTATTTGCGTTTCACGTGAAATCTTTTTTGTATTTTCCTGCGATAGACGAACTGAAACATAGGTTAAGCATATTAAACCGTATGGTTCGATTCTTGTTTTCTCATGTAACAGAACCGGATATTCTTCGGATATGAATTGTTCGTGATGAAAGAGGTTACGACAGAGAAATCTATGCCTGATGCGCTTTATCGGGCATGGGCGATAAAGCATCAGTTTGTATTCGTTTTATGTTTACTGAAGTAATTCAGCGCCGGAAACCAAAGAGCGGCATAAAAAAACCGGCACGATTGCGCCGGTTTTATAGCGGATGGTTTTAAGCAGGCAGATCAGGCATCAAGCCCGTCGAACAGAGCGGTTGAGAGATAGCGCTCAGCAAAAGACGGAATAATAACGACAATGTTTTTGCCCTTATTTTCCGGACGCTTGCCGACTTCCACAGCGGCTTTCAAAGCAGCACCGGAAGAAATGCCAACCGGAATACCTTCAACTTTGGCGATCTGGCGTGCAAAAGCGAATGCATCTTCATTGGCGACCTGAATGATCTCATCATAAACGCCGGTATCCAGTGTTTTCGGCGCAAAACCTGCACCTATGCCCTGAATTTTATGCGGACCCGGATTGCCGCCGGAAAGTACAGGCGAATCCTTTGGCTCAACCGCGACGACTTTGAATGACGGTTTGCGGGCTTTCAGGACTTGGCCAACACCAGTGATCGTGCCGCCGGTGCCGATGCCGGAAATCAGAATATCCGCTTCACCATTGGTGTCATTCCAGATTTCTTCCGCCGTTGTTTTGCGGTGAATTTCCGGATTCGCGGCATTTTCAAATTGCTGCGGAATAATTGCGTTCGGATTGCCTGCTGCCAGCTCTTCCGCTTTGGCAATCGCACCCTTCATACCTTTTGCACCTTCGGTCAGAACCAGTTCCGCGCCCAGCAGTTTGAGCAATTTGCGACGCTCAATCGACATGGTTTCAGGCATGGTGAGAATCAGGCTGTAGCCTTTGGCGGCCGCAGCAAATGCCAGTGCTATACCGGTATTGCCGGATGTCGGCTCAATAAATACGGTTTTGCCCGGAACAGCTTTGCCTTTGGCTTCAAGGCTTTCAATCATAGCCAGACCAATACGGTCTTTGACGCTGGCCAGCGGATTAAAGAATTCGAGTTTAACGAGAAGATTGGCGACCACGCCGTTTTCGCGGGCAAATTTATCTGCACGGACAAGCGGTGTGTTACCGATTGTATCAACAATAGAAGAATAAATACGGCCGCGGCCTGGCTTGTTAGAATCGCTCATACCAAATCTCCTGATCTTTCTGCAAAGCATAGAACCTGTCTGCTCAGGATTATAGATGCAGGCTTCCAGAATGCAGGAGTAATTTAGAATATTATTCTATCAATGTGAAATATTAGAATTATTTTATGGCACAGGGGCGGAACGGGAGCAGCAGTTCAGCAAATTCCATGGAGTTTTCAGGCTTTTCCGGTACAGGAAATCACAATCAGTTTGATCCTGATCAATGTAATTTGTCCTGTTCATTCCTAGATTTATATTATGATGTGTCTCTCAGGAGTCCATTCTGAATAATGTGTGTTTGTAGTGATACTGATTGAAAAACCGGAACAGAAACACACATATAATAGACAGGGTGCATTCCGGCGGATGCTGTAAAAGGGAAAGACGAGGACATGTATAAACATATTTTAGTGGCGACAGACGGTTCGGAACTTGCCAATAAAGGGCTGGAACAGGCGATCGGTCTGGCCAAAGAACTTTCCGCAAAAATTACAGTGCTGACTGTAACGGATTTGTTTCCGAGTTACGGCATTGTTGTGGCACCGGGTTTAAGCACTTCACCGGAAATTTTTGAAGAATACCGCACCTCCATGGCAGAGCAGGCCAAAGCCATTGTGCAGCAGGCGATCACCAAAGCGCGCGATGCCGGTGTGACTGCTGAAGGCTTGCATATTGAAAATCAGTCACCGGCAGTAGGTATTGTTGAGGCTGCCGAGACCCATCAGGCTGAGCTGATTGTGGTTGCCTCGCATGGCCGTCGCGGTGTGAATAAGCTTTTGCTTGGCAGTCAGGCGGCAGAGGTGCTGTCTTTGAGCAAAATACCGGTTCTGGTTGTGAAATAAGATACCGGTTTATCTGGATAGTCTGAATAAAAAAAACGGCGCCGAGAGCGCCGTTTTCTTTTTTAGTGCAGATTACATGCCTTTGGACTTCGAGAAACGCTTGCGTTCATTCGGGTCCAGATAAAGCTTACGCAGACGGATGGATTTTGGTGTTACTTCCATCAGTTCGTCATCCTGAATCCAGGACAGAGCGCGTTCCAGAGTCATGCGGATCGGCGGGGTCAGCTTAACAGCTTCATCCTTACCGGATGCACGCATGTTGGTCAGCTTCTTGCCTTTCAGCACGTTGACTTCCAGATCGTTGTCGCGGGTATGAATACCAACGATCATGCCCTGATAAACCTTGGTACCGGAATCGATGATCATCGGACCGCGGTCTTCAAGGTTGAACATTGCATAGGCAACCGATTCGCCCTGATCATTGGAGATCAGCACGCCGTTGTTACGTCCGCCGATTTCGCCTTTATGTGGCTGATATTCGTGGAACAGACGGTTCATGATCGCTGTACCGCGTGTGTCAGTCATCAGTTCTGACTGGTAGCCGATCAGACCGCGGGTTGGTGCGAAGAATACCAGACGGACGCGGTTGCCGCCGGACGGGCGCAACTCAACCATTTCCGCTTTGCGTTCAGACATTTTCTGAACAACAGTACCGGAATATTCTTCGTCAACGTCGATCACAACTTCTTCTACCGGTTCCAGCAGGTTGCCATCTTCGTCTTTGTGCATCACAACGCGCGGACGGGAAATGCTCAGCTCGAAGCCTTCACGGCGCATGTTTTCGATGAGAACAGCAAGCTGCAATTCACCGCGACCGGAAACGTAGAACGAATCTTTGTCTTCGGATTCTTCGATACGCAGGGCAACCGAACCTTCAGCTTCTTTCAGCAGGCGATCGCGGATAACACGGCTGGTAACTTTGTCACCTTCGGTGCCGGCCAGCGGGCTGTCGTTTACGATGAAGGACATGGTAACGGTCGGCGGATCAATCGGCTGAGCCTTCATGGCTTCGTTGATTGAAGGATCGCAGAATGTGTCAGCCACGGTGCCTTTGGAAAGACCGGCAATAGCAACGATATCGCCTGCCATACCTTCTTCAATGGCAGTACGTTCCAGACCACGGAAAGCGAGGATCTTGGAAATACGACCGTTTTCCAGCAGTTTACCGTCCTGACCGAGCACTTTAACCGACTGGTTCGGCTTCAAAGTACCGGAATGGATACGACCGGTAATGATGCGGCCGAGGAACGGATCAGATTCCAGAATGGTACCGATCATCGAGAACGGACCTTCAGCAACCTTTGGCGCCGGAACGTGCTTGACGATCAGATCGTAAAGCGGAGCCAGACCCTGATCGCTCGGACCTTCCGGATTTTCTGCCATCCAGCCGTTACGGCCTGAACCGTAAAGGATCGGGAAGTCGAGCTGTTCGTCAGTCGCATCAAGCGCTGCGAACATGTCGAAAACTTCGTTGATGACTTCTTCATGGCGGCCATCCGGACGGTCGATCTTGTTGATCGCAACGATAGGACGCAGGCCGAGTTTCAGAGCTTTACCGACCACGAATTTGGTCTGAGGCATCGGGCCTTCAGCGGAGTCAACGAGAACAACAACACCGTCAACCATCGAAAGGATACGCTCGACCTCACCGCCGAAGTCGGCGTGGCCCGGAGTATCAACGATATTGATGCGTGTATCTTTCCAGACAGCGGAAGTTGCCTTGGCAAGAATGGTGATGCCGCGCTCGCGCTCGATATCGCCGGAGTCCATCATGCGTTCGGTAACGCGTTGATTGTCGCGGAATACACCGGACTGTTTCAGAAGTTCGTCAACCAGGGTCGTTTTGCCGTGGTCAACGTGTGCGATGATCGCGATGTTGCGCAATTGCATTGAGTTATCACTCTGAATAGGGGGTTGGGACGCTTAAGGATATCCCTCGTGAACGCCGCAGATAATGGGGCGCTCTTACAGGTTTTTCGCCAATTTTAAAAGGGGGCGGGCTGATTTTAGCATATTGCATATCTCATTGCTGCTGTGCACTGACTGCATAAAAAGCCTGACGGACATTTTCAGCATAAGAAAAAGGCCGGAAAATTCCGGCCTGTTCCGAGGTTAAAGCAGTGTTCCGGTGAGGAAAATAACCGCAACGCTGAAATAGATGACCAGCCCCATCACATCGACAAGTGTGGCTACAAAAGGTGCAGAGGCGCTGGCCGGATCAAGACCGAGACGCTGCAGAACAAACGGCAGCATCGAGCCGGAGAGAGAGCCGAACAGCACAATGCCGATCAGTGCAACGCCAATGGTAATGCCGATCAGCACCCAATGCTCACCGTAATCGTAGAGGCCGGTTTTCTGCCAGATTGCAATACGGACAAAGCCGATCACGCCCAGCATAGAGCCCAGTGCCAGACCTGTTGGTATTTCACGCAGAGCCACACGCCACCAGTCACCGAGCTTGAGATCCTGCAGTGCTAAGGCACGGATCAGCAAGGATGTGGCTTGTGAACCGGAGTTGCCGCCGGAGCTCATAATCAGCGGAATGAACAGTGCCAGAACAATGGCTTTTTCGAGTTCGACTTCAAAATGCTGCATGGCGCTGGCAGTCAGCATTTCACTTAAGAAAAGAATGCAAAGCCAGCCACCGCGTTTGCGCAGCATCTCGAAGAAGCTGATCTGCATATAAGGCTTGGTGAAAGCCTCCATACCACCGAATTTATAGGCATCTTCCGAAGTTTCTTCGGTCATGGCGTCCAGCACATCGTCCACGGTGACAATGCCGATCAGATGGTGCTGCTCATCCACTACGGGAATTGCCAGAAGATCGTGCTTGCGGAACAGACGTGCGACTTCTTCTTGATCCATCATTGGCGGAATTGTCAGCGGTTCCTGATCACGGCCGACTTCCGCAATGCCGGATTGCGGATTGGCGGTGATGAGACGGCGCAGTGATACTACATGTTGTAAAATGCGGGTTTCCGGATTTTCAACATAGATGGCATAGACCGTTTCACGGGAGCGCTCGACCTGCCGGATATGAGCTAAAGTCTGTTCGACTGTCCATGTGGATGGCACAGCGATAAATTCCGTTGTCATCAGACCACCGGCGGTATCGGCCGGATAGCCCATCAGTTTTTTCAGTGCGGTTTTGGTTTCCGGTGAAAGAACTGAAAACAGACGGTTGCGGGACGGCCAGTCCAGATCATGGAAAATGTCTGTTGCACGGTCTGCAGACATGCCGTTCAGGATCTCTGCGGCGCGTCCGTTATCCAGACTGTCAATGATTTGGTCTGCATAATGCAGTTCCGGCTGATCCAGAAAAAGAACAGCCTGATCGGTTGAAATGCTGCGGAATAAAGTGACCTGATCGTCGAGATCGAGCTCGTTAATCAGTTCAACAGCATCACCTGTACGCAATTGGCCGATCTGTTCAAGCAGCGCGGAGATTGCAAGATTCGTTGTATCGAGAGCAGCACGGAAGGTGCCGTTATTGTTGTTCATTGGTTTGCCTCTCTGTCGATCCGCCGTCATGGCAGATCGTGACAAACCAATCGCTCCTGCGATCAGGTCAGATCTGCCATTGACGGCATAAACAATCGACTGTGACTGTCGCTGGGCATAAGAGTAAAACTCCGGTTAAAATCAGACCTGATGGTCTGGGCGTGTTTTGTGCTCTCGGGCCGCGCTTGTCAACCCTGCTGTTTTTGCCTGACAATTCTATGAGAGTCTGACTTTACCGGTCTGCAGATTTTTCAGGGGTGATCGGATGCTCCAAAGTAGGGGCCAGAGGCAGTTTGAACCTGTTCCACATGATATAGCTGATTAATGACAGTAATCCCATCAGCGGCAATAATGTTGCCATGGCGATAACCGGATCGCCCATAGAGGCTGAGATGATGCCGCCGACCAGACCGCCGCCCATCTGGAAGAAGCCCATCAAAGCGGAAGCCGAACCGGCAATTTTCGGAAAAGGTGCCATGGCTGCCGTTGTCATTTGTGGGGTGAGAAAGGCAATGCCCATCACGTAAAGCCCCATCGGCAGCATTACCAGCAGATAGCCCGGTTCATAAATGCGCAGCAACACAGCGAGCAGGATACTGGCGGAGCCGGTGCAGAGCAACCCGATGCAGGACATCTGGAAAACGGTCACGCGCTGCATCAGGATGCGGTAAATAATGCCGCCTGAAATATAGAAAGCAGTTTGCAACAACATCCCCATGCCGAATGTGCTCGGTGACAGCCCCACACGCGTCATAAGAATGAAGGGCATGATGGTGGCTGATGTATAAAGGGCGCCGGTAGCGCCGGTAAGCACCAGACTGGCAAACAGGAAGTGCGGGGTTTTGAGCAGGCTGAAATAGGATTGCACAAGTGCCCGTGGCCGGACACGGGAAGGATCGGGCTTACCGGTTTCCTGCACAAAAAGCAGCATCATGAGAATGACGGCTGCCCCTTGCAAAATCATCACCAGAAAGATCGCATGCCAGCCGAGGAATTCCAGTGTCAGCCCGCCAAGTGTCGGGCCGATGGCAGGGCCGACGGAGAGGACAATGCCAATCAGGTTCATAACCCGCGCCGAGCGGTCGCTGGTGAACAGATCGCGGACAATCGCGCGGGACATGGTAACGCCGACCGCAGCGCCGACCCCTTGCAGCAGGCGTGCCAGCACCATGATCTCAATTGTCGGTGCAAACAATGCCAGCACACTGGCTGCCAGATAGACAGACATGAAAAGAATAGTGACCGGTTTGCGGCCATAACCGTCTGATAAGGGGCCGCAGATCAGCTGAGCAAAACAAAAGCCGCCGAAATAGGCGGTCAGGGTCAGTTTAACTGCTGCTTCTGTGGTGCCGAAATCCGAGACAATTTCCGGCATCGCGGGTGTATAGAGTGACATAGCCAGCGGGCCGATGGCGGCAAGAAAGCCGCCGATAATGCCAACGCGGCGCTCGGACATAATGACAAGCGGGGGTGTTTTTTCGCGGGGTGATGAATCGGGCATAGCGGCATGCTTTATGGCTGGGAGCTAAATTGCGGATAATCGGATCAGCTTTTCCGATTTTCCTGATTGAGTTGTCTTAAGTGCGCGCGGACGGTCAGCAGATTATGCAAAAATCTCTGCCATTCTTCCGGCGGCAGCGCCTGTGAAGCATCGGCGATGGTTTCTTTCGCAATGCGTTTCAGCTCATCCAGAACCGGCACGGCTGTATCATTGAGAAAAATCAGTTTGGCACGACGGTCATCGGGATCAGGCTCACGGCGCAGCAAGCCACGATTTTCCAGCCTGTCGAGATAGCCGGACAGGGTCATAGCTTCAATATTCATACTCTCGGCGAGGACAGACTGGCGGGCTGGCTGATAACGCGCCACATGAACCAGTGTCCGTGACTCGAAAGCGGTGAGTTCAAGACCTGCGGCAACGATCTTACGCTCCCGCTCAAGGCTGAAAAGCCGGCTGATATCATAGACAACGAAGCCGAAACTATCGGGATCGTAGGATTTTCCTGTAAACATTGTAAGGCATCCTTATAATAAGGTTTCCTTACTATTTATTTTCAAACCGGTCAATTATCCGTATAAATCACTTGTGGCGGATAAGCGGGCTGCTTAAATGTTTGAAATGTAATTCTGCAAACCGGAGACCGTGAGATATGCCGCAGGACAATCAGATGACGCCCGCCTATTCAGCACTCAGCCAGTGGAGCGGCCCGCTTGGTCTGCCGGATTTCAGTAAATTCAGTGATGCGGATTTTAAAGCGGCTTTTGATATTGCTCTGGAGAAAGACTGGGCGGATGTGGAAACTGTTCTGCAGAACCCTGATGCGCCGACAATTGAGAATACGCTGAAAGCATTGCAGCTTTCCGGCCGTGATCTTTCCCATATTGCTGCGATTTTCTGGATGCGCGCGGGTGCCCATACCAATGAGGATATTCAGGCGCTGGAACGCGAAGTCGCGCCGAAAATGTCCCGCCATCACTCGCGCATCATGATGAATGAAGCGCTGTTTGCCCGCCTTGATGCTCTCTATCAGAACCGTATCAATCTCGGGCTGGATACAGAAACTCTGCGTGTGCTGGAAAAGAGCTGGAAAGGCTTTGTGCGTAACGGCGCTAAACTGAATGCACAGGACAAAGCACGACTGGCTGATATTAATGAAAAGCTTGCCGGTCTTGGTGCCGGTTTCGGCCAGAACGTGCTGAAAGATGAAGCATCATGGGCTTTGTTTATCACGGATGCAGCCGAGCTTGCCGGTTTGCCGGATCAGTTGCGTGATGCGATGAAAGCGGCAGCTGAGGAGCGCGGCCGTGACGATGTATGGGCAGTTACATTGTCCCGTGCGATTGTCGAGCCGTTCCTGACATTCTCCTCCGTTCGTCATTTACGTGAAAAAGCCTATCAAGCATGGGCAAAGCGTGGTGAAAATGGTGGCGAGACTGACAATCGCGCATTGGTAACAGAGATTGTTGCCTTGCGTGATGAAAAGGCAAAGCTGCTGGGCTATGCAAATTTCGCTGCGTTCAAGCTTGATGACACAATGGCCAAAACACCCGATGCGGTGATGGATTTGCTGATACCGGTTTGGGATAAAGCCAAACAACGTGCATCGGAAGAACAGGCTGATCTGGAAAAGCTGATTGCCGGTGAGGGGCTTAATCATCCGGTAGCTGGCTGGGATTGGCGCTATTATGCAGAAAAACTGCGTGCCGAGCGCTTCGCTTTTGATGAAGGCGATCTCAAACCTTATCTGCAGCTCAATAAAATTATTGAAGCAGCTTTTGATGTTGCAACACGTCTGTTCGGCCTGACATTCAAAGAATATCAGGGTATTCAGACATGGCATCCAGATGTGCGTGTGTGGGAAGTGTTCAATGCAGATGGCTCACGACGCGGCCTGTTCTTAGGTGACTATTTTGCCCGCCAGAGCAAACGCTCCGGCGCATGGATGAGTGCATTGCAGTCGTCTCATCGTCTGGATGGTGGTCAGCCACCGATCATTTATAATGTGATGAACTTCGCCAAGCCGCCTAAAGGCGAGGTGGCGCTGTTGTCGCTCGACGATGCGCATACGCTGTTCCACGAATTCGGCCATGCTCTGCATGGACTGCTGAGCGATGTGACATGGCCAGCGATTTCCGGCACCGCAGTTTCGCGTGATTTTGTCGAACTGCCATCCCAGCTTTATGAACATTGGCTGACAGAGCGTCCGGTGCTGGAGAAATTCGCCACACATTATAAAACCGGTGAGACAATCCCGCAGGATCTGATTGACAAGGTGCTGAAAGCTGCCACTTTCAATGCCGGTTTCAACACGGTGGAATTCACCTCATCGGCGCTGGTGGACATGGCATTCCATACCAGTGACAAGCCTGTGACTGATCCGCTGGTTTTTGAAGCGGAAGTTCTGAAAAAACTTGATATGCCGGACGCGATTATTATGCGCCACCGTACACCGCATTTCCTGCATGTGTTCAGCGGTGACGGATATTCGGCCGGTTACTATTCTTATATGTGGTCGGAAGTGCTCGACGCTGATGCTTTTGCAGCTTTTGAAGAAAGCGGCGATGTCTTCAATGCGGATCTGGCAGAAAAGCTGAAGACACATATTTACGCGGCGGGTGGTTCCAAAGATCCGGAGGAATTGTACAAAACATTCCGTGGCCGGATGCCAAGTCCGCAGGCGATGATCGAAAAGCGCGGCCTTTAGAGCGCCGTGTGCCAGACTTGGCACACAAAGGTCGCTCTAACACTTTAAAATTAGAGCATAATTTTTCCTTAAACTGATTCAAGTTTAAGGAATTATGCTCTAGTAAATAGAAAAAGCCCCTGCAAATTATGCAGGGGCTTTTATTTTTAGAAGCTGCCGAGCTTGATATCCGGCGAATATTCATGCCCATCAACGGTCTTGGTTACGGCCTGACCGCAATACATTTTCTTCTCTTCAGCATTATAGCTGTGGCTTGGCGAACCATAGAGCATCCAGCCTTTGTTCAGGGCTTCGGTAACACGATGACAAAAAGAAGAATCATCTGGTCCGGTAAGAAAACGATAAAGCTGCATGGAAAACTCCTGTAGTTTGCAGAAAGAAGAATCAGCGCACACGCGCTAGAGTACGCTCGGCCTGGCGAATATGTAATTGCTCGACCATCGTACCATTGAGAGAGATGGCACCTTTGGCAGCATTTTCCGGCAGATTAAAAGCAGCAATTACCTGATTTGCCCATGCGGCTTCTTCGGCAGTAGAAGAATAGCTGTCCAAAGCTGTTTCAATCTGAGAGGGATGAATCAGGGTTTTGCCGTCAAAACCGAGCATTGCACCTTGTTCACACTCGGCTGCAAAACCGGCTTGATCCTGAAAATTATTGTAAACGCCGTCCAGCACATCAATGCCACCTGCGCGGGCTGCGAGAATAATCTGCATCATCCACGGCAGTAATGCACTGCGCTGGTTCGTGGTTTTAACGCCTGTGCTCAGGGCAATATCATTAGTGCCGATAATGAAACATTTGAGACGCGCTGCGGATTTTTGTGCCAGTCGGGCAATTTCATCCGCATTGAGAATACCGCGCGGGGTTTCAATCATTGCCCAGATGCCGAGGGTCTCCGGTGCATCATAATCATCAAGCTTGCGGGCAGCATCTATCACCTGTTGCGGCGTTTCTGTTTTCGGCAGAACAATAGCCTCAGTTTTGAGTTCTGCTGCCAGTTTCAGGTCATCCTCACCCCATTGCGTGGCAAGACTGTTGATGCGAATAGCTTTTAGCGGGCTTCGTACTGTTTGGTACTGCTTCTGAAAATGTGCGCGCAGATTATCACGCGCTTCATGTTTCATTTGCTCGGCAACAGAGTCTTCAAGGTCATATATAATGGCATCAGGCTGTAGTTGTGTGCTTTTGGCGAGGGCTTTCTGATGGCTGGCCGGAACATAAAGCACGGCACGGCGCGGCTGATAAAGTGTCACTCAGAATTTCTCCCTGGCAAAGATGTTTGTGTTATTTTTGATCTGAAAACTGGTCAAAAATGACAGGATATTGTTTAAATTTAATATCATAGGCAATCAATGAAAAGGTAGTTGCCTTTGGGGTTGAGGGGCGCATTATTATCATGGTGCGGCACTTCGCTTGGATTTCAGGCCTTTGACTCTGCAAAAAGCTGGTGTAAAGCACAATGAGAAAAGCATTTTGACTTACAGGTTACGAGACCGATGGAAAAATTTACCAAGCTTACCGGCGTTGCCGCTCCGTTGCCGATCATCAATATCGATACGGATATGATTATCCCTAAGGATTATCTGAAGACAATCAAGCGTACAGGTCTTGGTAAAGGTCTTTTCGCGGAAATGCGCTTTAATGAAGACGGTTCGGAAAATCCGGATTTCGTTCTGAACAAACCTGCTTATCGCAATGCGCAGATTCTGGTGGCCGGTGACAATTTTGGCTGTGGATCATCCCGCGAACACGCGCCTTGGGCTTTGCTGGATTTTGGTATCCGCTGCGTGATCTCCACTTCTTTTGCGGATATCTTCTATAATAACTGCTTTAAGAATGGCATCCTGCCGATCAAGGTTTCTCAGGAAAATCTGGATAAGTTGATGGACGATGCTTCGCGCGGTGCCAATGCTACGCTGAGTGTTGATCTCGAATCTATGACAATTTCCGGTCCGGATGGCGGTTCTATTGCTTTTGAACTGGATGAGTTCAAGCGCTACTGCATGCTCAATGGTTTGGATGATATCGGCCTGACAATGGAAAAAGCGGATAATATCTCGGTATTTGAGAAGAAGAATTCTGCAAGCCGTCCGTGGGCCTGAGCCTTTAAAATAAGGCTCACTTGGCATTTACAGGATAAATGCCTATATCAGTTTTGAAACCACGCTGCAGATGGCTGTCAGCGTGGTTTTTTTATGGAATCAATTTTGGACTACCTGCTGTATAATAAGCGGGGCAGAAAGACAGGGACAATGGTTCAGACTGATCTGAGCGGAGACTGGGCAACAAGGCTTGCCCCGTCTATCGATGAATTACAATCACTGGCATTGAATGCTTATGCGCATATGCCGGATGACTTTCATGCGCTCAGCCCGCAGATTCGTATTGAAGTTGCAGATTTTCCGGATGAACAGGTTATGGAAGATCTGGATCTGGATACGCCTTATGACATTCTCTGTCTTTTTGAAGGGCGGGGTATTGGTGAACGCTTTCATTTGCGCGCGCAGGAGGGGCCGGAGGTGCTTACATTATATCGCCGCGCTATTTTAGATTACTGGAGCGAGAATACAGAAACGCTCGGCGAGATCATCGGTCATATATTGCTGCATGAGATCGGCCAGAGCTTAGGTCTGTCGGAAGCGGAGATGGAGCGGCTCGGCAGTCAGCATTAATATGCTCTACTATATATAAAGGTGCAGCGCGGCTCGCAGAGGCATATAGAATCTCTGTTCCAAAGAGTCCTGTGTCGTTGGTTAATAATTGCATAAAATTCGAAGTTTTCCCTGTGGAAAGAAAGTTTGCGATTTGTGTAATTTTTTTGAAAAGTCGTGTTGACAGTTTGGATTGGTGGGGTCTATATAGCGACACAACGAGGGCGGCGGCGCTGCTAGCGGCAGAGAGCTTC